>CADEEJ010000211.1:3580-9604 GCA_902826315.1 uncultured Steroidobacter sp.
GCAGGCACGCCGAGTAACCGACCGAGCGTATGAATCTGCTCTTGCGCGCCGATGCGGATGCAGTCCGTCGAGATGAGCGCGAGATCGCGGGCGCCGTGACGCAGAACCCAGCGGGCAGCGAGTTTCGCCATGAGCGTCGTCTTGCCGACGCCTGTCGGGCCGACGAGTGCGACGACACCGCCGCTTTCGATCCAACGCTCGCCGACCGTCTCGATGCGACGAGCCATCAGTGCGAGCGCGAGGCGCTGTGCTTCCGCCAACTCCATTCGCTGCGGCAACTGACTGACGAGCTCGCCGGCGAGATCATGAGCGAGGCCGAGCACCGTCAGCTGACGCAGCAGCTCGGTTTGAATCGGCGCGCGGCGCGAGAGGTCGTTCCACGCGAGCGTCGCGAGCTGCGTCTCCAGCATGCGGCGCAGGGTGCGCAGCTCTTCATTAGCATCAGGCGGTAAGTCGCTGATTTCTTGACGATCCTGACCGCTGAATCGCGCGGCCATTGCCACGTAGTCGGCAGCGGTCGGGATACGCGATTCGGGGCGCGACGGCTCGCTGTCGACAGACGCTTCGGGCTCGACGTCGAAGTCGATGGCGGCGACGACTTCGACGCCGTTGGCGATCCGTCGACTCGAAAGAATCACTGCGTCCGGGCCCTGCGCTTCGCGCACCTGGCGCAGCGCCTGGCGCATGTCAGCAGCACGGTAATGTTTGATCTTCATTCCTCACCTATCTCCCAACAGCGGTGACCAGACGCACCTTGCGGTTGTCGGGTATCTCGTTCCACGCGAGTACGTGCATGCCCGGCACGACGGAGCGCATGAAGCGCGCCAGCGTCTGCCGCAGCTGCGGTGGCACCAGCAGCACCGCTGGCTCGCCAGTCAATTCCTGTCGCTGCGCCGCTTCGGCGAGTCGACGTTGCATGCGCTCGGCAAGGCCGGGCTCGAGTCCCGGCGTCGCGGCGTTGTTGCCGGCGAGCGAATTCGTGAGCAGTTGTTCGAGATCGGGCTCGAGCGTGATCACCGGCAACTCGGTCGACATGCCGGCGATGTCCTGGACGATCTGACGGCCGAGTGCGACGCGCAGGTGCGCGGTGAGTTGCGCTGGGTCTTGTGTGCGAGTCGCGTGCTCCGCGAGCGTCTCGACGATCGTGCGCATGTTGCGCAGGGGCACGCGTTCGGCGAGCAGGCCCTGCAGTGTGCGGACGACGGTGCCGAGCGGGAGCAGACGCGGCGTGAGATCTTCGACGAGCTTCGGCGCGTTCTTGCCGAGACCGTTGAGCAGCTGCTGCACTTCTTCGTGGCCGAGCAGCTCGTGTGCGTGATTCTGCACGACGTGGCTCAAATGCGTCGCAATCACTGTGCTCGCATCGACGACAGTGAAGCCGAGCGTCTGCGCGTGATCGCGCGCGGACGGTTCGATCCACACCGCTTCCATGCCGAATGCAGGATCGCGCGTGTCGATGCCCGAGAGCTTGCCGAACACCTTGCCAGGATTGATCGCGAGCTCGCGCTCCGGATAGATGACGCCCTCGCCCACCGGCACGCCGGCGAGATTGATGCGATAGGAGTTCGGCGGCAGATCCAGGTTGTCGCGGATGTGCACGGCCTGCACGAGGAAGCCGAGATCCTGCGTCAGCTTGCGGCGCACGCCGCGAATTCGGGCCAGCAGATCGCCGCCCTGCGCCTTGTCGACCAGCGGCACGAGTCGATAGCCGACTTCGAGGCCGATGATGTCGACCGGCTGCACGTCTTCCCACGTCAGCTCGCGCGATTCGGGCGGCGGCGCCGCTGCTGGCGCCGGCGCAGTCTCGACCACGTCGATCGGTTTGAGCGATCGCTTGTGGAGCATCCACGCGCCGCCGCCGCAGAGTGCAGCCATCAATATGAACGGAATGTTCGGCATGCCAGGGATCAGGCCCATCACGCCGAGCAGCGCCGCTGCGATCGCGAGCGCGCGCGGCTGACCGAGCAGCTGCTTCGCCAGTTCGCCACCCATGTCCTGGGCGCGCGACATACGAGTCACGATCAACGCGACTGCTGTCGAGAGCAGCAGCGCCGGAATCTGTGCGACGAGGCCGTCGCCGATCGACAGCAGCGTGTAGACCCGTGCCGCATCGCTGAACGACATGTCGTGACCCATCACGCCGATTGCGAGGCCGCCGAGCATGTTGATGATCAGGATCAGGATGCCGGCGGTGGCGTCGCCGCGAACGAACTTGCTCGCGCCATCCATCGAGCCGTAGAAGTCGGCTTCGGCGCGGACCTCGGCGCGACGGGTGCGGGCTTCGTCCTGCGTGATCAGGCCGGCGTTGAGATCGGCGTCGATCGCCATCTGCTTGCCGGGCATCGCGTCGAGGGTGAAACGCGCGGTGACTTCGGAGATGCGGCCAGCGCCCTTGGTCACGACGATGAAGTTGATGATCGTCAGGATCGCGAACACGATCACGCCGACGGCGTAGTTGCCGCCGATGACGAACTCGCCGAAGGATTCGATGACTCGGCCCGCGGCGTGGCTGCCGGTGTGGCCGTGGAGCAGCACGACGCGCGTCGAGGCGACGTTGAGCGCGAGGCGCAGCAACGTGGCGAGCAGCAGGACCGTCGGGAACACACCGAAGTCGAGCGGCCGGGAGACGTAGAAGACCGCCATCACGACGATCAGCGACAGCGCGATGTTGAACGTGAACAGAACGTCGAGCGCGAGCGGCGGCAACGGCAGGATGACCATCGCCAGCGCCGCCAGGACGCCCAGCGGCACGCCGATCCCGGAGCGGACCAGCGAGCGGAAGTCCAAAGTTGTTGCCTGAGCTGCCATGAGTTACCTGCGCCAAAAACGACGGCGCGTTGACACCACCCGGATAGGTGCAACTGGCGGGCCACGGCGTGCCGGCGGCGGCGGGACGCGGTCACAGTTTGGAAAGTGGGCGTTAGGGGAAAGGCGTAGGGGTGGGTTGCCGGCTGACTAAAGTTCGTGGGCCGGTCGCCGGGCGCCCGCCAAAATTCCCCCATGAGAGTCGCAGTCATCGGAGCCAGTGGGGGCGTCGGCAGGCAGATCGTCGAGCAGGCCTTGGCGCGCGGGCATGAAGTGACCGCCGCAGTGCGCAACCCAGCAGATATGAAACTGCGCCACGACCGCCTTTGGACCGTCACCTGTGACGCGTTCGACAGTGAAGCCGTCAACGCGGTCATCCAGGAGCAGGAAGTCGTCTTCTGTGCGCTCGGAACCCCGTCCCGCGAGCCCACGACTCTGTACTCGTCAGCGGCGCAGAACGTACTTGCCGGCATGCAACGGCACGGCGCGCGCCGGCTCGTGTTCCTGTCGAACTTCGGCGTGGCCGACGAAACCGCCAATGATTTCCTGAGCCTGATGATGCTCGTACTGGCCCGGCGTGTGATCCGTCATACGTTGGCCGACCATCGACGCGCGCTGGAGGCTTTCATCCGCAGCGACATCGAGTGGGTCGCCGTGCGCCCGATGGCGCTCACCGACGGCCCGCTGACCGGTCGCTATCGCGTCGATGCGTTCGGTCTGCCGCACAAGGGCCGAAGCATCGCCCGCGCCGACGTCGCCGATTTCATGCTGAACCAGGCGCAAGACGATCGGTACCTGCGTCAAGCCCCCGCGATCGCGTACTAGGAGTGGTGCCGAGTGGTGCCGGGTTAAATATCGGCCCACAACTCAGCAGTGCAACAATTCGATTGCTGCAGCGCTGAGTTATGGGCCGATTTTTAACCCGGCACCTACTCTTGGACTTCCACGTCGGGTTTCGGCGGCGGCTGGTGCCCTGCGCGCTTCGCGACGCGCAGCTGGAACACGTAGGTCAGGATTTGCGCGACGGCCACGTACAGCGCAGACGGTATCTCGTCGCCGATGTCGACGTTGCGATAGAGCACGCGGGCCAGCGGCGGGGCTTCGAAGATCGGCACGGCGTGCTCGCCGGCGACTTCGCGGATCTTCGCCGCGATCACGTCGACACCCTTCGCGACCACGATCGGCGCACGCATGCGCTTCTCGTCGTACTTCAGCGCGACGGCGAAGTGCGTCGGGTTCACGACGACCACGTCGGCCTTCGGCACTTCCTGCATCATGCGTTGCCGCGCCAGCTGCTGCTGCATCTGGCGGATGCGGCCTTTCACTTCGGGTGAGCCTTCGCTTTCCTTGTATTCCTCGCGGATTTCCTCGCGGCTCATGCGCATCTGCTTGGCGTATTGCCACAGCTGATACGGCACGTCGATGCCCGCGATGATCAGCAAGCCCGCTGAGATCACGAGCAGCGCCTTGCCGCTCAGCTGCACCGCGTGGCCGATCGCCTGCTCCAGCGGCTCGCGGCCGAGCGCCATCAGCGCCGGCATGTCGTTCCACAGCACGATCGTCGCGATGATCGCGACGACGCCGAACTTCGCCATCGCCTTGGTGAGCTCGACGAGGCTGCGCATCGCGAACATGCGCTTGACGCCTTCGATGGGATTCATGCGGCTGAACTGCGGCGCCATCGCCTGGCCAGAGAAACTCCAGCCGCCGAGCGCAAGCGGCGCGATGATCGCGGCGAGCGTGACCGCGAGGAGCACCGGCGCGGAAAGCCATAGCCCGTCAGCGGCGGCATGTGCCAGCGCGGGCAGCATGAAACTCGCGTCGGTCGCCTCGTCGCGGGACAGCGCGAGACTCCGACGCATCATCTCTGCCATCTGACCGGTGATCTGAGCACCAAGCAGGTACAACGCCGCGCCTCCGACAAGCGTAACCGCCGCAGTGGTCAGCTCACGCGAACGCGGGATTTGACCCTTGCGCCTCGCATCTTCGAGGCGCTTCGGTGTTGCCTGTTCTGTTCGTTCTTGTGCGTCGTTCTCGGCCATGGCTCAACCGCCCACCAGCGCACGCACGAATTCGAAGGCCTGCTCCATCAACCCGACGAAGCTCGACTGCACCGTCGGCAGGCCAACATAGACAATCACGAGGCCGCCGATCAGCGTCACAGGGAAGCCAACCGCGAACAGATTCAGAGTCGGAGCAGCGCGGCTCATCACGCCGAACGCGAGATTCACGACGAGCAAAGCAGTCATGCCGGGCAACGCGACGGCAAGCGCGCCGCCGAACAGCTGATTGCCCCACGCCGCCATGTTCCACAGCGCCGGGCCGTCGAAACTGCTCATGCCGATGGGCAGCGTCTGGAATCCACGCGCGAGTGTTTCGATCAGGACGAGATGGCCGTTCAGCGCAAGGAACGTGAGCGTGACCATCAGCATGTAGAGCGTACCGAGCACCGGCGTGCTCACGCCGCGCTGCGGATCGACGTTGAATGCGAAGCCGAGGCCCATCGTGTTGGACAGCAGCTGCCCGCCCATCGCGAGTGCGTCGAAGATCAGCTGCAGCGCGAAGCCAGTGGCGACGCCGATGATGATCTGGTGAACAGCGACGAGTCCGCCCTGGAGCGAGAACGTCTCAACCGTCGGCGGCGTCACGAGCGGAGCGACGATCAGCGTCATCGCGCCGGCGAGGAATAAGCGAACGCGAGGCGGCACGAACTGCGCGCCGAAGATGGGCGCGGCCATGAAGCACGCGCCGATGCGAATGAAGACCCAGATGTATTGGGCTAGCCAGGCTTCCAACTGACCTGTGGTGATGTTGAGCATCGAAGCTGTGGGTCAGGCTTTGGCCTGACCCGTCACCCGATCAATCCCGGGATACTTTCGAAGAGCTCTCTCGTATACCCGACGATCGTCTTCAACATCCACGGTCCCGCCACGATCAGCGTCCCCGCCATCCCGATCAACTTCGGAATGAACGACAGCGTCATCTCGTTGATCTGCGTCGCCGCCTGAAACACACCGACCAGCAAACCGATGATCAGCGCAGCCAAAAGCAGCGGCGCCGACAACAGGATCGTGATCTCCAGCGCGCGCTGACCGATCGTCATCACCATCTCAGGCGTCATGAGTAGAAGCTCGCAGCCAACGTGCCCATCACCAGACTCCAACCGTCCACCAGCACGAACAGCATCAGCTTGAACGGCAGCGAGATCAGCACCGGCGA
>CADEEJ010000212.1:0-7914 GCA_902826315.1 uncultured Steroidobacter sp.
AGGGCCTGCGCTTCGCCATCCGTGAAGGTGGCAAGACCGTCGGCTCCGGCGTCGTCGCCAAAGTTCTGAAGTAACGATCCTGAAGTAAGAGAAGCACATGGCCACGAATCAGAACATCAGGATCCGGCTGAAGGCGTTCGATCACCGCCTGATCGACAACTCAGCCCGCGAAATCGTCGAGACGGCGAAGCGGACCGGCGCCACCGTGCGTGGCCCGGTGCCGCTGCCGACGAAGATGGAGCGCTTCACCGTGCTGATCTCCCCGCACGCCGACAAGGACGCGCGGGACCAGTACGAGATCCGCACCCACAAGCGCCTGATGGACATCCTGAACCCGACCGACAAGACGGTCGACGCGCTGATGAAGCTGGAATTGCCGGCCGGCGTGGACGTGCAGATCAAGCTGAACTGACGATTCAATGAGATACGGCTTGCAATGCAAGCCGCTATCTCTATAATTCGCGCCTCTTTTGCGCCGAGGTCTGGCCCTGACGGGGTACCGCTCGAGCGGCGTGACTGGCCCACGTGGCCCGTCGGCCCCTCCCCGAAATCCCGTCAGAAATTGCCCTTCCTCGCTTGTAGGCGCCTGATTTATCTGTGTTGCTTCCGGCCAATCGCAGCCGGAGCAGAAGGAACAAGAGGACCTCAACGATGAGCGCTGCCAAGACCTTGGGTCTGGTCGGTCGCAAGGCGGGTATGACGCGCGTCTTCAACGACGCCGGCGAAGCCGTCCCGGTGACCGTCATCGAAGCATTGCCGAACCGCATCACGCAGGTTCGCACTGTGGACAACGACGGCTATCGCGCGCTGCAAGTCGCGTTCGGCAACCGCAAGCCCTCCCATCTCAGCAAGCCGCAGACCGGTCACTACGCCAAGGTCAAGGTCGCTCCCGGCCAGTCGCTGGTCGAGTTCCGCCTGTCCGGCGAAGAAGGCAAGGACCTGCAGGCGGGCGGCGAGCTCAAGGTCGACCTGTTCACGGCCGGCCAGGTGGTCGACGTGACGGGCACGACGACCGGCAAGGGCTACGCCGGCGTGATGAAGCGCCACAACTTCGGCGGTCTGCCTGCTTCGCACGGTGTCTCCGTGTCGCACCGCTCTCCCGGCTCCATCGGTCAACGCCAGACGCCGGGCCGCGTGTTCCCCGGCAAGCGCATGGCTGGTCGCATGGGTAATGCACGGCGGACGATCGAAAATCTCAAGGTCGTGCGCGTCGACGCCGAGCGCAATCTGTTGCTGGTCAGCGGCGCGGTGCCCGGCGCACCGGGCGGCCAGGTGATCGTGCGGCCTTCGGTGAAAGCGGCCGCCCGCGCAGCGAAGAAGAAGCTCGCGCCGGTCAAGAAGTAAGAGCGAACCGCCATGAAACTGAAAGTGGTCAGCAGTGGGGCGCAGGCCCAACAAACGAATCAGGACATCCAGGTGTCCGATGCGACCTTCGCGCGTGAGTACAACGAAGCGCTCGTGCACCAGGTCGTGGTCGCGTACATGGCTGCCGGCCGTGCCGGCACCAAGGCGCAGAAGACCAAGGCCGAAGTGCGCGGCGGCGGCATCAAGCCGTGGCGCCAGAAGGGCACCGGCCAGGCGCGTGCCGGCTCGATCCGCAGCCCGATCTGGGTCGGCGGCGGTCGTGCGTTCGCTGCGAAGCCGCGCGACTTCTCGCAGAAGGTCAATCGCAAGATGTATCGCGGCGCGATGCAGGCGATGTTGTCGGAGCTCGCGCGCCAGGATCGCCTCTCGGTCGTGAACGGCATCGAGCTGGAAGCACCGAAGACCAAGCAGCTGGTGCAGAAGCTCGGTGAGCTGAAGGTCGGCAGCAACGTGCTGATCCTCATCGAGGCGCACGACGAGAAGCTGGAGCTCGCGTCGCGCAACCTGCCGTATGTCGACGTGATGCCGGTGAGCGCGCTCGATCCGCTGAGCCTGGCGCGTCATGACCACGTGCTGGCGACTGCCGGCGCGGTGCGTCTGCTCGAGGAGAGACTGGCATGAGTCGCGAAAAATTGATGAACGTGCTGATCGGCCCGCACGTCTCCGAAAAGTCGGCGCGCGTGTCCGAAGGCGCGAACTCGTTCGTGTTCCGCGTGCGTCGCGATGCGACCAAGCCGGACATCAAGGCCGCGGTCGAGCTGATGTTCGAAGTGAAGGTTGCCGACGTGAACGTCGTGAACGTCGCCGGCAAGAACAAGCGCTTCGGTCAGCGCCTCGGGCGCCGGCAGGATTTCAAGAAGGCGTACGTGCGTCTCGCGCCGGGACAGAAGATCGAGTCCCTGAGCGGTACCGAGGCGTAAGGAACGAGAGTCATGGCACTGATCAAAGCAAGACCGACGTCGCCTGGACGCCGCTTCCAGGTCAAGATCTCCCGCGACCACCTGCACAAGGGTGAGCCGGAGAAGTCGCTGCTGGTCCGCAAGGACTCGACCGGCGCGCGCAACCACTTCGGCCGCCAGACCGTGCGCCACCAGGGCGGCGGTCACAAGCAGAAGTATCGGTTGGTCGACTTCCTGCGCGACAAGGACGGCGTCGCCGGCAAGGTCGAGCGCATCGAATACGATCCGAACCGCACGGCGCACCTGGCGCTGGTGCTCTACAAGGACGGCGAGCGTCGCTACATCATCGCGCCGAAGGGCGTAGTCGCAGGCGACATCGTGCTCTCCGGTCCCGACGCCCCGATCAAGCCTGGCAACGCCATGCAGCTGCGCAACATCCCGATCGGCACGACGATTCACAACGTCGAGCTCAAGCCGGGTAAGGGCGGGCAGCTCGCGCGCAGCGCCGGCGGCTCCGCGCAGCTCGCAGCACGCGAAGGCCTGTACGCGACGGTTCGCTTGCGCTCGACCGAGACGCGCAAGGTGCACGTCGATTGCCGCGCCACCATCGGTGAAGTGAGCAACGACGAGCACAATCTGCGCAGCTACGGCAAAGCCGGTGCGAAGCGCTGGCGCGGCATTCGTCCGACGGTGCGCGGCGTGGTGATGAACCCGGTCGACCACCCGCACGGTGGTGGCGAAGGCAAGTCCGGTCAGGGCAACCCGCATCCGGTCAGCCCGTGGGGCTGGAACACCAAGGGCAAGAAGACACGGCGCAACAAGCGCACGGCGGGAATGATCATCCGCCGCCGGAACTGATTTAGGAGCCGACAGTGCCTCGTTCAGTCAAAAAGGGTCCGTTCGTCGACCTGCACCTCGCGAAGAAAGTGCGTGTGGCCGCCGACAAGAACGACCGCCGTCCGATCAAGACCTGGTCGCGCCGCTCGATGATCCTGCCGGACATGGTGGGACTCACGCTCGCCGTGCACAACGGCCGCCAGCACATCCCGGTGCTCGTCTCCGAGAACATGGTCGGGCACAAGCTCGGCGAGTTCGCGCCGACGCGCACGTTCAAGGCGCACTCGGGCGACAAGAAGACGTCGACCGCACCGTCGGAAGGGGCTTGATCATGCAGGTCGCAGCGAAACTGAAGTACGCACGCATTTCGCCGCAGAAGTGCCGCCTGGTCGCCGACCTGGTGCGCGGCAAGCCGGTCGGGCTCGCGCTCAACACGCTGCGCTTCACGCCGAAGAAGGGCGCGGAGCTGGTGCTCAAGGTGCTGGAGTCGGCGATCGCGAATGCCGAGAACAACCTGAGCGCGGACGTGGACGAACTGAAGGTGCAGTCGATCACGGTCGACGCCGCGCCGCTGTTGAAGCGCTTTCATGCGCGCGCCAAGGGGCGCGGCAATCGCATCGTCAAGCGCAACAGCCACATCATCGTGACCGTGGGCGACGGCAAGAGCGAGTAAGCACATGGGCCAGAAAGTCAATCCGGTTGGCATTCGTCTCGGCATCACGCGCGACTGGACGTCGAAGTGGTATGCGTCGAGCAAGAACTTCCCGGCGTTCCTGCACACCGATTACGTGGTGCGCGAGTTCCTGAAGAAGCGGCTCGTGGAAGCGTCCATCAGCCGGATTCAGATCGAGCGCGCGGCGCGCAAGGTGAACATCACGATTCACACGGCGCGGCCCGGCATCGTGATCGGCAAGAAGGGTGAGGACATCGAGAAGCTGCGTGGCCAGGTCTCGAAGATGATGAAGATGCCGGCCACCGACGTGCGCATCAACATCGCCGAGATCCGCAAGCCGGAGCTCGATGCGCAGTTGGTTGCCGACGGCATTGCGCAGCAGCTCGAACGTCGCGTCATGTTCCGGCGCGCGATGAAGCGCGCGGTCACGAACACGATGCGCATCGGTGCACTTGGCATCAAGGTGCGCGTGTCGGGTCGTTTGAACGGCGCCGAAATTGCCCGCACCGAGGTTTATCGCGAAGGTCGCGTGCCGCTGCACACCTTCCGCGCGGATATCGACTATGGCCTGAGCCAGGCCCGGACCACGTACGGCGTGATCGGCGTGAAGGTGTGGATCTTCAAGGGCGAAGTGTTCGCTCAGCCTGAGCTGCCGCCGGTGGCGGTGGAAGGCGCGGAAGGCCAGCCTGCGGCGACGCCGCCGGCCGAAGCGACCGCCTGAGGATTTCTAGATGTTGCAACCCAAGCGCACCAAATACCGCAAGCAGTTCAAGGGCAAGAACGCGGGCCTCGCACAGAGCGGCAACTATGTTGCGTTCGGCGACTACGGCCTGAAGGCGACCACGCGCGCGCGCATGACTGCGCGCGAGCTCGAAGCAGCGCGTCGTGCCATGACCCGTTACGTGAAGCGCGGCGGCCAGATTTGGGTCCGTGTGTTCCCGGACGTGCCGATCACGAAGAAGCCTCTCGAAGTCCGCATGGGCAGCGGCAAGGGCAACGTCGAGTACTACGTTGCGAAAGTGAAGCCCGGCAAGGTGCTGTTCGAGATGGAAGGTGTGACCGAGGCGATTGCGCGCGAAGCCTTCCGGCTCGCGGCGTCGAAGCTGTCGGTCGACACCCAGTTCGTCACGCGCCAAGTGCGATAACCAGCTGAGATAACAGATGAGTACCGCAAAAGAGTTGCGAGCCAAGTCGGCCGCCGATCTGCAGAAAGAGCTGCTGGATCTGCGCCGCGAGCAGTTCAACCTGCGCATGACCCGGGCGACCGGTCAGGCCGTGAAGCCGGATCAGTTCACCAAGGTGCGCCGGAACATCGCGCGCTTGAAGACCGTGGTGGGCGAGCAGAAGAGCAAAGGTAAGTAACCCATGAGCAAGCAGGTCAAAGGCGCGGCCAAGCCGGCAGCTAAGGCTGCTAAAGCCGAAAAGGCCCCCAAGGTCGAAGCGGCTGCCAAGGTCGAGCAGGCGGCGAAAATCGCCAAGACGCTCACCGGCAAGGTCGTCAGCACCAAGATGCAGAAGACGATCTCCGTCCTGATCCAGCGCTACGTGCCGCATCCGCAGTACGGCAAGTACCAGCGCCGCACGACGCAGCTGCTGGCGCACGACGAGAACGGCGAGAGCCGCACCGGCGATCTGGTCTCGATCGAGCCGTGCCGGCCGCTGTCGCGCCACAAGAGCTGGCGCCTGGTGAAGATCCTGGAGCGTGCTCCGCAGTCGGAGCATGCGGCGGAGGCGACGCCATGATCCAGATGCGCACGATGCTGAATGCTGCTGACAACAGCGGCGCGCGGAGCCTGATGTGCATCAAGGTGCTCGGCGGCTCGAAGCGGCGCTACGCGACGGTCGGCGATGTCATCAAGGTGAGCATTCGCGACGCGATCCCGCGCGGCAAGGTCAAGAAGGGCGAGGTCTACGACGCCGTCGTGGTGCGCACCAAGTTCGGCGTGCGCCGCCCGGACGGCTCGCTGATCCGCTTCGACGGCAACGCCGCGGTGCTGCTGACGAACAAGCTCGAGCCGATCGGCACGCGCATCTTTGGACCGGTCACGCGCGAGCTGCGCACGGCCGCGTTCATGAAGATCATCTCGCTGGCGCCCGAAGTGCTCTGATTTAGAGAAGCGTTATGAAGAAGATTCGCAAAGGTGACGAAGTCGTCGTGACCGCCGGCCGTGACAAGGGCCGCCGTGGCACGGTCGTCAAAGTGCTCGACGACGGCCACGTGGTCGTCGAGGGCGTGAACATGATCAAGCGCCACACGAAGCCGAACCCGCAGCGCCAGGTGCAGGGCGGCATCGTCGAGAAAGAGGCCGCAATCGACCTCTCGAACGTCGCGCTGTGGAACCCGGTGACGAAGAAGGGCGACCGCGTCGGTTTCCGCACGCTCGCGGACGGACGCAAGGTGCGCTTCTTCAAGTCCAACAAGGAAGTAGTCGACGCCTGAGGCGTCGCAGTGGACATCGCCTGAAGGTAAATGAGTATGGCAAAGAAAGAAGACAACGATCTCGCCAAGACCGCCAAGGCGGACAAGGCTGAGAAGGCTCCCAAGGTCGAGAAGGCTCCGAAGGCCGACAAGGCTGCGAAGGGCGACAAGACCGAGAAGGTCGCGAAGCCGAAGGAGCCGCAGGCTCCCGTGCAGCCCGCGCGCCTGGCCGTGTTCTACAAGAGCAAGGTCGTGGGCGAGCTGCAGCAGACGCTCGCGCTCAAGAACGTGATGCAGGTGCCGCGCATCTCCAAGATCACGGTCAACATGGGCGTCGGCGAAGCCGTCGCTGACAAGAAGATCATGGACAACGCGGTCGCCGATCTCACCAAGATCACCGGCCAGAAGCCGAAGGTGACGCGCGCGCGCAAGTCGGTTGCGACCTTCAAGGTGCGCGACGGCCTCGCGATCGGCGCGATGGTCACGCTGCGTGGCGCACGCATGTACGAGTTCCTCGATCGCCTGGTGTCGATCGCGATGCCGCGTATCCGCGACTTCCGCGGCGTGAGCGCGCGTTCGTTCGACGGCCGCGGCAATTACAACTTCGGCGTCAAGGAACAGATCATTTTCCCCGAGATCGCTTACGACCAGATCGATGCGATCCGCGGCATGGACATCACGATCACTACGACGGCGCGCGATGACAAAGCGGGACGCGCGCTGCTCGAAGCCTTCAACTTCCCCTTCCGCAAGTAGAGCGACACGTATGGCCAAGACATCGATGGTCAATCGCGAAACCAAGCGCACCAAGCTGGTGAAGCGCTATGCCGCCCGGCGCGCGAAGCTGAAGGAAATCATCCGCAAGCCGACGAGCACGCCGGCGGAGCGCGAGGCCGCGGTCGCAGCGCTGCAAGCGCTGCCGCGCGACTCGAGCAAGAGTCGCCAGCGCAAGCGCTGCTCGATCACGGGCCGCTCGCGCGGCAACTATCGCAAGTTCGGTCTGGGCCGCACGAAGCTGCGTGAAGCTACGATGCGTGGCGACATTCCGGGCCTCCGCAAGGCCAGCTGGTAACAGCTGGAACCACTGGAGCACCAAATAAATGAGCATGACGGATCCGATCGCCGACCTCCTGACCCGCATTCGCAACGGCCAGTCTTCGGGCAAGCCCGAAGTCTACGTGCCGGCTTCCAAGGTGAAGCTCGCGATTGCCAAGGTGCTGAAGGACGAAGGCTATATCGAAGATTTCGCCTCGACCACGCTGGAAGACAAGCCGATGCTGGCCGTACAGCTGAAGTACTACCAGGGCCGCCCGGTCATCGACCGCCTCGAGCGCGTCAGCCGTCCCGGCCTGCGCGTGTACAAGGGCAAAGATGAGCTGCCGGCAGTGCTCGGCGGGCTCGGCATCGCGATCGTGTCGACGTCGCAGGGTGTGATGAGCGATCGCCAGGCGCGCGCTGCCGGACACGGCGGCGAAGTGCTCTGCATCGTTTCGTAAGAGAGAACACTATGTCTCGCGTAGCTAAACAACCAGTGACTCTGCCGCAAGGCGTGACCGCGACGATCGGCGCGGACAGCGTCAGCATCAAGGGCGCCAAGGGCACGCTGAGCCTCGCCGTGAACGCGCAGCACGCGAAAGTCGTGCAGGACGGCGGCGTGCTCAAAGTGGAGAAGGCGAACGACGGCCGCGAGGCCGACATGGTCGCCGGCTCGATCCGCGCGC
>CADEEJ010000212.1:8014-9488 GCA_902826315.1 uncultured Steroidobacter sp.
GAGAAGGCGAACGACGGCCGCGAGGCCGACATGGTCGCCGGCTCGATCCGCGCGCACCTCGCGAACATCGTGGTCGGCGTCAGCAAGGGCTACGAGCGCAAGCTCGAGCTCGTCGGCGTCGGTTATCGCGCGGCGGCTCAAGGCAAGAACCTGAACCTGACGCTCGGCTTCTCGCACCCGATCGTCTACGCCGCGCCCGAGGGCATCACGATCGAGACGCCGAGCCAGACGGAAATTCTCGTCAAGGGCTCGGACGTGCAGAAGGTCGGCCAGGTTGCCGCCGACATCCGCAACTTCCGTCCGCCGGAGCCGTACAAGGGCAAGGGCGTGCGTTATGCGGGCGAGAAGATCGAGCTGAAGGAAGCGAAGAAGAAGTGACCGCGCGTCGCTTCTGGAGTTACGTATGAACAAGAACGCACAACGTCGGCACCGCGCAGTCAGATCGCGCGCGAAAATTCGCGAGCTGCGAGTGCTGCGCCTGTCCGTGCATCGCACGCCGCAGCACATCTACGCGCAGATCTTCGACCCGCAGTCGAAGGTGCTCGCTTCTGCTTCGACGCTGCAGAAGACCGTGCGCGAAGGCCTGAAGAACACGGGCAACGCGACCGCGGCTGCTGCGGTCGGCAAGGCGATCGCCGAGAAGGCAGTGGCGGCCGGCATCAAGCAGGTCGCATTCGACCGCTCGGGTTTCAAGTATCACGGCCGCATCAAGGCGCTCGCCGAAGCGGCGCGCGCCAACGGTTTGGAGTTCTAACCCATGCCCAGAGTTGAAAAGAACCAAGCGACCGACGAGTACATCGAGAAGCTCGTCGCGGTGAATCGCGTGGCGAAAGTCGTCAAGGGCGGTCGCCAGTTCGGCTTCACCGCGCTGACGGTCGTCGGCGACGGTCGCGGCAAGGTCGGCTTCGGCTACGGCAAGGCGCGTGAAGTGCCGGTCGCGATCCAGAAGGCGATGCAGGCCGCGCGCAAGAATCTGTCGTCGGTGTCGCTCAAGAACCAGACGCTGCACTACGCCGTGCACGGCCGTCATGGCACGACTCGCGTGTACATGCAGCCGGCTGCAGACGGCACGGGCTTGATCGCCGGTGGCGGCATGCGCGCGGTGTTCGAGTGCGCCGGTGTGCGCAACGTGCTGGCGAAGAGCTACGGCTCGCGCAATCCGATCAACGTCGTGCGCGCGACCATGAATGCGCTGACGAGCGCGCAGTCGCCGGACGACATCGCGGCGAAGCGCGGCAAGCGGGTCGAAGAAATTCTGGGCTAAGCGCCATGACTAAACAGAAACAGATCAAGGTGACGCTCGTGAAGAGCGTTTTCGGACAGCTGAAGTCACATCGCGCCACGGTGCGCGGGCTCGGCCTGCGCCGCATCCGCGACACGGCGACGGTTGTCGACACGCCGGAAGTGCGCGGCATGATTCGCGCGTCCGGCCACCTGTTGAAGGTTGAGGAAGGCTGATCATGCGACTCAATGA
>CADEEJ010000213.1 GCA_902826315.1 uncultured Steroidobacter sp.
CTGCCGTGCAATCATCAGGGCTTCGACGACGGTGTTGATGCCGAGCGGGACCTTGAACGCATTCATCGGGCGCGTCTGTGCACCTTCGAACGCGAGCTCACCTGCGCGCCGTGCGTCGGCCTCGGTGAGCGACTTGCCCAGCAAGCTCTGCTCGGCGGCCCGCACGCGCCACGGCTTCGTCGCAACTCCACCAAGCGCGATGCGCGCTTCGCGCACTCGGTCATCGGCCATCTCCACGGCCACCGCGGCCGATGTCAGCGCGAACGCATACGACTGGCGATCGCGAACCTTCTGGTATGTCGATCCCTTGCCGGCACGCGTCTTCGGAACCCGCACGCGCACGATCAGCTCGTCGCGTGCCAGCGCTGTCTCCAGGTGCGGCGTCGAGCCCGGCAGTCGATGCAGGTCGACCAGCGGAATCGTGCGCGTACCTTTCGGGCTCAACGTATCGACTTCGGCATCGAACGCGGCGAGCGCGATGGCCACGTCGCTGGGATAAACGGCAATGCACGCATCGCTGACACCGAGCACTGCGTGGCCGCGATTGATCCCGTTGAGCGCCGAGCAGCCGGTGCCCGGCACGCGCTTGTTGCACGTGTAGGTGGTATCGCGGAAGTACGCGCAGCGCGTGCGTTGCAGGAGGTTGCCGCCGATCGTTGCCATGTTGCGCAACTGCTGCGAGGCAGCTCGCCACAGCGATTCGGATATTGCCGGATAGTTCTGAACGATGTAGGGATCCGCAGCAACGTCGCTCATGTGTGCGAGCGCGCCGAAGACCAGTTGCTCGCCCGACGTATCGAACCCTGCCAGCTCGGGGATCGCAGTGATGTCGATGAGATGCTGGGGCGTTTCGACATCGAGCTTCATCAGATCGACGAGCGTCGTGCCGCCCGCAAGAAAGCGCGGCTCGCGGCCGAGCGGGGCAGACATGAGCTGGATCGCCTCGCGCGTCGAAGTCGCGCGCGAGTAGCTGAAGTTGTTCATGCGTCACCGTGCTTCGCGGCGACATCCTGGATCGCCGCGAGAATGCCGACGTAGGCGCCGCAGCGGCACAGGTTGCCGCTCATGTACTCGCGGATCTCGTCTGCCGAGCCCGCGTGGCCTTCCTTGACGCAGGCGATTGCGGACATGATCTGCCCCGGCGTGCAGTACCCGCACTGGAGGGCATCGTGGTCGAGGAAGGCTTGCTGCATCGGGTGCAGGCGCTCGCCGCTCGCAATGCCTTCGATCGTCGTGACCTTGCGGCCTTGCGCCTGCACCGCAAGCGTCAGGCAGGAAACGACTCGCCGGCCGTCGATGTGCACCGTACACGCGCCGCACTGGCCGTGATCGCAACCTTTCTTCGTGCCGCACAGGCCGGCCTGCTCTCGCAGAGTGTCGAGCAACGACGCACGCGGCTCGATTTCGAGCTGGCGCGCCGCACCGTTGATTTCGAGGGCGATGCGAACGCGGGCGGGCATTTCCTCGGCTGCCGCGGCGACGCCGGGCAGGCTGCCGGCGGCCAGCGCGGTGCCGCTGGCAACCATGAAATCTCTGCGTGTGATGCCGTCGGCGTCGGATGCCATGCCCGCTCCCGTCGATTGACCCGATCGATACGCAAGGACAGTAGAGTTGCCGTGCCGGCATCGCCTATAACGTGTTTCTGTTAGATTCACTCCGGCGTGTCTTTGGCACACTGCCGATCCTGGCCATGAACAACGCGGGCTCCATCGTTTTCCTCGTCGACGATGATGTCGGCATGCGCGAGGCGCTGCAGGACCTGCTCGCATCGCGCGGCATGGGCTGCCTGGCGTTCGGCTCCGCGCGCGAGTACATCGAGTGCGAGAAGCCGGATGCAGCGACCTGCCTGGTCCTCGACGTCGGGCTGCCGGACATCAACGGGCTCGAGCTGCAGCAGCAGCTGGCCGAGGTCGATCACCCGCCGATCGTTTTCATCACGGGGCAGGGCGACATCCCTTCCTCGGTGCGTGCCATCAAGGCGGGCGCCGTCGATTTCCTCACCAAGCCGTTCCGCGAGCAGGACCTGATCGCGGCGATCGATGGGGCGCTCGAGCTCGATTCCTCGCGGCGCGCCGAGCGGGCCGAGCTGGCGGGCCTGCGGAATCGCTTCGACTGCCTGACGCCGCGCGAGCGCGAAGTCCTGCCGCTGGTCGTCGGCGGGTTTCTGAACAAGCAGGCGGCCGCGAAGCTCGGCATCAGCGAGATCACGCTGCAGATCCATCGCAGCAAGATCATGCAGAAGATGCAGGCGGAGTCTCTGGCGGCGCTGGTCAGGATGGCCGCGGCGCTGAAGCTGTCGCCGACCACGCCCGCGAAGCGGCAGTTCTGAGCGACCCCAAGCGATCCAACATGAGCGATCCAACCAGCCTGCTCGTGGCAGTCGTCGACGACGAAGCGCGGATGCTCGAAGCGCTGCAGAGCCTGCTCGAATCGGCCGGCCATGCTGCGCGCGTGTTCGAGTCGGGCGCTGCATTCCTGGAAAGCGACATGCTGGTGCGCGCCGACTGCCTGATCACCGACTTGCGCATGCCCGGCATGAACGGCCTGGAGCTGCAGCGGGTCGTCAATGCCGTGCGCCCGCACATGCCGATCATCTTCATGACCGGCCGCATCGATGCGCTGCCCGCGATCGTCGTCGGCGATCGCGGTTGCCGTGCAGTCTTCGCCAAGCCCTTCAGCGGAACCGAGCTGTTGCAGACGCTCAAGCCGATGGAAACGTAGCGTCGATGTGATTGCCGTCCGGCGTCTGGCAGCGACCCTCGCCGCCGCCGCGCATGCCGGTCGAAGGCCGCACGAGACGGAAGTTGCAGCGCAAGTGCTGGCCGGTCGGGCTCACCAGGTTCGCGAGCACGCGCCCCGAATAATGAGTCATGAAGCTCGGGCCGAAGTCGTCGCCCCAGAACGGCCAGTCGCGAAAGCGGTTGTGCCAGCCGATCCATAGCGGCTCCAGGTCGTCGACGCGGGTCTCGGTCGTGATCTGAAAGAAGCGCCCCGAGTACGTCTGGTCCGTCACCGTCGCCGCCATCGTTCCCGATGTCGCGTTGTCGCTGCTCCACTCGAAACTGACCGCGCCGCCGCCAGCGGTCTCGCCCGTGCCGACGCCGGTAGTCGTGCAGGCCGAGAGCAGTAGTGCGGCGCTCAGACACAGCGCCATCACGCATCGATGAATACCGAACATAGCTCCACCCCGAAGATGTGTGGCAACGAAATGTGGCCACTTCGGCGAGGAGCGTCGTGCCGCGAGGTTGCGCGCGCATGTCCCGCGTGCGGCGCGTGGTTTCACTCGTAATTGCCGGCGACCGCGTCGCAATGAGGCCGATGCAAGTCGCGCACATCGTTCGCTCATGCGGAGTCAACCGCAACGGGAGCGAACATGGGCAAGCTGAAAGAAGTCTTGGCGTGGGGCGGAGCGATCGTCGGGATCGGCGCGGCCGGCTGGGCCGCGTGGCCGGGGCAGCGCGGTGAGCAGGTGCTGGCTCCCGAATTGCTGGTGACGGAGTCGCCGGAGCCAGCCGACGCGCCGGCGATGCCGTGGTGTTTCGAGGCGGTTCCCGATCCCGCGCCGCCGCCGCAAGACACCGTCGTATATCTGCAGTTCAACCTGCCGCTGCTGTATCTGCGGCAGCCGCCGCCGACGACTGCGGTGGGCGAGGACCCGTTCGTCGTAGTGACGGTCAAGGTACCGGCCAAGATTCTCGAAGCGGCGCCCCCGCAGGCCGAGGCGGCGGAGGAGACCTGTGGGTCTGGCCTTCAGACACACATATAAGTGTGTCTGTGCAGCGCTCTGGGCCTTCGCGCGCGTCTGCGCGGGGTCAGACCTGGAGCACGCGCTTTACGTCGATGAGGACTTGCTCGGCGGCATGGCGCAAGACGCCGATTACACCGGCGGCGTCGCGGTGACCTTCACCACCGATCGCGGCGATGGCTCCCGCCGCGAAATCGAAGTCGGCGGTGCGGCGTTCACGCCCGCGGAAATCAGCAGCCCGGACATCGTTTGGCACGATCGGCCCTATGCCGGCCTGATCTATGTTTCGGCTGCGCTGGATCGGCTGAACGATCGGAGTGCGGCCGCGACCACGCTGACGATCGGCGTGCTCGGACTGCCGTGGATTGGGAATACGCAGCGCCGTGTGCATCGGGCGATGGGCTCCGATCGGCCGCGCGGCTGGCACCATCAGATCTCCGAGGGCGGCGAACCCACGCTGCGCATCTCGCACGAGCGGCGCTGGTTGAGCGAGCCAATCGAACTCGCCGGCGGACGCGCGCAATGGCTTTATCGCGCGGGCGTGGGTGCCGGATTCATCACCGACCTGAGCTTGGGATTCGCCGCGCGGTTCGGCAGCTTCTCGGATGCGCGCTGGGATCTGCACTCCTCACCGACGGGTCTCGGCGATCGCGCAGCATTCGGGCGCACGGCTGAGCGCGACCGCTTCGTCTACACGACGCTGTCGCTGCGAGTGCCCGCGTACGACGCATTTCTGCAAGGACAGTTTCGCGACAGCGACGTCACGGTTCGCGCTCGCGATCGCAGATACGTCGTACCGGCCGCATCCCTCGGCGTCGTCTTCGGCCTGCCGCGCGGCCGCAACCTGCACTACTTCATTCGCGCGCAACGCTCGGAGGTCCGCTTGGCCGAGCGCAGCGAAACCGCGGTGTACGGCGGCATTTCCCTTTCGTGGTAGCAAGGATTCAGGAGTCACAGCATGAGCATGATCAAGGTCGGACAGGAAAACTCGAAGCCGATCGAGCTGTACTACGAAGACCTCGGTGCCGGACCGCCGGTGGTCCTGATTCACGGCTGGCCGCTCAGCGGCACCTCGTGGGAGCGGCAGATCGCCGCGCTGCTCGCGGCAGGTCATCGAGTCATCACCTACGACCGGCGCGGCTTCGGCCGTTCGAGCAAGCCGTCGAACGGCTACGACTACGACACGTTCGCGGCGGATCTGCACATCGTGCTGACGAGCTTGAATCTCGTCGGTGCGGATCTCGTCGGATTCTCGATGGGCACCGGCGAAGTGACGCGCTACATCGGCAAGTTCGGCACCGAGCGGGTGCGCAAGGCAGTGCTCATCGGGACGCTCGGCCCTTCTTTGCAACGAGCTGCCGACAATCCGGAAGGCGTCGATCCGCAGGTGATTGAAGGCGTCCGCGCCAGCGTGCGCAAAGACCGTCCAGCAGCACTGCTGCAATTCCTGCACAACTTCTACAACTTCGACGTTCTCGGCGGCAGGCTGGTCAGCGACCGGGTCGTCGAGGAGAACTGGAACGTCGCAGTGGGCGCCTCGGCGATCGCCGCGCTCAAGAGCATCGACGCCTGGACCGAAGACTTCCGCAAGGACCTGCCGCGCAACACCGTGCCCACTCTCATCCTGCACGGGGATGCAGACCGGATCCTGCCCGCCGAGGCGACCTCGCGGCGGCAGGTGCAGCTGCTCAGGAGCTGCCGGCTGGTCGAGCTGAAAGGCGGTCCGCACGGCGTGCTGTGGACCCACGCCGAGCAGATCAACGCCGAGTTGTCGGCATTTCTGAGGTAGGGGCCAATACCTTGGAATTATTTTCCTGAAGGAGGGGCCCGACTACGCTTTTTATCGCTCAACAGTGTCAGGAGGTCGTCATTCGTCCAACCGGCGACCTGACACAGCATGTCCAACCGCTCTTTGCTCGTGGCTTGGCAGCAGCGCTGGAACCGGAACCTGGTCCGGTTCCTGGGGCGCCGCGTGCGGGCGGCGGTCGACATCGAGGACCTGGCCCAGGAAACCTACCTGCGGCTGTTGCGGGCACGGGACCTCAGCGACGTGCGCAACCCGCAGGCGTATCTGCTGCGAGTGGCCAGCCACGTGGTGGTCGAGTGGCGGGATCGCCAGCCGCCGGAACCGGTCGCGCTGGTCGATGAGGATCTGCTGGTGGACGATTGCCCGCCCGAGTTCGAGCTCGAAGCCGCCCTGTCGCAGCGACGGCTGGAACAGGCGCTGACCACGGCCACGCCGATGATGCGCGCCGTGCTGCTGCTGAAACTCCGCGACGAATGGTCGTGCGAAGACATCGCCCGCGCCCTCGAGATCACCGACCGGCAAGTGAAGCGTTACCTCGCCCGCGGCTATGAACGGCTGCGCACGGCGCTGGAGGACTGACATGTCGCGCGACACGGACCTGACCGCAGCGATTGCCGAACAGGCGGCCGACTGGTGGGTGGTGTTTCACACCGAGGATGCCACGCGTGAGGATCATCGCGAGTTCGGCGAGTGGGTGGCGCGCTCGCCCGAGCGCGTCGCGGCCTACCTGCGGATGGCGCAGCTACAGAAGACGCTCAAGTCGCCCGGGATGCGCTGGCCCACGACGCCCGCGGACGAACTGATTCGCGCGGCCAAGGCGAGCGGTGAAGTCGTGCACATGCGGCGCTCGTTCGTCGCGCCGAGCTTGAAGCATCGACGCAGCACGCCGCGAACCGCTATGCGCTTCGCGCTGAGCATGGCTGCTGCGTTGCTGCTCAGCGTGGGTGTCGTGTGGTTCATGCAGATGCGTCCGCAGGAGTACGAGACTCCGTTCGGCGAGCAGCGCTCGGTCATGCTCGAAGACGGCTCGCGCGTGACGCTCAACACGGCGTCGAAGATCCAAGTGCGGATGTACAAGCATCACCGGATCGTCGAGCTGCTCGCGGGCGAGGCGCTGTTCGATGTTGCTCACGATGCGACCCGCCCGTTCGACGTCCGCGCGGCCGACTCAGTGCTGCGCGCCGTCGGTACGAGGTTCGATGTCGACATGCGTCCCAGCCGGACGACCGTCACCGTCGTTGAAGGGCGAGTCGCGCTGCTGCCCGAGGGTCGTCATGCGGCGCCCGACGCGAAGTTACCGATCCTCGGCGTCGCCGATCGCCTGGTCATTCACAGCTCCGGCGCGGCGGTCATGCAGCACGGCACGAACGTCGCGGCCGCCATCGCCTGGACGCAGCGTCAGCTCGTGTTTGAGCATCGTCCGCTCGGCGAGATCGCCGAGGAGCTGAACCGCTACAACCGCGCGCGCATCGAGATCGACGATGCGCAGCTGCGGCAGCAGGAAATCACCGGCACGTTTCAGTCCAACGACACCGCATCCTTCCTCGACTTCCTCGCGAACATCCCCGGCGTCGTGATCCGCACTGACGGCAACGGCGGGTACGTTGTGACGGTCGACAGCCGCCAATGAACATCCGTGCCGGATGCCTTGCGCTCTGCATGCTGGTCATCGGCCTCGCATGGGGCGCCGAGCCGGCCACATACCGGCTCAAGATTCCGGAGCAGGCGCTCGGCGATGCGCTGCAGGAATTCTCGCGGCAGAGCGGGGTGCAGATCATCTTCTTTTCGGGCGTCACCGAGGGCCAGCGGGCTCCGGCACTCGACGGACAGTACACGATGAGCGCTGCGCTCGAAGCGCTGCTAGCGAACTCGAAGCTGACGTTCCGCGTGATCAATGCGAAAACCGTCGAGGTGACCACGGCAGCTCGCCCGCAGTCGTACGACAAGCCCGATGGCCTGATCGCGCCGCCGCGCGCCAAGAAGACTCGTCGCAGTCTCGGTGCCGCGAACGGCGCTGCACAGCGGCGGCCGATCGAAGAAGTGATCGTGACCGCCACCGCCGAAGGACTCGTCGCGACACGGACTGCTACGCCGCTGCGCGAGATTCCGCAGACCGTGTCGATCATCTCGCGCGAGCAGATCCGCCAGCAGAACGACACGAATCTCGCCGATGCGCTGCGGCGCGCCCCCGGTATCACGGTCGTCCGCAGAACCTCGCAGGATCAGCAGTTCTACTCCCGCGGATTTCCGATCGCGACCTTCCACGTCGACGGCGGTGCGGCGTTGACTTCGAGGATTCTGGTCACGGAGATTTTTCCCGGGACGCCGGACCTGAGCGAGTTCGATCACATCGAGGTACTGCGCGGCGCCGACGCCCTGTTCGGCGGCAAAGGCAATCCCGGCGGCACCGTGAGTCTGGTGCGCAAGCGGCCGCTCGATGCCTACAGGCTCACGCTCGATGTAGCGGGCGGCAGCTGGAACAACCAGCGCATCGAAGTCGACGTTTCCGGGCCGCTCGCGCTCGACGGCGCATTGCGCGGCCGGCTCGACGCCCTGTACGCGGACCCCGGCTTTTTCCAGGACAGCGGGAGTCTCGAGCGGCAGAAGATCTTTGCGGTGCTCGAATACGATTTCACGCCCGAGGCGACCCTCACGGCGGGCGGCAGCTATCAGGTGGATGACACGCGGCCGATCCAAGGCGGCCTGCCGTTGTACGCAGACGGCACCGATTCGCGACTGGACCGCGACACGGCGCTGACGTTCGATTGGGCGCATGACCAAAGCCACATGCGCGAGCTGTATCTGCAGTATCGGCAGGACTTCGCCGGCGACTGGCAGGTAAAGCTCAATGCTGCCGCCTGGCGCGGCAAAACCGAGTTTCGCCATGGCGGGTTCGACGGCCCGATCGATCCGCGCACTCAGGTTTTGCGCAGTCTGCCGGACGCGGAGTTCAGCACACGACCCAACGCACATCGACAGTCCACCGTCGATCTCACGCTGACCGGGTCGTTCGACTGGCTCGGCCGGCGCCACGAAGTCGCGGTCGGCGGCGACTACACCGATGTAGAGGTGATCGGGGCAGCCGACGCATTTTTCGACTTCGGCCCGGCGCCGACCGACTTGCGTGCCTTCGACGCTTCCGCCTATCCGGATCCGCGCGGCACTCGCACACCGAACTTCCACCTCGCAGCCGATGCGACGCTGCGGCAGAACGGGCTGTTTGCATCCTGGCGCACTTACCTCAACGACGACTGGTCGCTCGTCGGCGGCGCCCGCATCGGCAGCGATCGCGACGAGACGAGCGTGTCGATCACTTCAGGTCCGATTGGCGGCAGCGCTACGGCGAGCCACGGCAACTCTCGCATCGTCACGCCATACGCCGGCGTGATGGTCGATCTGAACGAGCACTATTCTTTATATGCGAGCTATGCGGCCATCTATCTCACGCTCGGGAACACGCAATGGCCTGACGGCACGCCGCTGCCGACGCCGACCACGGGTGTCGACATCGAAGCAGGCATCAAGGGGTCGTGGCGCAACGGCGCGCTGAACGGCTCGCTCGTCGTCTATCGAACCGATCAGTCCGACGTGCCGGTGCAGGATCTTGGCGCGAGGCGGCTGGCGGGCCAGCTGCAGTGCTGCTTCCACCCTGAGACCAGCAAGAGCGAAGGCTTCGATCTGGAGCTGAGCGGCGAGCTCGCGCCCGGCTGGCTCATCGGCAGCGGTTACTCGTTCAATCGCAACGAAGCAGCGTGGGGCGGTGTGCTATCGAGCGCAACTCCGCGCCACCAGTTGAAGCTGTGGACGAGCAAGCAGCTGCCCGGTGTCCTGGATCGCTGGACGATCGGCGGCAACCTCTACGCCCAAAGCAGCAA
>CADEEJ010000214.1:0-1349 GCA_902826315.1 uncultured Steroidobacter sp.
AGCGTCGCAGCGAGCTTCTCGATGCGTATTGCGTTCGTCGTACAGCTGGCCAAAAACAAGGCCAGAAGCAAGGGCGCACAGCGGTGCATGGCGACGATTGCGACGTGCATCACAACGATTGTCAACGGGCGCGGGCACAGTCCTGCTTTCCGCAATGTCCCGGGAAGACTGGTACTTACGGGCGTTGCCGCTCACGGAACGGGGCTGGTACATACTGCTGAGCCTCGGTCCGCCGCTTGGCAGCGCGAGCCGAGCCCGAACAGACGAATCAATAAGACCGGGAGATAGGCCATGTTCGTTCGCTCGCTTGCACGAGCAAGCACGCTATTGAGCACATGCATCGGTGGGTTGCTGACGATTCTCGCTCCCGCCGCGCACGCCCTTCCGCCCCAGCTCACGGGCGCGCCCGTGACGGCGGTCATTCCGAACATCAACGATCCGCCGACCGTGATCAACCTGCGCGAGCTCGGCGTGATCCGTGGCGCCGGACCGTTGTCCATAAACGAGGATGCGCTGCTGATCCTGGTCAACGGCAATATTGCCGGCGGTCTGTTTGCCGCGCTGACCCCGAACAACGGTCCTGGGCATCCCTGCATCGCCATCTTCAACCAGGATTTCACCGTCGGCACCGGCCAGAGCTTCACGGTGCGGCTGGGAGTGTCGAACCTGACAGGCGTCGAGGACGGCTTCGTCGATGTGCCGATCACGAATACGCCCGGCGCGACGATCGATTCGGTCGCCGAGCAGGATCTCTGCAACGAACCGAACACCCGGCCGACCGCGAATGCCGGACAGGATCGAGTCATCAACGACATGGACGGCCAGCCCGGCGAGACCGTCATTCTCGACGGTTCCGCCAGTGTCGACCCTGACCCCGACAACACACTCACTTACTCGTGGTCCGATGCCACGACCGACCAGTTCCTCGGCGAGAGCACGTCGCCGCAGCTGACGGTCACTCTCGCTCCCGGTCAGCACGACATCAATCTGTTCGTGATAGACGACTCGGGTGAAGGCGAGGGGCAGGACAGCTCCAACGACGAGGTGTCGATCACCATCAACGGGCCGGTGGTGCCGACCGCGAACGCCGGCGCCGATCAAACGCTTTCGGACACCGACGGCGAGCCCGGCGAGAACGTCACGCTCACCGGTACTGCGACCGACCCCGACGGCACGATCGCCTCGTTCGAGTGGTCCCGGCTGATCGATGCGGACACGATCGAACAGCTCGGTACGGGCGCGACGATCAACGTGCGCTTGCCGGACGGCACCAACGACGTGCGCCTGCGTGTCACCGACAACGCCGGCAACAGCTTCGTCGACAGCCTGGTGGTCACGATCGCCGCGGC
>CADEEJ010000214.1:1449-6193 GCA_902826315.1 uncultured Steroidobacter sp.
TGTTCGGCAGCGGCGCGAGCGCTGACGAGCCGGGCGGCCTCCTCAGCGACAAGTGGGGCCTGTGGGCCCGCGGCAACTTCAGCTTCGGCGAGAAGGACGCGACGCCCAGCGCCCCTGCTTTCGAGTCGGACCAGTGGGCGTTCGTCGCCGGTCTCGATTACCGCCTCTCGGACAAGGCCGTGATCGGTACGGCGCTGTCGTACGGCTCGTCGAGCGTCGATTTCAAGGCGGACGAAGGCTCGCTCGACACGGACTCGTACTCGCTGTCGCTGTACGGCTCGGCGTATGCCGCCAAGAATTTCTACTTCGACGGCATCGTCAACTTCTCGAACTCCAGTTACGACGCGTTCCGCAACATCGCGTACGTCGACGGCACCGGATTGGTGACGGCCGACGCCAGCGGCGATACCGACGGCACGACGTTGAGCGGCGGCCTGTCCGCCGGCTACGACTTCCTGGCCGGCGGCCTGACGATTTCACCTAACATCGGCTTCTTCTACATCGACACCACGATCGACGAGTTCACGGAAGCCGGCGCCGGCGGCCTGAACCTGATTTATGACGAACAGAAGTTCAAATCGATGACCGGCAACGTGGGATTGCGACTCACGTACGCCTGGAATCTGTCGTGGGGTGTATTGTTGCCGCAACTGCGCGCGGACTACGTGAAGGAGTTCGAGGACGACGTCGACGTGTTCGGCGTGCGGTTCGCGAACGACCCGAACGCGACCACCGCGCCGCCGGTGCTGGTGGCGACGGACAACCCCGACCAGTCGTACTGGCGGCTGTCCGGCGGCTTCTCGGCCCAGTTCAAGCACGGCATCTCCGGCTACATCGAGTATCAGCGGCTGGAGAGCTTCGAGTTCATCACGTTCCAGGACATCGCCATCGGTTTGCGCTTCCAACGCAGCTTCTGAGGAATGAGGAACGCTCCATGACAGCGAATCGCTTCGCACAGATCTTCGGTCGCCTCGTGCTGGTGCTGGCGCCTGCCGCACTGGTCGTCGCGTCGGCCGCCTCGGAATCGGAGAAGGCCGCGGCCACGAAGGGCATGGTGAAGCGCTCGGACCTGGAGATCGTCGACTGCCTGTTGCCGGGCCAGGTGCGCCAGCTCGGCAACACTTCGTTCCTGTCGCAGCGGCGGCCGATCCGCACGACCACCGCGGAATGCTCGATCCGCGGCGGCGAGTACGTCGCGTACGACCGCGCGGACATCAAGCAGGCCTTGCACATCTGGCTGCAGACCGCGGAGGGCGGCGATCCCGAGGCACAGACCAACGTCGGCGAGATCTACGAGCGTGGCATGGGCGTGCCGCCGGACTTCGCAGCTGCCGCGCAGTGGTATCAGAAGGCAGCAGACAAAGGCTATGCGCGCGCGCAGTTCAACCTGGGCACGATGTACGAGCAGGGTCTCGGCGTGGAGAAGGATCAGCTCAAGGCGCTGAATCTGTATCGCCAGTCATGGGGCCTCAAAGAGGACAACATCATCTTCGCGTCGGCGGCGCAGCGCGAGCAGGATGAGCTGCGCAAGCAGCTCGAAGAAGCGATCTCCGAGAAGGACTCGCAGCTCGGCCTGCTGCAGAAGCAGTTGAAGGACATGCAGGACAAGCTGTCGAAGCAACCCGTCGGCGAGAAGACCGCGGACAACAGCAAGGAAGTCGAAGCGCTCAAGAAGTGGATCGCGCAGCTGGAAAGCGAGCGCAACAAGAGCACCGAGCGTCTCGCCGGCATTCCGAAGACCCGCACGCCTTCCGGCATGAGCGAGCTGACGCAGATCCCGCCGACCGCCGACGAGCGCACGTTGTCGGGCATGAACTTCGGCCGTTACTACGCGATCGTCATCGGCAACCAGAACTACCAGCAGATCGAGAGCCTGCAGACGCCGAAGTACGATGCGGCGCGCGCGGCGCGCATCCTCGCGGACAAGTACGGCTTCACCGTGCAGATCCTCGACGATGCCAACGACATCACGATGCTCAAGACCATCAACGATCTGAACGCGGTCCTCAAGCCCGAGGACAACGTGCTGATCTACTACGCCGGCCACGGCTCGCGGCTCAAGAGCGGCTCGATGGAGAGCGGCTACTGGCTGCCGGTCAACGCGGACGCGCCGCCGGAAGATCGTTTCTGGATTCCGAACGAGCAGATCACCGGGCATCTCGGCCGGCTCACCGCCAAGCGCGTGCTGGTGGTCGCGGACTCGTGCTACTCCGGCCTGCTGTCGACCGATCCGAGCTACCTGTTCCTGAACGACAAGGTTGCGTACTCGAAGGAATACATCAAGTTCAAGCTGCCGAAGCGCGCGCGCCTGCTGCTGTCTTCCGGCGGCGATAAGCCGGTGCTGGACGAAGGCAGCGGCGGCAACTCCGTGTTCGCGCGTGCGTTCCTCGACGAGCTGGAGGCGAACCAGGGCATCCTGTCGAGCCCCGAGCTGTTCAGCCGCCTGCGCAAGCGCGTCGAAGTGGCGGCGGCGAAGAACAAGTTCGTGCAGACGCCGGAGTTCAAGTCGATCAAGGGCGCGGGCCACGAGGTCGGCGACTTCTTCTTCGTGCCGCGGCAGAAGCCGGGCTGAGGCCTGCTACGCAGGGATCAATCCTTGCGGATGATCAGGTCCAGGTACGGCTGAAAGAAGCCCCGATGCAAGTCGGGGCGCAACGACGCGATCAGCCCCTCATAGCGATGCTTGCGCTTGCGTAGGCGCTTCAGCGCGCGCCAGCCGAGCAGACCGTCGCGCCGTAGCCAGAGCGGCAGGCTGCTCACCACGTCCAGCTGCGCCGCATCCTTCATCGTCAGCTCGAACTCGTGATAGCTCACGCCGCGCCCGTGGCGGAGAAAGCTCGTGAAGCTTTCGTCGGTGCGCTCGCGGTACGAGTTGCGGAACGGCTCGCGCGGGCTGTAGCGCGAATAGTCGAACGCCAGCTCGTCCGGCAGCCAGTTGTAGAACGGCAGGAACGACGTGTGCTCGTCGAACCACCACAGTCGGTTCGGCGTCTCGATCGAGCACCACAACGCGCCGGGTTGCAAGCCGCTCCATGTCGAACGCATCGCAGTCAGCCGCTCTGCGTAGGTCATGTGCTCGAGACAGGCGAAGAAGATCACGAAGTCGAACTGACCGAGCTCGGGCATCTGCTCGGTCGCCGCGCCGTTGAGACGCATGAATTCCGCAGCGACGCCATGCAGCCGGCAGCGGTCGCGTGCCACGATGAGGCTCTCCTCGTCGATGTCGATCGCAGTGACGTTCGCACCTTGCTCCGCCAGTGCAACGGTCGAGGCGCCGGTGCCGCAGCCGATTTCCAGGATGCGCGCGCCGGACAGTGGACGCGCGCTATCGAGCCACGGCACTACTTGCGTGCGGAAGGCATGCAAGCGCCTGCGCGTATGGTCGTCCAGGTCGCGCTGTCCTTCGGGTGTTGCCAGCCATTGCTCGCCGGTCAGCGCCACATCGCCCCAGATGCGGCGCGGAAAGTAGTTGCCGCGCAGGGAAGCCGCCAGCGCGTCGACCTGCGCCGCAGACAACTCGGTGAAGCGCCGCGCCAGGTGCGCTGGGACTCTCGGACTGCTCAAACAACCTCCTCGCGATTCGCGCATAGTATAAGCAGTCCGCAGCGTTGCTCCGGAGTCCGCCGATGCGAGTTTCGTCGCTGGTTTGTCCGATCCTTGTCGCCGCGCTGCTTGCCGCGGGTGCCGTCGATGCGAAGCCACGCGCCCGCGAGCTCGGCATTCCGTTCGACGGCACGCCGGGACAACTCAATGCCATCACGGATGTTGCGCCGGTTGCGGTTGGCTACACGACGCTGCTGGACGGAGCCGGCGAACATGCTGTGCGAACGGGCGTCACGGCGATATTGCCGCGCGGCCGCGCGACGCTGGACAAGCCGGTCTTCGCGGGCGTGTTCAGCCTGAACGGCAACGGCGAAATGACCGGCACGCACTGGATCGAAGAGTCCGGTTTCCTCGAAGGCCCTGTGATGATCACCGGCACGCACAGCGTCGGCACCGTGCGCGACTCGGTGATCGCGTGGCGCATCAAGCAAGGCAATCCGGACGCGAGCGGTTACTGGTGGTCGCTGCCGGTCGTCGCGGAAACGTGGGATGGCGATTTGAGCGACGCGAACGGTTTCCACGTCAAAGCGGAGCACGTGTTCGCAGCCATCGACAGTGCACGCGGCGGTGCGCTCGCTGAAGGCAACGTCGGCGGCGGCACGGCGATGATCTGCCATGAGTTCAAGTGCGGGACAGGCACGAGCTCGCGTGTCGTGGAAATCGCGGGTCAGCGTTATACGGTCGGTGTGCTGGCGCAAGCGAACTACGGTGTGCGCAGCGAGTTGCGGATCGCCGGCGTACCCGTCGGCAAGTTCATGCCAGTGCCTCGCGAGTCGCAGGACCAGGGATCGATCATCATCGTCGTTGCGACCGATGCGCCGCTGCTGCCGCAGCAGTTGCAACGACTGGCGCGTCGCGCGTCGCTCGGGTTGGCGCGCAACGGCAGCTATTCAGGCGACGGATCGGGTGACCTCTTCCTCGCGTTCTCGACGGCGAACGCCGCCGTGAGCCAGGTCGAGAGTTACGAAATACGCGCGCTCGCGAATGGCCAGCTCAATCCGCTGTTTCTCGCCACGGTGCAGAGCGTGGAGGAGAGCATCGTCAACGCGATGGTCGCTGCCGAAACCATGACCGGCCTCAACGGCACTACGGTGCCGGCGATCGATACCGGCGAGCTGAAGAAAATCCTGAAGCGCTTCGA
>CADEEJ010000214.1:6293-9362 GCA_902826315.1 uncultured Steroidobacter sp.
GGTCAGCGCACGCGCCAGTCGACGACGAAGCGCGCCCCTCCCAGTGTCGACTGCTCGACGTGCACGGTCCCGCCGTGCCATTCGACGATCCGCTTGACGATCGCGAGCCCGAGGCCGAAGCCGGTCTTCTCGCCCGCCGGCCGGCCGAGCTGCACGAACGAGCCGAACACGCGCTCGCGGTCCGCTTCGGCAATGCCGGGTCCATCGTCCTCGACGCACAGGCGGTAGCGTTGCTGGGCGACGATCGCGAAGGTCACACGCACCTGGCGGGCGGCATGGCGAATCGCGTTGTAGAGCAGGTTGCGTAGCACCGTCTCCATGAGGTGCACGTCGCAGATCACCGCTGTCGCGTCAGCGTCCACTTCGCACTGAATGCCGAGATCCGCGCGGGCGCCGCGCTTCACGGACTCCGTCAGCACCGGCACGATCGTCGTGAAGTCGTGCGTGGCGATGTTCAGCGCCACCTCGGCCCGTTCCAGCACCGCATACTCCAGCGTCGCGGTCACGAACGCATTGAGCTCGGTGATGTCCGTGTTCAGATGATCCAGATGTCGCTGCAACTTCTCGGGATCCGCGGCGACGCGCGCCAGCTCGATCTCGAAGCGCATGCGTGCGAGCGGCGTCTTGATCTCGTGCGAGAGCGCATTCGACATGTCCTGGTGCGAGCCGATGAGCCCGTCGATGCGCGCCGCCATGCGTCGGAACGCGGTGGCGAGCGGATACACCGGGGAGCGGTTGGCGATCGTCGCGTCGAAGCTCCAGTTACGGTCGCCGAACCGCACGGTCGAGCGTTCCAGCTTGCGCAGGTCGCGCGACATCGGCCACAGCCACACCATGATGACCAGTGCGATCGCGGCGTAGAACACGAATACCAGCACCCACTCGGGCAAACGCCGCTGCGGCTGGCTCGCGTAGCGCAGCGCCAGCACGCGGCCGTCCTGTTCCAGTCGCTGCAGTACCCAGGTGCGCCCATCGGCGCCTTCCATCAAGACCGGCTTGCCGCGCGCCAGGCCCCCGATTGTCGCGGCACCTGCGACGTCCTGCGGTTCCAGCAACTCGAGATCGAGCCCGGTGTCGCGCGCTGCTGCGGCGACGAAATCGGCGCGCCGCTCGGCGGGCACTGCCTGCAGCTGACGATCGAGAATCGTGAGCGCACTTGCTTGCGGCAACTCGCTCTCCGGCGCGCTGCCGTACGAGCGCCACAAGCGATCCTGTCCCCAGCTGACCGCGGCCAGCACGATCACGATGGACAGATAAAGCGTGAGGAAATGCCGGGTCATGCTCAGGCGTCGATCGAGAACAGGTAACCGTGGCCCCACACAGTGCGGATGCGGTCCGGCGCGCCTGCGTCGCCGAGCTTCTTGCGCAGGTGCGAGATGCGCACGTCGAGCGTGCGGTCGAGCCCGTCGTACTCGCGCTTGTACAGGTGCAGGTAAAGCGTCTCGCGCGACTGGATCTCGCCGGCGCGACACGCGAGGAAGAACAGCAGGTCGAACTCGTTGCTCGATAGCGCAATGTCGGTGTTGCCGATCGAGACCGAGCGGGCGGTGGCGTTGATGGTCAGCTCGCCGAATCGCTGGATCCGTGGCTCGATCGGACTGGCGGCGCGAGCGCGCCTCAGCAGCGCATGGATGCGGGCGACCAGCACGCGCGGCTCGACCGGCTTCACGACGTAATCGTCCGCACCGAGCTCGAGGCCGACCACATGGTCGATGTCGTTGTCGCGCGCGGTGACGATCAGGATCGGCAGGCTCGAAGCGGCGCGCAGCTCCTTGCACACGGCGAAGCCGTCGCGCCCCGGCAGATTGAGATCCAGCACCACGAGGTCGGGCGCCTCGTTCTGCAAGTGCTCGACGACGCGATCGCCGCGGTGCTCGACGGCGACGCGAAAGCCGTTGCCCTGCAGGTAGGTGCGCACGAGCTCTGCGAGACGCAGATCGTCTTCGACGAGCAGGACGAAGGGCGTGAGGTTCATCGCGTGCCGGCTAGAAGATATTCCAGGGCGGCCGGCGCTTGTGCCGCAGCGCCTGGCGGATCACCGCAATCGCCCGCGATGCCAGCACGCGATCGCGCTCGGCATCGCGCAGCTCCACGACCAGGTCTTCGCTGAACGAGACTTCCACGCTGTAGACGCCCTCCTTGTGATCCTCCCAGCACTGCCGGACCTGCGGACGGTCGACGATCAGCAGGCACAAGGATTCGTTGTGGGATGAGCGCCATTCGGCGTGGACAGTGGTATTGCACGTCGCTTCGTCGCCAGCGAGCGTGCATACGCGCGGTCGCACCTTGAGCTCGACGGGTGGGCGCGACGCATCCTCCGCGGCGGCCGCGGCGTGTACCGACAGCAGCAGGAAATTAGCAAGCGCAGCCTTAAAGCACTTTGAAGTTGAGACCCGCAAACGCAGTGACTACCTCGCGGTCGGATACGATCGGGCTGTCGACGATCGTGTCATCGAGATACTCGTAGTGCACGAAGGCCGTGAACGTCCAGCGCGCCGACAGCGGCAGCGCGTAGCTCAGCTTAATGAACGGGTTGAGCGCACTGTCGGGTTGATAAAAATCCTTCACGCCATAGTAGTAGTCGACGCTCGCCGCGCTCTTCCAGGTCAGGCCGGTGTTGATCACCAGCGACTGTTTCGTCTGCAGCAACGGCGCCGAGATCGCGGCGCGCAACTCGTAGCCCTGGTGCCGCCCGGTCACTTCGTAGAGCGCACTGAGCTGGCCGATGAAATTGCGATGGCGGAACAGCCATTCCGGTCCCGCCAGGTACGTGGTGTGGCGCCGCCCGACCGGGAACGTCTGGTCTTCGGCTTCGATGCGCGGGGCAAGGGACGGCGGTCCCACGGCCGCGAACGGCACGATCACGTTCTGCAGATCGTGGCGGCTGAAGAACACGCGGTCGTACCCCGGCGTCGCGATCAGGTTGATCGTGTGCGCGTCGCTCTCGAACAGCGTCACGCCCGGCTCCAGGCTCTCCAGGAAAAAGCGCTTGCCGTAGTAGCTGACCTGCGGAATGACGAACAGCGGGATGTCGTCGCGACCCACGACCGGGTTGGTGCGCACGCCGTA
>CADEEJ010000215.1:0-2206 GCA_902826315.1 uncultured Steroidobacter sp.
CGGGCAACTGTCCGATTTGCGGCATGAAGCTGATCAAGACGGCCGCAGCGGAAGGCGATCCAGCCGCGGCCAGCACAGCAAAGCAGGAGCGCAAGCCCCTATACTGGTACGACCCCATGAAGCCGGACGTCCATTTCGACAAGCCGGGAAAGTCGCCCTTCATGGATATGCAGCTGGTACCGAAGTACCCCGATGAGTCGGGTGAAGGCGGCGTCTCGATCGATCCGCGCATGGTGCAAAACCTCGGTGTGCGAACTGCGAAGGTCACGCGTGGTGACTTCGACCGGCGCGTCGAAGTCGTGGGCGCGATCAGCATTGATGAGCGGAGCCTCGAGATCGTGCAAAGCCGAGCGGACGGCTGGGTCGAGCGCCTGCACGTGCGCGCCGTGAGCGATCCGGTGAAGCGCGGTCAGATATTGGCCGAGGTCTATGCGCCCGAGCTGTACGCGGCACAGCAAGAGTACGCATTGGCCTTACGCATGGCCAAAGGCAAGCAGGAAGACGTGCTAGTCCGCGCTGCCCGCCAACGTTTGGCACTGTTAGGCGTCAGTGATCGTCAACTCGCTCGACTGGAAAAGAGCGGCGAGCCCGAGCGGCGCGTGGCGTACTACGCGCCGTTCGACGGCTTCATCGCCGAGCTGGGGGTACGCGAAGGCCAACAGGTGTCCATGGGCACACCGATGTTCAAGTTGGCGAATCTCTCACGGGTGTGGGTGACGGCGGAGATTCCAGAGGCGCAGTCTTCCGGGCTCTCACAGGGAGTCCCGGTCGAGGCGCGCGTGACGTCGCTTCCGGGTGAACGCTTCGAAGGACAACTGGATTACGTGTATCCCGAACTGAATCGTGAGACGCGCACGCTCCGCGCTCGCATCGTGCTGGAGAACAAGAAGCTGCAACTCCGGCCTGGGATGTATGCCAGCGTGACGATCTCCGGGGGCACCCGGCAGGGCGTAGTGCTGATACCCAGTGAGGCGCTGATCCCCACCGGCGAACGCACCGTTGTGATCGTCTCGGAGGGCGAAGGACGCTTTCGGCCCGTGCTCGTCGAAGCCGGCGCCGAGCGTGGCGCCCACACGGAGATTCTGCGTGGCCTCACCGAAGATCAACAGATTGTCGTGTCCGGCCAGTTCTTGATCGATTCCGAGGTGAGCCTGCGCGGCGTCCTGGCTCGCATGAGTCCGCCAGACGGCGCAACCGACAACACGTCCGGCGTGCAGCGCCCGGATGACAAGACACCACCGATGCAGCCGATGGATGGCCCGCGCGAGAAGGGCGACCAGCCATGATCGCTGCCCTGATTCGTTGGTCGGTGCATAACCGCTTCCTGGTGCTGATGGCGACCGTGCTAGTCACCGCCTGGGGCATTTATTCGATGCTGCGCACGCCGCTCGACGCGATCCCTGATCTCTCTGACGTGCAGGTGATCGTCAAGACCACCTATCCCGGTCAGGCGCCGCAAGTGGTCGAAGACCAGGTCACCTATCCGCTGACCACGACCATGCTCTCGGTGCCGGGCGCAAAGACGGTGCGCGGGTATTCGCTGTTCGGCGACTCCTACGTCTATGTGCTGTTCGAGGATGGTACGGATCTGTACTGGGCGCGCTCGCGGGTGCTCGAGTATCTGTCTCAAGTTCAGGGCCGACTGCCGCCGACCGCCAAGGCGCAGTTAGGACCGGATGCCACGGGGGTGGGTTGGGTTTACGAATATGCGCTGGTGGATCGCACCGGCAAGACCGACATCGCGCAACTGCGCACGCTCCAGGACTGGTTTCTCAAGTATGAGCTGAAGACGGTCGCGAACGTTGCTGAAGTCGCCACGATCGGCGGGTTCGTCCAGCAATATCAAATCGTGCTCGATCCCAATCGCATGCGCGCCTACCAGGTGTCGCAGAAACAGATCGTTGGATCCGTGCAAACGGCAAACCAGGAAACCGGCGGTTCCGTGCTGGACCTGGGCGAGGCCGAATACATGGTGCGTGCGCGCGGCTACTTGAAGTCGCTGGATGATTTCCGTGCCATTCCCGTCGGGCTCGGTGAAGGCGGCACGCCGATCCTGTTGAAGGATGTGGCCCGGGTGCAGCGCGGGCCGGAAATCCGTCGCGGTATTACCGAGCTCAACGGTGAAGGCGAAGTGGTCGGCGGTGTGATCGTCATGCGCTTCGGCAAGAACGCACTGGAGACGATGGAGGCGGTCAAGAAAAAACTA
>CADEEJ010000215.1:2216-9330 GCA_902826315.1 uncultured Steroidobacter sp.
GTGAAAGAAATAGCGAGAAGAGCTGAAGTAGGGTTTGCCGGAGGGCGTCGAGAAGGTATCGCCCTATGACCGGTCGGCCTTGATCGAGCGCGCGGTCGACAATCTCGCTCACAAGCTTATCGAGGAGTTCATCGTCGTCGCACTCGTCTGCGTCGCATTTCTGTTTCACCTGCGTTCCTCGCTCGTCGCGATCATCACGCTGCCCATCGGGGTTCTGATCGCGTTCATCGTCATGCAAGCCCAGGGCGTGAATGCCAACATCATGTCGCTCGGCGGCATCGCCATCGCCATTGGCGCGATGGTCGACGCGGCCGTGGTCATGATCGAGAACGCCCATAAACATCTCGAGCAATGGCGGCGTGAGCACCCCGATGCCGAGCCCGACGGCGCGCAGCAGATGAAATTGATGAGCGAGGCGGCCGCAGAGGTCGGGCCGGCCCTCTTTTTCAGCTTGCTGATCATCACGCTGTCTTTCGTGCCGGTGTTCGCATTGCAAGCGCAGGAAGGGCGCCTGTTCTCGCCGCTCGCCTATACCAAGACCTTTGCGATGGCAGCAGCGGCCGGTTTGTCGGTCACGCTGATTCCTGTGCTGATGGTGCTGTTCATCCGCGGCAAGATCATGGACGAACACGCGAATCCGCTGAACCGGTTTCTGATCAAGATCTATCAGCCGGGGATCGCAACGATTCTGCGTCATCCGAAGATGACGCTCGCGGCGGCGGCGGTGATGTTGGCGATCACCGTCTGGCCGATCGTGAAAATCGGCTCTGAATTCATGCCGCCGCTCGATGAGGGGGATTGGCTGTACATGCCGAGCGCTCTGCCGGGATTGTCCGCTGGCAAGGCGGCAGAAGTGCTGCAGCAGACGGATCGAATCATCAAGAGCTTTCCGGAAGTGAAGTCGGTGTTCGGCAAGATGGGTCGCGCCGAGTCCGCGACAGATCCGGCGCCGCTCGAGATGATGGAGACGACCATCCAGTTCAAGCCCCGCGAGGAGTGGCGCGAGGGCCTGACGATGGACAAGCTGATCGAGGAGATGGATGCAGCGCTCAAGGTTCCCGGGATGGGCAACATCTGGGTGCAGCCGATCCGCAATCGCATCGACATGCTTGCGACCGGCATCAAGTCACCCGTCGGCATCAAGATCGCTGGGCCGGACCTGAAGGTGATTCAGACCGTTGGAGCGGAGATTGAGCGCGTGCTCAAGGATGTGCGCGGCACGACTTCCGCGTTCTCAGAACGAGTCTCCGGAGGCCGTTATGTCGATGTGAACATCGATCGGGTCGCCGCTGCGCGGTATGGACTATCCATCAACGACGTGCAGGAAGTCGTCGCCTATGCGATCGGGGGCGACAATGTCACACAGACCATTGAGGGCCTGCAGCGTTTCCCGGTCAATGTGCGCTATCCGCGCGAGATCCGTGATTCAGTGCAAAAGCTGCGCAATCTGCCCATCGTTACGGAGCGCGGCGAAATCATCACGCTCGGCACGGTCTCCCAGATTCAGATCACCGACGGGCCGCCGATGCTCAAGAGCGAGAATGCACGCCTGAACGGCTGGATCTATGTCGACATCCGCGGGCGAGACCTCGGCTCCTACGTCAAAGAGGCGCAGCAAGTTGTAGCCGATAAAGTGAAGCTGCCGTCCGGCTACTCGCTGTCCTGGTCGGGCCAGTTCGAGTATCTGGAGCGCGCCAGCAAGCGCCTGGCCGTGGTGGTGCCCTTTACGCTCGCCATCATTTTCGTTCTGTTGTATTTGACCTTTCGCAACTTCGCTGAAGCGGCGCTCATCATGGCAACGCTCCCGTTCGCACTGATCGGCGGCTTCTGGCTGATCTATCTGCTCGGCCATAACCTGTCGGTGGCTTCGATCGTCGGCTTCATCGCCCTGGCCGGCGTCGCCGCCGAATTCGGTGTGATCATGCTGATCTACCTCGATCAGGCCGTGAAGCGCCACTTAAGCGAGGGGCGACTCAATACGCGGGGTGATCTGATGGACGCGATCATGGAAGGCGCAGTTCTGCGCGTGCGTCCGAAGGCAATGACCGTCGCGGTCATCATCGCCGGGTTGTTGCCCATCTTCATCGGCACCGGCACCGGCAGCGAAGTGATGGGCCGCATCGCTGCGCCAATGGTGGGCGGGATGGTTAGCGCACCGCTCTTGTCGATGTTCGTCATACCCGCCGCTTATCTGTTGATACGCGGGCGCCCGCTGCCCACCCAATCTCCCGACGGCACATGAAACGGAGAACATCCTATGAATGCGAAAGCACTGTTGTTGGCTTTGCTCGCGTCAGTCTCCTTCGGTGCGTTCGCTCAAGCCCGTGCGCCGGTAGCACCCGAAGTCGTGGTCTACAAAACAGCGACCTGCACTTGCTGCAAGCTGTGGGTGAAGCATCTGCAGACGTCCGGGTTCTCTGTCCAAGTCCACGACGTTCGCGACTTGAAGCCCGTCAGACAGCGCGTCGGCATTCCGGCGCGTCTGGCAGCGTGCCACACGGCGGAGGTCGGCGGCTATTTCGTCGAAGGACACGTGCCGGCCGAGGACATCAAGCGGCTGCTGCGCGAGCGACCGGTCGCGAAAGGTGTGACGGTTCCCGGAATGCCGGCCGGTTCACCTGGGATGGAGGTGCGCTCCGGCAAGGTCACACCGTACGACGTTTTGCTCGTCGCCAACGACGGCCGCTCGTCGGTTTTCTCTCGTCATGGCCACTAGAGATCGATTGTTGCGAGGGAACTCCGGCATGGCGCCCGATGCTCACGGATTGAGTGTTCGAGACGCATCCTATGAAGACACGCGAATGAAGAACTGGAAACGAGCGCGTGTGGCGCTTGCCGCCGCCGCTGGCAGTGATGTTTTCAGACACCGCTATCACGGTGTCGGCAGCAGTGCATCGGCTGATGAAGGAGGCATGGGGCGATGAGCGCCATCGAGAAATCGCCGCCCGCAAGACGGCCGCTCGCGTGCAAAAGGATTGCGCGGCTGCTAGTGGGTCTTCTTGGGGTCGCGGCCGACTTCGCACCTCGCGCCGCTGTGGCGCAAGATGCGCCGCTCAGCCAGGCGGAAGCGGCCGCGCAGTATGTGGCCAATCTCAGGCGACTGCTGGAAACTCGCGTCCTCCCCGATCTCCAACGCGGCATTCTCGAGACCGCATCATCGAGGCCACCTGCGCTGACCCTGGACATGACGGATGACCCGTCACCTTACAACGTTGAATCGAACGTCACGCCTGATGGATCGTTGAGCGTCCGACTGAGTCTCGGCTACGTGACGCTGCACGATGCGGCGCTGGATGCCGTGGCGTTGTCCGCCGTGCTCAACAATCCGCGAGATCTCAATCGGTACTTGCTGTATCAGCTGCGCCTTGCGCACGAGAACCATCGGCGGCGCGCGCAGGGAGCCGGCGCACATCGCGCCAAGACCTTTGCTGACTTCATCGGGCTCGAACCGCAGATCACGCAACGGATATTTGCACAGCGCGAGTGGCGATTGTCGCGGGATCGCGTCCAAGTCGACTCCTTGGGATGGACCGTCGCGCATCTGCTGGTGCGTGCAGATCCGAAGCTCGCTGGATCCGCGCCATTGCCTCGCGGTGCAGGCGCGGCACGTCTCGCCGCTGCCTCCGGCTGGTTTCCGGTACCGCCGGTGGCCACTGCCTTAGAGATGGCGGTCATCGCGCGTTCGCCCGCCGCGCTGTTTGATGCGCGTGCAGCCCTCTGCGATGCGGCCGGTCTGATGGACGCGGGAATCTCAGCCATACGCAGTAGCTCGTCAGGGCGCGATGCGGGTGCGCAGAGCCGAATTGCCGAGATTCGCGCCCAGACTGACCGCATGCGACGTGACGGCCAATGCGCATCAGGCGCAGTCACCGTTCGTATGGTGCCCACGGGGGGGCGGTGCCTCGAATTCAATTGCAATGTAACCCATAGGAGACCGACCTCGTGAAAACGAACATGACACCGTTCCTTCCGAGAATGGCGATGTTCGCAATCGCCGCCGTGTTTACCGCGGTATTGGCCGGCTGGTGCGAAACAGGATGCGGAGAATGCGAGCGCACCGGCAGCTGCGCGATCGATGCCCGACCACGAATCGACCTCCAATCAGGAATCGATGAAAGGCATGCCGATGCCTGACGCGAACCCCTCGACGCCGGCCGCTCCGAGCGAGGCGCAGACGCATGCGGCGAAGGGCACGATCCAAAGCATCGATCGCAATGCCGGGACCGTGAAGATCGCCCACGAGGCGGTGCCGAGTATGAACTGGCCGGCAATGACGATGCAGTTCAAGGCATCGAGCGCGCAGGACTTGGCGGGGCTCAAGGAAGGCGAACAGGTCGAGTTCCACTTCACCGCGGGGTCGGCCGGTCAGTACGCAATCACGGAGATCTCGCCACAACGCTGAGTCGTCAAGCACGTGGTCAGAGAAACCCTGCTTAGTGAGGATCCGCCATGCCCGAGCCGAACAGGTTGTCCTTATCACCGGCAGCAGCGGTCGCATCGGCACCGCGCTGATCGAACGCCTCTGCGATCGTTGTGAGATCGTTGCGCTCGGTCGGGTCCGCCATATCTCAAAGCGCGGGCGCATTGCCCATCCGGTGGTCAGGTGTCCCTGACCGCCGACGCGCGAGGAATGAACGGCGTCCGCCGACTTTTATGGGATCTGTTTGCGAACTGGCTTCATGTTCGTCGCTGAGCGTGTCATACCCTATGTGCGGGACTGGAACGAGAATCATGAGGATGGCCTGCGCGATCTGCTGCATTTCCTCGTGAACACCTCATTCAATCATCTGGGCGTCTTCCTCCTACCGCTGTTCGCCGTCCTTGCGCCGTTTCCCGATGCTTGGCCATCCGCCTCGCCGTTCTGGGTACAGGTGCTTCTGGCGATCCTCGTGCTGGACGTGGGTATCTCGGCAGCTCATCACGCCAGCCACAAATGGAGCGCATTGTGGTGCTTCCATGCCGTACATCACAGCGTGAAGCGCATGTATGGCGTTAACGGGTTGATGAAGCACCCCGTGCACCAGACGATTGAGGCGGTGAGCGGCTTCGTACCGCTATTGCTGATGGGCATCCCACGGCAGGTCGCCAGCGCGGTGGCATTTTGCGTCGCAATCCAGCTTGTCCTGCAGCATTCGAACGCCGACTACCGCAGCGGCCCGCTGAAATACATCTTCGCCAATGCTGAAGTGCACCGCTTCCATCATCGTAAAGACAGCGTGGCTGGGGATGTGAACTTCGGCTTGTTCACCACGCTGTGGGACCACCTTGTCGGCACCTTCCATTACCAACCCGGCACCGCACTCGCACGCTCCGAGGATCTGGGCATTCACGGCGCCGACGACTATCCGAACGACTATCTCGCTCAACTTGCGCAACCCTTCCGCGAATGGCTTGTGGGCCGCCGGAGTTCGACATGAGTCTTGATCCGGTTCTCGTGCACCCGATTTTCGGCGCGCTGGTTGCGGCCTTTGCGGCGATGACGCTCCTACGCGATGCCGATGTGTTTCGCCGGCACTGGGCGGACTACCTTTCCGGGTATGCGCTCTTGTTCGTGGGCGGCCTGCTTTTTCTCAGAGCTTTCCAGCTTCGGACGCCGCCCTTTGGGTCTTTGCAGAATCGAGCATTCATCGGCGTTTCCGCGGCACAGCGCGGCATAGGTTCAGAAGCAATGACAGCTCGCGCGCCATCTCCTGAATCTCGCGCCGTTGCGCGCGCAAATGCTCGTACTTGCGCGCCGCCAGTGTACGCACGGCGCCGCTGCATTTGGTCGGATGCTCGCGCAAGCGCAGGAGTTTTCGAATCTCATCGAGGCTGAAGCCAATCCCCTGGGCCCGTCGAACGAATCGCAACCGCATCAAATCCTTATCCCCATACAGGCGGAGGCCGGTCACAGTGCGCGTCGGGCGCGGGACCAGGCCGATTTTCTCGTAGTAGCGCAACGTATCGGGCGATACGCCAAGCGCCGCCGCAGCGTCACTGATTTTGTAATCGCTCTGTCGATCCATTCCTCGTTCCTCGAGCAACGCAGAAACGCTGCATTGCTGATCTTACCCTTGAGAGTGAGCGACCTGGCGCCACCACCCGTTAGCGTGGTTCGCGCGTCCGCCGCCTCGGCGACTTCGACATGATCAAGAACATTGAGCTCGCGCAGCGCGACCTTCTTGGCGCGCTGCGCAACCCGGCGCTTCAAACGCGGAAGCACTCCCGAGCATGCCTTGCACTGAGGCGGAAAAAAACGCGGATACGAGCTGCCATCGCCAGAACAATTCGTTGACCTGGAGCTGATTTCAGATTGCAGGCTTGCGCCGTCGCATACGGACCCTATCGCAAATGAACTGAGAGCGTCGAGGCGTAGAAGCTGCGTTGGGGATCGGGAGTTTCCTGTTGGCAGGAACGACGCAGGCGTGTCGCTCGGCCGATGAAGCCGCTGCCGCCGGTCAAAATAGGGAGATCTTGGCGTTGGGCATGTGACCTTTGAAACCTATGCATGTGCTGATCGTTCTGGTTTGACCTCCTCTTAACGGGGGCGCTTACATCCAAACGACGCGGTTCTCACTCAGCCGCGCGAACTACGGAGAACGTTATGACGACACGTATCGTACACGTCGGCTTGTCGGCACTGCTACTCATGACCTCATCGATTCTCTGGGCGGCGGAGGAGAAACCGCGCGAGAGTGCAAAACAGACTGATCAGGCGCAAATGAAGAAGCGTTGTGATGAGATGATGAAGGACATGGACATGTCGAAAATGTCAGCGGCTGAGCACGAGGCGATGATGAAGAGATGCCGAGAGATGAGGCAGCAGGAAGACGCTAAGAAAAAGCCGAACCAGTAAGCAGGAGTTAGGGCCCCGACTTGGTGACCTACCTTCGACTGCACGCAGGGATCTGTGTCTGACCGGACGCTCTCGCAGAACGCCGTCAAGAGAGCACGAACACGCGGGAGGGCGCCTCGCCGCGTTGGCCTTGCGACACACCCAAAAAAAGTCTGGAGTCGACTCCAGAGTTGCCCGTCAGACCAATCGATGCTGCTGTGGGGAGTCCCTCACCGGCGGGCAGCGGTTGCGACCCTGTCCAAGGGGCGGTACCCTTATTACGTGCGATATTCCCTTCAG
>CADEEJ010000216.1 GCA_902826315.1 uncultured Steroidobacter sp.
ACAGTTCGGCCTGGTATCCCATAGGGCTGGCGCTTTATGGGTTCTGTTCATCCCCGAGGAGGCGCATCCGGACCGTTCCTCATCCCCCTTTCTGAATCCGGCCGAGTTCGATGGCGGTGATCTACCCGTCGCCGAAGCGTCCGAGTTGGATTTCATCGCAGCGCTCCGATGTCGTTTTGCACGGTCGGCGGTTTGCCGAGTGTGGCTGATCATTCGATGCTCCGTGCTCGATTCGAACTCCAAATGTGGGGGAAGTGGTAGGGCAATCGCAGAAGCCCGCAGGGGCAGGAGGACTCTCATGTCATTCAGTTCAGGAGACGCGTCGGATAGAAGGGTCGTCGCCTCGCTGCAAGTGGCACTCAGCATGCTACCTGTTGTCGTTGATGGACCCGGTGTCTATCGAACGCGCGCGGGCGCGCAGGTGAAGATCCGCTCGATGTCAGGACGCGGCGTCTATCGCTGTCACGGCAACCACGACTGTGGTACTCCGGATCAGTGGTCCGTCTCCGGTCGAATATTTCCGTTCATGCAGTCCGATCACGACCTCGTGCAAAGACTGTAACTCGACCCTTCGCCGACCGAGACCTCTCAGTCGGCTTCCCATGACGAGGCGCCGGTCGTCGCAAGACCGAAACACCATCAAACCTCGTACATCACGGGCTTTCGCTGCACTGCTATTCGCAGCGAAGCAGAACACGACGTTCACATGAATAGGACAAGCGCAATGCGTGCCACATCACAGAGCATGAGCACCGCCGAAGTGCGTGCGATCTTCGAGCGGGCAATTGAACTTCAGCCGAACGCCGACAAGCGGGCGTCACTGGAGATCTGCCGCGAGTATTTCACGAACCCGACCTTCCGAAAGGCGCTGGAAGACTATACGGCGCAGATCAACGGGTGTCGGGACGAGTCACTCACAAGAGGGGATGAAATCGGTGAGCAACACATCACAAAGCAAACGATCAGCTAAGGAATTGCCTGCGCGTCTAAGTGTGCGCTTTGCGGAGCGCCTTGCCGCCATGCCAGAGCACGTCCGGAAGCACATCGTCGGACTGCGTGTTGCGCGCGATGAAGCCATGCGCAAGGCGCGCAACAACGCGTATTACGCTACGGCGACTGACATCAGTCAGCCCGCCCGCCAGATGTGGCTAGACGGAGCGCGTGAACTCGTTCGCGAGGCGCGCGAGCTGAACAAACAGGCGAGGCTCGTCAGATGAGCGCCGGACAGAACAGCAGCAAGCTTCGCCGCGACATGGATTCAGACTGCACGCAGCCCATAGCTGACATCGGTGCGGAGGCGCGGCACTCCGCAGAGGATTACCATACCGTTCCACTACGGCTTGTGGGTCGAGCGCTCACGGGGTCGGCACGGTGGACGCGATATAAGCTTCTGCACTGTGGACGGCCATTACGAGTTCGGCGCCGAGGGTCGCACGAGACGTGGCGAGAGGTGGCGCACATTCTCATCGAGCACGCTCTGCATGCCGAGTCGCTTCGCAAGCGATATCGACTGCAGGGTGCCACCGAATCGCAGCGACGCAGTCTCGAACGCCTCGAGCAATACATCCGCGACATCTGCTACCAGGCAGATGAATACTGTTTGGGTCCTGATCGCGCGGCGCGTCGCCGCCATCACAAGTAACGAGCCATGGCCCTCTCCGGCACCCGCCGAAGAGGGCTCTCGATTCAATTCGCCGAGCGAGGCCGGTCCCTTGCTGGGGACTGCTGTTGTTGGTAGTACCGCGCGTTCGCTCGTTCCGTCGCCTGGCGTTGCGCTTCGGCGGGGTCGAGGCCCGGTCGCCGGCAGCTCAATCGCCCAGGATCGATGGATCGGGACACTGAATTTAGATCGCTGACGCGCAGCCGACCGTGGGGACTCAGGGCGTCGAGCAGCGCGGTCGCATGAGGTACCTGCACCCGCGGCGAGGCCATGCATGGCATGTAAGAAGAGCGGTGTCATTTGGATCACTCCCTGAATCGATTGGGTGTGTCCCTACCTTCTTAGAGGTTCGTGGAACTGCAACTGGGCAAGGGAATACGCGACAGGTGCCTTTGACGCACGCGTCATCGAAGGAGCGTTACATCGCCGCGCTCATGATTGGATGCGGATTCTCTCGTCACGCAGATGACGATGGACGTGGTCGCCGGCCACGTTAAACAGTTCGGCCTGGTATCCCATAGGGCTGGCGCTTTATGGGTTCTGTTCATCCCCCGAGGGGGCGCAAGCGCCTCCCGACCCGGGGGTCTCTGTGCGCCCTCGTTCTCAAGAACGGAGGCGTACAGTGACAGCGAACCACAAAGAGAAGGAGGCGATCATCCAGTTCCTGGAGCACGTCCGCGACGAGCGGGCCGTGCGCAAGCGGCTGTTCGACAGAGCAGCCGAGGAACCTGAAAAGGTTCTGATCTACCTCGACTCGCTACCCGAAGGGGTCGAGTCGCAGGATGAGCTGTACCAGAAGCTGCGCTCGATCGCCACGGCGGCACTCAAGGGTCGAATCGACCTGATTGATTGACGTCATCGGCGCATGAAAGGGGCAGCGATGCCCCTTTCTCTAGTGCGCCGTCATGGCGCACTCCCTCATTCTTGTATTTGGCCATTCGATGGCGTGCGTTCCTGAAGCGGGCGCTCAGCATTGCCTGGCCTAGTGGGCCACGTTCGCATGATCCCACGACACAGGAGTCTCTTCAAATGCAAGCGACGGATGAACTTAACCGTCTCGTTCAAGACGCGTTCGAAGCGGAGGCTCGCATGCGCGAAACACGCCTGCAGCTGTTTCTGTTCGTTGAACGCAAGCCTGAGGCGGGAATCAGCTACCTAGACAGGCTGCCGCCGGAATTTGAGCGGCACTGCTCGCTGCTCAAGGAGCTGCGAGCGGCCACGGCAACGAAGTGCTGCGGCGAATTCTTGAAATTGAGGTCGCCCACGAATAAACGAATGGAACAGTCATAGCCGCACTCTCACCGTCATAGCCACAGGGATTGAAGTTTGGAAGTTTTCGTTTCCAAAGGAGCACCCGATCTCCTGATCACAATTGAGGTATTTCACGCGGCATTCGAGGACCAGCCCGTCCATGTCGCAACACTCAGAACCGGTGAGCCGCTCGAGCAAGCGCTCGAATGGGCGTTTGCCGCGACACAGAATCTCGAACAGTCGTGGGTTCAGGCTCGCAACCGCGTCTTGGTCACGGTGACAGTGCCAGTTGGTGAACGCGGCGCATGTCGCTCGACGTCGATGGGCGACTACGTGCGCATCGTCGATTGAAAACGGCAACGAGTCGTTTTGGCGGTGCTGTGCCATCGGCTGGAAAGCAATCACGAACCGCGAGGATCTAAAGAGGGCGCAAGACGCCGCAATCTTCGCCGGCATCTGAAGCAAATTGAGCGTGCCCTGCTGGGGCACCGAGGACAAGACATCATGGCAACTAAGTCAAAGACTGCAGCTGTGCCGGTGGACGAGCGCAAGTACTTTCTCTGTGCGGGCTATCGCCTGCGTCCCGGCAGCAAGAAGTTGGAGCTGACGGGTCTGGATGGTCGGTCCACAGAGTCCGCCTTCGCGACGAAAGAAGAAACCGTTACGTGGGCAAAGGATTATCTGTCGCGGCCCAACACGCACGCGCACTATCGCGACATCGATGGTGTGCTCGTGTTCGAGTCCGTCGCGGCGGTCCGCCCGAAGAAGATCGAGGTGGAGATCGATGAGATTGCATTGACCTGACGTCGCGGCAGATTTCATCCATGATCGAAAATGCAAAGCGGATGTTGTGCGGCCACTGCGGAGGTCGAACCTTCGCGATCTATCAGGCCGCCCACCTGGTCGTCGAATGCCTCGAGTGTCACAACACGAGTCTTCTCGTCGTCGCCACGCCGACGATCGACATTGAATTTGGGCCCGACAGCGAGGGCCGGCTCTGTGTGCTCTCGTGAACGAGCGCTGAAGGCATCAACGATCCACTCTTACATCGCCGGCCCATTCCTTGGGCTGGCGATCCTTCAGCGGAACGTTCGATCACCTGTCAGCGGGTCGTGAACTAACCCGCAATCCACTCGATCCGATCCCGGCGGTCGGCTGCGGAGCGTGAACCGTGTCGCAGCGGCGGATTGTGCTGTCCGTAGCATTCCCCAGACGCTATCGGTGCGACAGGAGAGGACTGCATGGACAAGCGTGTTGCGGTGCTACTCGCCGCAGTGTGTGTCACGAGCACTGCGTTCGGTCAGGTCCGGGACCAGCACTCCATCGACGGAGTGGTGGCGGCACTCAACGCTCCGCTGTCCGCAGAGGCGATTGCCCAAGCGCGTCAATACGACGACCAACTCCTATCTCAGGGTCGCGACAGCACACAGCGTGTGTATTTGGTGACCGATGAGCGGTCCCGTCGAGTGAACGACCTGGTTCGCAAACTCCTTACCGCCATGGGTCAGGATCCAAAGGCGTGGGCCGTGCGCGTGCTGGATACCAACCCGCAAACCAACAATGCCTTCGTCGTCGGCGGTGAGTATGTGTACGTCTTCACCGGGTTTCTCGGGGCCGCACAGAGCGATGATGAGCTCGCCTTCGTGCTCGGTCATGAGCTCGGTCACTCCTTACTCAAGCATAACGAGCGGCGCCGGAATGATTCGGTCATGCAGCTCTCGCAGATCGCCGTGCTGATCGCCGCGTTGTCCAAAGGCAAGACGGCACAGGAGTTCGGGCAGTTCGGCGAAGTGTTTGGCGCACAGTACGGCCAGAAGGATGAGGCGGAAGCGGACGCGCTCGGTGCTGCCATTGCGCTGCGTGCGGGCTTCGATCCGCTGCGCGGTGCGGATTTCTTCACGCGCATGGTCAAGGAAAACGATGCCGCAGCACCTGGCGCGACATTGACCGAAGCGCAGCTTCAGAGCATGCGGCTCCAAGCCACACAGGCGCAGAACACGTGCGCGCAGTCGATGACGGCGTGGAACGCCGGGCAGATCGCGCGCACGCCACCGAACGCCGATAAGGTCAACAAGGTCTGCGCGGATGCCGAGACCGCGCGCCTGAGCTTTAACAAGGCGAACACAGAGTTCTATGACGCACAGACCCAAGCGTCGCTGCAGAAGCTCACGAGCTCGCATCCGAGCAATCAGTCACGCGTGGCGACGCTCGCGGCAACCGCAGATTTCTTAGGCGGCCGCCGCGATTTGGCATCGCTGTCCAAGTACGAGACCGCGTACATCGTGATGCAGGCCCTCGACACGACGCATAGTGTTCTTCTTCAGCCGGCTGACGTGACGTCTGCGCCACCGATGGTCCAGACCGACAAACCGATGCCGCAGGATGGGGTAACGGCCCGACTCGAGAAGCTCAAAGGCGCCTTCGACGCCGGACTCATCACACGCGATGAGTACGACGCGACGCGCAAGGCGCTGTTGACGGAACTTTGAGGCGCTGATCAGTCGTCCCTCGAGAACGGGATCGGGCTGACGTGAATCTGTCCGTCCTGAACGGCTTGCTCGATGGCGCATACCATGTGGGCGCAGAATCCTTCGCGGTAGAGACGAGCCCTTCGTGCGAACTCTGCACAGTCGCAGTGCCACTCACGACGATCGGGCGAGACGAATCGGCACGTGACATGCTGATCGGCTATCACAAACTCAAGGATCGTTGAGGTCATCGTCTGCGCTCCTTGCAGAAAGCTCCCGAGGTGGTCGACTTGGAGCCGTAACGGTCAGGTATCAACTTTGAGTCCTTTTTTCCGATGGCTGGCCGATGGCTGGCCGATGGCTGGCAAGGGGAGCGTTGCCCCAAGGTCGTATTGCATGCGATCCAGTAGTGTGGTGGCACTGCGGCTCTGAGCGTCTTTCGCCCGCCCGCTCTGGCCTAGAATGCTCACGCACCGGGGCACATCGTGTGCCGGACTTCAAGCCGGACAATCGCTAGGGCTGGTGACGTACCTTCCGCCGCCGCACGGTGGCATCATCCACACGTGCACCCGTAAGCCGGGGGCTCAGGATGGACACGGGGATGGTGACGATCGATGCGCTAAGGAATGCCGGACAAGCGATCCATGAGGGACTGGAGCGACGTATCCGAGGCGGGATGCAGGCCCCGCAAGCGCTGGACGAAGTCTACGCCACCCTCTATGCGGGGCGTATCACGGAGGAAGGTCGCTTACGCTTCCGCGAACTCTGCGCACGCATGGCGCGACGAATCGCTTTGGATCACGCCGACCGGGCACAGCCTTACGCACCTTGGAAGGCAACGGGCGAGGAAGTGCGCGCGTGGCTCTACTGGCTGGAGAAACAGGATTACACCGGCGCGCACATCATGGAACTGTGTTACTTCGCGGGTTTCGGCGTGAAGCGCGCTGCGCGCGCCGTCGGTCTGGATCCACCCACTATCCTGCGCGTGCTACGCGAGAACAAGGCGCATCTGTCCTATACGCTGCCGCCGCCCAATGTGAAGCCCAAAGCGCAGCGAGAAACATAAGACACTCGGTCGGGTTGGTGTCGGTCTGAAGGAATTCTGCGATGCTCTTCGCAATCGCGATGGACGTTTTGATGGTCGCTGCCTTGGTCATGCTCTATCGAGCTGCTACACGGCCGAGCGACCCGCACAAGAAACTGTTCGTCGGCGCATTCCTCGCGCTACTCGCACTGTGCGGATTCGCATTTCTGGCAGCAATGGTGCCCGGACCCATTGATCGGATGAATTGGAGTCCGGTGGCCTCCGGCGCGTTCGGTCGACTTGCGTCGATCCTGTTTCTCGGCGGTTGCCAGAAGGAATTTCAGATTGCGTTCATCGACTGACGCAGGTACGTGGCGAACTCTCACCGACGACTTCGTTCGATTCTGTCACTACTACGGTCCCGCTCGTGACCTTCTCGCGTGCATCACACGCGCCCGCAAGGCTCTGACCTCGCACGATATCGGGGTCCGCTTCGGGGACTTCCCATCCATGCAGTGCCCCGTTTTCCATCGCCGCGACCTGCTCTGGCGTGATGCCGTGCCGATGGTTGAACTCTTCCGGCGAGAGCTGAGCGTCCACGAGGTAATATCCGAGCTCGCCGCGGCGAATCGCGATCACCGCACGAGACACCTTCGAGCGCGTGAGGCACAAGGGCGGAAGCTTTTGCAACGTCGCAAGCACGTCGCAGCGCACGGGCAGGGCATTCGCCTGCGACGATGTGCCTTGTTCTGTCATCAGATCCTCCAGCGCGAGTGTTCCGCGCGGTCGGTGCGTCCGCAGGCTCACCAGCAGCGGTCGCATGTGAATCTGAAGAACTTCGCTCATCGCGAGCATCATGGCGCGTCACTCGCAGTCACCACGAACTGTGGGACGAGTCTCTCTCAGGTTTGCAAAACTGCACGCGATGCGGGCGTCGCATCGTATCCGAAGAATCTCCACGCCTCGGTGTCGATCGCGAGTGGCTGCACGCTCGTTCGTCCAACGTCGATGAACGCAGCGTGTCTCTGAAGCGCCCCGTGTCGGAACAGATTCCAGAGCATCGAGATGCCGGTGTATGCGAGCACCGGATTCACGAAGAGATCCTGGCGCGCGATGGCCTCCTCGAATGAGCAACTCGGCTCCTCGATGTCGTCGACTGTCGAGAGTTCGGGATAGAGGTCGAAGACGTTGGGCAGGCGCTGCGCGCCATCGGGCGCATCGCTCAGGTGGCCGAGCACAAACTGCCCGGTGCGAGCGGCGTTGCCAAAGTCGGCCCAAAGGCCGCGCGCCCGGCATTGTTGAGCGCGTTTGGCAATGCCGACTCGCACGTTGGCTCGGTCCACGCAGGTGATGAGGAGATCGACGTGATCGAGACGCAGATCGGCACAGCCGTCCGCGTCGAGCTCGCAGTAGCGCGGGATCGCCGTCCAATCGAGGCCGTGCAGCAGGCACACGCGATGAACCAGCAGCAATGCCTTGCTGTGGCCGATATCGCATCGACCGAAGCGCTGCCGCCCGACATTCGTTTCCGAGACGGTGTCCCCGTCCATCACAGTGACATGCAGTCCACCCGGATGTCCGGTGGCGAGAATGCCGTGATGCAGTCGCACGAGCGCATCCAGCACATCGCATCCCGTGCCGCCGACGCCCAGCAGCAACACGTTCACGCGCGATTCAATCAGTGGTTCCGGTGCGAAGAAGGTGGTCAACGGAAGGCCTTCCTATCTAGGGTCGTCCTCCCAGCCTCGCACCCCTTGACGCATCTGCAACGTCGGTCGGATCGTCCTCCCACGGATGCCACGCAAGCGGAATGCGTAGATCGTCGATGACGAGGCGCGTCTCCAAGCGAATGGACTGACGAGTGACGCAGTAACCGAGCACACATGCAAAGTAGAGCCCATAGCGGTCACTGGTGTCGTCGAGAGCACTGAACTCCGGCCGAGCCACGCCATGACTGTGTGCATCGATCACGAGGCAAGACTCATCACGCGCAGCGGAGTCGTACGCCACGCGACAGGTCGAGCGATGCCGTGCTTCTGTAGCGGTCCAAACGTAGTGCTGGAAGTTGCTGTCCCAGTGCACGAGTGCAGCCCACTCGTTGGGGCTCTCTTCGAGTGCTTCCGCGCACATTCGAGCGAAGAACGAGCGCGGCAGCGAGCCGCCGGAGAGTTCAACGCGTGGCGTCAGCGAGCCGAAGGGCAGCGGTGGCGTCGACGCAAGCCGAGCACAGACGCTCAGCGCGAGCGTTCTCGCCTGCACGTAGACACCGTCATCGGCCACGACGTAGCGTCGTTCACCGGCTTCAAGCGAGGGCAGTTCACCGTAGTGCGGCATCGGCAGGACGGGGTTCTGCATCAGCAGGGTGCGGTCTCGCACATCATCGAGATACGACAGCACCGTCTCGGGTGTGAATCGCACGTCACGCTCTCCTGCGAGCGCCGGTGCCGGCGGCGAGCCATGCGCCGACCGTCGTGTCCAGCGGGGCGAGGGCGTCAGCCGGGAACGTCGTAGCCTTGCTCTTTGCGACCTGACGCCAGAACCGCACATGGTCGTTGTCCGAGACCTCGGCAGCGTCAGCAAGGGTGCGTCGGTGATTGACGTGGCTAAAGTTCGTTTCGTAGATCGCACGCTCATAGGCCTCGCAATCGCCGAGGCCCGAGCCCGGCGGCAGGATGGCGCTGCCGGTGCAGACGTGTGTGGCCGCGTTTACGTTCATGACGGGGGCGTGATACAGCGGCGTGCTCTCGGTCGGTCGCTCGGCGTGGGCCAGTGCAGCAAGCCAGACCTGTCGTTCGACCACTCGGAATGCGAGCGTTGGCCACGGCACGCGCAGCGAGAACCGGCGCTGCGTGAGGTTGAAATGCATCGGCCGGACCCGCCCGGGCACGTACCACGCGATCTT
>CADEEJ010000217.1:0-6510 GCA_902826315.1 uncultured Steroidobacter sp.
CTTCCAGATCCGACAATGGCACATAGAGATCGTGTTCGATGGGCTCGACACCATGAAGAAGCGCGTTGCCCTTCTGCGGAGCCGACAGCTTTGTCAGATGGCGCCACATCCGCGCACAAGGCACACGCAACTTCTGCACGTCGATCTTTTCGAGTTCATAGAGCCGCTGCATGTGAATGCGGCTCCAATTGAACCCCCATCCAACCCATACATGGCCGGGTCGGGCGAGCATTTTTCGGTGGACCTCTTCACTCGAAACCCATTCCACTGGGCGGCCTTCGAGCGACATCCGCATCCGCCACACCTGCAGCGCCTGAAACATCCGCCAAATGCCGAGCGCCAAGCCGCACAGGAGCAGGATGGCGAAGGCTTCTCGCGGGAGAGGTGCTTTGAGCATCGCGTAAACCGCGCCGCTCGCTGTCAGCAGCCACGCGACCGCGGCGTACACCTCGTACGCTGGACGCCACGGCCGTTCGAGTTCCCAACTCACGAATCTCCTCCCGCCGGAAGCGGCAGATGACGCGCAATCCGTGGTGCCAGAACGATGTATCGCGGAGGCAAGTGGCTTTCACCGACCTTTCGCGTGCGCACGAACCGACGCGCAGTCGCGTCCTCGGAAACGAGAAGGCCCTGAGCCTCACACGACGCCAGAAACTCCTGCGGCTCTCGGCAATGCGGCGCGACGCCGTCAGGGAAGGCGATTGCAATTCCATCGGAGGTTCGAGCGATCGCGTTGCTGTGGGGCTCGCGCACCAGCTGCTCCGCCAACTTTTGCAGCACGGCGCCGGGGAGTCCGAATCGCTTCAGGCGCTCGAGCTGCGCAGCCGAACTCGGCGGTTGCGGCTTGGGCGATATCGGCAGTGACGACGTTGTGTCAGTTCCTTCGCGCACGAGCACTTCTGCCGAGGCGTCATCCCCTCCTTCCAACGGAAGCTGCAGCGGTTCGGGCACGGCAGCGGAAGGTTCCTGTTCCAAACCAGATCCCGCACTGGCGCCGACAATCTCCGCAGGGATCGGATCAACGCCATGAATCTGCAATCCGATCAGTTCCGCATCGACGATGCGGACGACCTCAAGGCTCTGCTTGGGAGCTCCGCGCATCTGCGGCAACAGTTTGTAGTAGTGTTTTAAGCCAGTCGTGACGCTCGGATTCGCTACCAGTACGCGATGCCCGATTAGCAGTTCCGCGATGACATCGGGGTCGCGCGGCAGCCCATTGATGCCCTCTGCGCGCATTCGCACGAGCATGTCATTCACTGCAGGCTTCCAGTTGAGGAACACACCCTGCTGCGTGCACCACAACCGACTGCCTGGGCTGTTCAGCGTCCATTTCTCGCGCACGAGCGCACGAAGTGCTTCGAGAAGACGGTACTCAAGCTGGACACCCACCTTCACAGTTGCGTCATCACCGCCTCGACGCGCAATGTCCTGGTCTAGCGCTGCCTGGTACGCCTCCTCGACGATCTCGCACACTCGTCCAGATTTGTCTCCGTTGATGACTCGGAGTAGCAGTTCGGGCAGCGTGTCATCAGCACTCTGCAAATAAATCAGTGCATGGTTTGGAATGATGCGGCTTGCGAGCCACGCCGACGCGGCCGCCGTCGGGCGCGCATCCGTACCATCGCGCCACTCGATCTGAAAGTGACTTGCACCGACCCTACGTTCCCACGCCCACAGACCCTCCTGAAGTGGATTCCAGGTCGCGGCACCCGCGTTTGAAGTGACTCTGAGATGGGTCACACAGCGGCCGACGGATCGAACCATGCCGCCGAGGAGCGTCACGTAGCGCCAAACGCGATCGCGCTCTCGATGACGCACGTCTGATGACACCGGACCCGCTAAGAATTTCCCGTCGGCGCGTCGAAAAGCCAAGCACGCCGTTTCCACTGCAAGGCGAAGGAGCCCCCCTGCCTCCGAGTGATTCTCGGCGCGCGTTGCTGGGAGACAATGAATCCATTCAGCGGTGCGGAGGAATGCGACTCGGACGAGCTGCTCAAACTGATCGGAGCTGTAGCCGCTTTCAAGACGCAATGCATTTAGACGACTTGCATGCGCGTTTAGCAGGTGCGCGGGTTCGAGCAGTTCAACGCGTTCGGCATTGCTCTGGTCCGTCGCAACTCGTGGGAAGAGTCGCTTCCAAGACATGGCGTAAACACCTGGGGTGATTCCCTTCGTCGCCACACAGGCTAGTCCAATTGAAGTGTTCGATTGACCTCGCTCGCGTGCCTTCCAGGCTCGCGTTACGTCCCTGCCTTACGCGACAACTCGACCACAATGCATCACCGCGAGTGACGCCGAATACGTGAGGTAGATGTACATGATTCGGATTCTTTCTTGGATCGGCGCTCTTCTACTGTGCGGCTGTATGTCCACGCCTGCACCCGTTGAGGTCAAAGGCTGTTGCTATCCGGGCGCTCAGATTGCTCTGGCGCGCATGCCATCGACCGGCGATGTCGCGATCAGTCTAGGGGCGATAGAGCACGTTCTCGTTTCACGAACCGATTCATCGGAGCGCGGGCAGGTGACTTCGCGACCGTCCGAGAACCCACCCGCGAGCATATCGAGAACACCCTCCACCTCGGGAAGTCTCGCAGCAACACAACCCTCCAATAGCGCGCGACGCCCGGGGGACGGCGCAGATCAACTACCCCGAACTGCGTCGTGGATCGATTTTGTCAGCGCCGACCATCTCGGCGACGCAACGAAGCAGGACTCTTGTCCGACTGATGCTGCCAACGGCGGCGCTCAGTGACTCACGGGCGCAGCGCTCGCAGCGGAGTTTCTATCAAGAGCGTAGTTTGACTAGGCAACGCGCCGACTGCGTGCTCGCGATGAGTCCGGCGATAGATCGCCATGCGAACGGCTCGCGGCGAGCACGTGTCGCAGTAAGCACGCAGTGGTGCATGATTCTCGGGCAGAAGCTTTCCGCACCCTCGACAGAATTCGCGCCCTTCGATTCGACACAGCGGACACAGCGTTCGCTCCGATAGCACCAGGTGCTTCAGCCCGCATTCGGTACATTCGCGCACCCAAGCATTCCCAGATTGATAGAGGTCGATGATCTGCGCGCACGCATTGATGTCGAGCAGCCCGGGCTCTGACGTCGCGTTTCTGTACGTTCGATAGGCTGCAAGCAAGCGACGGCCGACCGACTGCGCCGTCGACTGCATGTCATAGGCGCACTGGACATAGGCAGCATGCAGCAGACGTTCCGGACTCGCCTCAAACCAACGGATTGGGTCCTTCCACTTCAACGCCAGCGCACCACCGTGTTCCCGCACGATACTGCGGGCCCATCGCGCACCAAAGCCCGTAAGGCGCTCAATAACGATGGCGGCCGCGCCCAACCGGGCCATTTCGACGGCAACGAAGATTTCCTGCGCAGTGGGGTAGTCAGCTGATCGATGCATGTTGAATCCTCCCTTGCTGCCAGACCTACCCCGCTGCGGCTCGCCTCTCACTCGGTGCGGCAACACGCCAATGCGGTTTGGTGGCTGAACCGATATCCCCGAGCTCCCGGGCTGCGATCGCCAATGAGCAGTCGATCCCACATCCGAGTCTTGTCCGACGCTCTCAATCGAATCAGCACACCGTGGCGATCGGCCAACCTGAGAAGGCGCGTCATGCTGAGACTGACCAGACCGTCTAACGCGCGTCCGGTAAAGGCAAAGTGGAGTTCTGCAAGCGTGCGATCAATCAGCGCGGCGCGCTGTGCCACTTGCAGTGTGAGGCGCGTCAGCTCTCTGATTGCCGGGGGCACTTCGTGCGCGTTTGCCTCATGCACGTCCGCGACACGCGCTGCCAGCAACTCTTCCAGCCTCGGAACAAAAGTCACGAGTGGCACACCGCATCGGATCGCTGTGCTGACCCCCTTTGATCCCGCGGACGCAATTCGAGCGATGACATTGGGCTGAGCCCCTAGCAGGCGGAGCATTGACTCGCCCTCGTCAGGGTCGCTCGCGAGCAGCAACAGCTCCGAGTTTACTTTCGCAACGTCTTCCTCGATCGCGGCATCCATGTCGAACTCCCAAAGCGCCGATCACTCTGCAAGCGCGAGCTGAATCGCGGACGACCGCCGGAGCTCTTCGGCGATCGCGAGTACGGAGGCCGCGTACGGCAGCCCACGTTCCGGGCGCGGACTATGGTATCGCGCAACTGCGCGACGGCGGTCACCGCCATACTCGTTCAGATGCTCTCTGAGGATCTGCGCGGCAATCTCGATATTGTCTGCCGGCAGGAGCAACCGTTCGGCTGTTGCTCGGTGCCCGTTCCAACCCCAGTTGATTTGCATGAGCCCCACGTCGATATTCTTGGTGCCCTGCGCGATGAGCGACTTCAGTTTCTCGAGCGCCGCATCGTATGTCTCGAAGTAGAGCGATCCCGCGTCGGGCGTATGCAGAGTCCAAGGCCAGGGGCGCAGCATCCCATCACCTCGACGCCGTCGACTCTCCTGCAGGGCTATGGCGTAGAGATCGAGCGCATCCACATCGTGTTTTTCCGCCGCAGCACGCCAGGGCGAGGCAGATTCTGCCTTCACGATCACGGAGACGGCTGGCTCCTCAGCGTCCGCGGGCTGTAGCGTCAGGAGGAGAACGCAGGCTACGGCACCCGTCACGAAGCGCAATTGTTGCAGGCTCATATACGCCCCCGGAATAGTCGCTTCTACCCGTATCACGGTTCGTTACCATGATACACGTAGACTAAACTACTACCCGAGGTGCGTGTACGGCAAGCTAGGAGACATACTCGAAAGGCCCTCGAAATTGGCCTTATCGCACGCGGCGCGTTGTGGGAGGCTTGCTCCCCGGGGAAGCAAGCAGCTGTCGGGCGCGATCGCCCGCTTCGACACGGAACACTCGCCATTCACGCGTCACCCTTTCTTGCAGAAAGGACGTTAGTGCGTAGCCGACGACCCATCCAATAGGAACCTCGGCACGTTCCGCGACGCGTCTACAGCGCTCCACGAGTGGCGTGCTGATCCAGAATGAACGCCATCCCCGCGTCGGCGGCTTGACGAGCGCTGCAGTCGGCGGCCGGCGTTCGTGTCGCTGCAAGAATCGGTCTACGACTTCATCGTAGATGCCTTGCTTGCCCTCGCCGGTTTCATCGCTGGCAGCGGTCGAGCCCACCCACAAATAGGTCTCCAAGTCCTGAGCAACATCATCCGCAAGGGTTAAGCGCACCAGCGTGCGGACGCCTTTGGCTGCAACCCGCTGCGATGGCGCAACATTCCGCGCTTCGCGGGACGCTCTCTTGACCCGACTGCTCATCTGTTCCCCTGAATGCAGGTCGACAGCAAGGCCCGAGGCCCGATGAGAGGATCTCAATCGCCGATATTCTGTCATATTCGAGGACTTCTATCACCGTTCGTTACCATGATACGATGGGCTCGACTGAGGAGCACCAAGATCAACGCTTGGTGGATGAACAAGGACGCATGGCAGCAGGGCGCACCTACGACATCCTGTTGTGCGATGCCGAAGAGTCTAATCGGCAGCGGTGGCCGCATGCCCTAATTTCCCGCCTTCAACAGACACGAGTCGGCGTATTTGCCGATGCGCGGTCTGCACTCACGAGCTTCACTCGCGCGCGCTTCGACGCCGTCGTCTGCGGAACTGCGCTCGCTGACACCGATTGCTGGCGCTTCATCCGAATGGTGCGCTCTGGTCGATTCGGCGGATTTCCGGATACGCCGGTCTTCGTGTCGTGCAGCCCAGAGGAAGAAGCTGCCCTTCAGCCGATGCTCGACCCGCACACTCGGCTCATCCCGAGCGATGATGCGGAGACGATCGCCGAGCATGTCTCGACTTTTGAAGTCAATCGAATCCTCGCTTCGGTCTTGATCATTGAAGACGAGGAGCTGGCAGCACAAGCTGCAGCCCGCGCGCTCGAGAAACACTTCGAAGTGGAGCTCGCCCATTCGGGTGACATCGGTCTTCAAGCATGGCGCGGTCGGCGCCACGACCTTGTATTGCTCGACCTCATGCTGCCTGGCATGCCTGGCACCGAAGTCTTGAAATCGATTTTGGCTGATGACCCTGACCAACCTGTGATGATCATTACCGCGCTCAGTGCCGCCGAGCGGCACCAGGATCTCATGCTCGCCGGTGCAACGGAGTTCTTGGCGAAGCCCTTAGACTTGCACTATTTGGCCGCGAGTTGCCAGCGCGTACTGCGGGATCGTGCGTGCCTGACGGGGGCCGCGGCTGCGCTCGGTCACGCGCAGGCGTTCGAGCAATTGGCAGCCCGCGTCCACGCAGCAAGCTACACGCTGAGGAGCGGCCGGACCGCGGAGGCAACGCGACACCTCGAGCAAGCGCTGCACGCGTGTCGAACCAAAGGGCCCTCCGATGACCAGTGGGCCACGCTGCTCGAAGAATTCTCTTTTCCACGGGGACCGCCAGGATGACGTCTCATGGAATCACACGCGTTCTTGCGGCTACTGTTTTCGTCATCGCCTCGGAGAGTGCGCTCGGCCAGGAGCCCGACACCGAAGATCTCGGTTCAGCG
>CADEEJ010000217.1:6520-9272 GCA_902826315.1 uncultured Steroidobacter sp.
GATCATCTCCCTTGCGACGGGCTACGAGCGCGCGTTGTTTGATGCTCCGGTCTCTGCCACAACCATTTCGCGCGAAGAGATCCAGCGATCTGGCGTGCACTCCCTCGGGGAACTGCTCGAACGCGTGCCCGGCTACTACCTGACCAGCAACGATGCGCGCAGCACGCAGATCACCGTTCGAGGCCTTACACAGCGTGTTCTCATCCTTGTGAACAACCTGCCCCTGTATCAAGGATTTCTCAACGCCACCGTATCACTTCACGACGTGTTGCTTATTGACGTCGAGCGCGTCGAGGTTACCCGCGGCCCGGGCAGCGCGATCTACGGTGCGGATGCGTCCGCGGGCATCGTAAACATCATCACGCGTACTGCGTCGAGTGGACCGCTTTCGGAACTTGGCTTGCTAGGAGGCAATCTAGGCTCGGCGGGTGGATACGGTCTCTATGGCAGTAACGTCCGGGACGTTGACGTGCGGCTCTACTGTGCCGTTTACCAAACAGACTTTAGCGATCGGCTCCTCGAAGCCGATGCGCAAACCACGTTCGACCGGCTGCTGAACACGAATGCCTCACTCGCACCCGGCCCGATCAACACCTCGCGCAAGCTGGTTGACGCGCGAGCGAGTGTTGCCGGGCGCATGTGGACATTGATGGCCTCGCACAGAAACGAGTACGACTTCGAGACGGGAACCGGGCTAACGTTCTCACTGGATCCACACGGCACATATGACAGCAAGGTAACGACTGTAGAACTCCTCCACCACAGCAATCCCAAGCCTCACTGGTCGTTGCGCGGCTACGTTGCCGGCATACAGGTCGATCAACGCGCGAACCTTCAGCCATATCCGCCGGGTGCATTTCGAGGACTGTTTCCCGACGGTGTACGTCAAGACTTCGACGTCGGTGAACGACGCTACCGCGCCGAGGTCAGCGGCACCTACGGCGGGTTCTCCAAGCACATGCTGCTCCTCACTGTCGGAGCGTCCACCTTCGATTACGACACGTCCATCGATGCCCGCAATTACATTGTGCGCAACGGGCGCGTGCTACCGACGCCCACGTTTGCAAACGGTGCCGGTGTGAATGATCCAGAGATCATTCGCGATGCAACTCGCGACGTCTGGTACGGCGTCGTTCAGGATGAGTGGACTTTGATTTCCGACTGGACCGTTACGCTCGGAGTTCGTTTCGATGAGTACTCCGATTTCGGCAGCACTGTAAATCCGCGTGCGGCGGTGGTCTGGTCGCCCACTGCCCGCACAAGCGTGAAGCTGCTTTACGGGACTGCGTTCCGGCCGCCTTCAATCATCGAACAGCAGTCCAACGGGACTTTCGCGGCATTGGGCAATCCGAGTCTTGAACCCGTACGGCTTGAAATGACCGAGTTGAGCCTGAGTCATCGCGGTGACGCGTACACCAGCACCATCGGTGCATTCCAATACCGTCAACGCGACTTGGTGCAGACAGTGCCGGCGGCCAATTCCCCAACAGGACTTGTGTACGTCAACCAGGATACTGACTCGGGCTGGGGTGCCGAAGGATCACTCGCCATCAAGGCGACGTCGAACATCACCATCGAAGGGCATTACACGTACCAAAAGCACACGGGCGCTTCGGCCGACAATACAAACGCGCAGCAGGCGCCGCGTCATCAGGTTTCCCTGGGCCTGAAACTGACGCCGCTGCCCAATTGGCGCGCAGACGTCTTCGCGCTCGGCATCTTCGATCGCAGGCGCGCGAGTAACGATCCGCGGCCTAACCCTGCCGACTACGGACTTGTCCATGCAGCGCTGGAGCGATCGAATCTTCCAGGACAGATCGATGCGTCATTGTCCGTGCACAACCTGTTCGATCGTCAGATCAACGATCCGTCCGATTCGCCCACCTCGCTCGCGGCGGACATCCCCGTACCGGGTCGTTCATGGCTAGTTCAAGTTCGAAAGCGCTTCTGATCGTGTTATCGCGGCCGCGCGCCGCCACAACAAGATCACCAGCGGCAGGATCACCATGCCTGTGCTTACGATATCCATCACGGAATGGTAATTCTGCATCCGCATCAGGATCGCATAGGCCAGCCCGATGGCAGCGATACTCCAGCGCCAAGGGCTTCCGTGTTGCCATATCGACGACGCAATCGCGATGAAGACGGCCGTATGGGTGGAGTAGTCGAGCCCAAGTCGAGACCAGAGGTGGGTCGCCCCATCCAGCGCTTGCAGTACATAAGCGAGACCCACCGCAACAATTGTCACTGCGTTGAACATGAGCGCTGAACGCGACCGCCTGCGTCGCTTAACCCATGGGGCGAGCAGCGCAACGACACCGCAGAGAGGGTTAACGGAATCCGCGATGGAGTCGAGTGCTTCGAACGACACCATATTAAATCCCTTCATTCTGCTATGAGCGCATCGCCGGTATGCGTACGACGACACGCGTTCCTTGATCTACCTCACTGGTGAGCTCGACCGTGCCACCCAGTATCTCTGTGCACTTGCGGACAATCGCGAGACCGAGTCCGAATCCGCCGAAGCGGCGGCCTTCTCCCATGTCAGCTTGCCGAAATGCCTGCCACACCACGGCCTGTTGCGCCGGGGGGATTCCGCAGCCTGTATCCACAACTTCGACCTCCAGAAATGTCGCCAAGCGACGGATCGCGACGCGAACACGTCCGCTTTCCGTGAATTTGCAGGCATTGAGGACCAGGTTGCTGACGATCTGCAGTAGCATGTCGCGATCGGTGTACGCGTACTCCCCTG
>CADEEJ010000218.1:0-3751 GCA_902826315.1 uncultured Steroidobacter sp.
AGGTGCTGATCCTCGACGAGCCGACCGACGGCCTCGATCCGAACCAGAAGCACGAGGTGCGCGAGCTGATCAGCGCGATGAGCAAGGACAAGATCATCGTGATCTCGACGCACATTCTCGAAGAAGTCGACGCGGTCTGTAACCGCGCGATCATCATCGCGGCGGGTCGCATCCTTGCCGACGAGACGCCGAAGGCGCTGGCGCGGCGCGCGCCGAGCGGCCGCCTCGACGATGTCTTCCGTCAGATCACGCTGGGCGCCAAGCCGGCCGCGCCGGAGGCCGTCAATGCGTAACACCCTGATCATCTTCAAACGCGAGTTCGCGAGCTATTTCGGCACGCCGCTGGCGCTGGTGTTCATCGTGATCTTCCTGGCGCTCGCCAAGCTGTTCACGTTCTTCCTCGGCGGTTTCTACGAGCGCGGCCAGGCCGACCTCGCGCCGTTCTTCAACTACCTGCCGTGGCTGTACCTGTTCCTGATGCCGGCGCTGTCGATGCGGCTGTGGGCCGAGGAGCGCAAGTCCGGCACGATCGAGCTGCTGATGACGCTGCCGATCACGCCGTGGCAGGCAGTCATCGGCAAATACCTCGCCGCGTGGGCGGTCGCGGGCGTCGCGCTCGCACTGACGTTCCCGATCTGGATCACCGTCAACTACCTCGGCAATCCCGACAACGGCGCGATCTTCGCCGCATACATCGGCGCATTGCTCGTCGCGGGCGGACTGCTCGCAATCGGCGCGTGCTTCTCCGCGGTGACTCGCAACCAGGTGATCGCGTTCATCCTGAGCGTCACGGTCTGCTTCCTGTTCCTGCTGTCGGGTTTCTCGATGGTGCTGAACGCATTCCAGGGCTGGGCGCCGCAGCCGGTGATCGACGCGGTCGCCTCGCTGTCGTTCCTGACGCACTTCGGCTCGATCGCGAAAGGCGTGATCGACATTCGCGACCTGCTGTACTTCATCACCGTGATCGCCGTCTGGCTGATGGCCACCGTGATCGTGCTCGACCTGAAGAAGGCGGACTGAGATGACCACCCGCAACCTGAACACAGCCCGCAAGACCTTCGGAGCCGGCGCGCTCGTCGCGCTCGCCGTGCTCTTCATCGGCGTGACGATCCTCATCACGTTCGTCCTGCGCGGTGCGCGCCTCGACCTGACCGAGAGCAAGCTCTACTCGATCGCGCCCGGCACGCAGCGCATCGTCACTTCGCTCAAGGAGCCCATCAACCTGTACTTCTTCTTCTCGCAGGAGGCGAGTGCCGAGTCGCCGCAGCTGCGCGCCTATGCGCAACGCGTCCGCGAGCTGCTGGAGGAAATGGCCGAGCGCTCCAAGGGCAAGCTCAAGCTCACCGTGGTCGACCCGCAGCCGTTCTCGGAAGACGAGGACCGCGCGGCCGAGTACGGCCTGCAGGCCGTGCCGCTGGGCGCGCGCAACGACTCGCTGTACTTCGGCCTCGCCGGCACGAACTCGACCGATGGCCGCGAGGTCATCGCGTTCTTCCAGCCGGACAAGGAAGAGTTCCTGGAGTACGACGTGGCGAGCCTGATTCATCGGCTCGGCAATCCGCAGAAGCCGACCGTCGGCCTGATCTCGGCGTTGCCCGTCGATGCGCAATTCGACCAGCTCTCCGGCCGCATGAATCCCGGCTGGGCGAGCATCGGGCAGCTGCACGAGCAGATGCAGCTGCGCACGCTCGCGACCGACGTCGCGACGATCGAGCCGGACGTCAACGTGCTGATGGTCATCCATCCGAAGGACCTGCCGGCGAAGACGCTGTACGCGATCGACCAGTTCGTCATGCGCGGCGGCAAGCTGATCGCGTTCGTCGATCCGCAGTCGGAGAACGACCCGGCCGGCCAGCAGGGCGGACCGATGTCGATGGTGCCGCGCTCCTCCTCGCTCGGCCCGTTGCTGGACGCGTGGGGTGTCGAGTTCGATCCGGGCAAAGTGCTCGGTGACCGCGGTCTCGGGCTCACCGTGTCGCTGCAACAGGGCCAGCCGCCTTCGCAGCACGTCGCGATCGTCGGCCTGAATCGCGACAGCATGAACACCAAGGACGTCGTCACCGCGACGCTCGACTCGATCAACGTCATGACGACCGGCGTGCTCAAGAAGAAGGACGGCGCGACGATCCAGTTCGAGCCGCTGCTGCAATCGAGCGCGGACTCCGAGCTGCTGCCGGTGATGCGGCTCGCATTCCTGCCGGACAGCCGCTCGTTGCTGGAGGACTTCAAGGCGACCGGCGAGCGCTACGTCGTCGCCGCGCGCGTCCACGGCAAGCTGAAGTCGGCGTATCCGAACGGCGCGCCCGCCGCGGAAGGCCCGGATGCCGCGAAACCGGCTGGCGAGCACAAAGCCGAGTCCGCGGGCGATGCAGATCTGATCGTGGTCGCTGACACCGACATGCTCGCCGACCCGCTGTGGGTGCGCACGCAGAACGTGTTCGGGCAGCACTTCGCGATGGCGTGGGCGAACAACGGCGACTTCCTCGCGAATGCCGTCGACAATCTCGCCGGTAGCGGCGACCTGATCAGCATCCGCGGGCGGCAGAGCTTCTTCCGTCCCTTCACCAAGGTCGACGAGCTGCGCCGCCATGCCGACGAGCAGCTGAGCGCCAAGGAGAAGGAGCTCGACAAGGAACTGAAGGACACCGAGAAGAAGCTGTCGGAGCTCGAAGCCGGCCGCACCGGCGCGGGCTCGCTGGTGCTCTCGCCCGAGCAGGAAGCCGAGCTGACCCGCTTCCAGCAGGAGCGCGTGCGCGTTCGCAAAGAGCTGCGCGACGTGCGCCGCAGCCTCGACGTCGAGATCGAAGGGCTCGGCACGCGGCTCAAGATTCTGAACATCGCGCTGGTGCCGGCACTGCTGGCCATCGGTGCGATCGTGCTTGCGATCACGCGCCGCCGGCGGTTGCGTGCCGGACGCGCCGCGGCTCACACGGGTTGAACCTATGACTTCGCGAAGACTGCTGATTCTCATCGTTGCTGCCATCGCCGCCATCGTGGCGGGCGTGTGGCTCGCCGGCCGCCAGGACTCGTCGGGCTCGTCTACCGGGATGGGCGCGCTGTATCCGGAACTGAAGGAGCAGTTGAACTCCGTCAGCGCCGTGAACATCTACAAGGCCGGCGATGCACGCGTCGTCGAGCTGAAGAAGCAGGGCGAGACCTGGACTGTCAGCGAGCGCGACAGCTATCCCGCCGACGAAGGTAAGGTGCGCAAGCTCCTCGTCGAGATCGCCGACGCCAAGGTGTACGAAGAGAAGACGTCCAATCCCGAGTCATACGCAACGCTCGGCGTCGAGGACACCAAGGGCGATGGCGCCACCAGCGTGCGCGTCGAGCTCGTCGGCCCGTCGAAGCCTGTGAATCTGATAGTCGGCAAGCAAGGCGTCGGCGCGCGCGCGAACTATGTGCGTCGTGCTGGCGAGCCGCAGAGCTGGCTGATCAACGCGACGATCGACACTTCATCGACCGCAGAGGCCTGGCTGCGCAAAGACATCATCGATGTCTCGGCGGACCGCTTGCAGTCGGCGACCGTCGAAGTGAAGGGAGCGAAGCCGTACACCGCTGCCAAGGCCGCGCGCGCCGACGCGAACTTCGCCGTCGAAGGGCTGCCCAAGGGCAAATCGTTGAGCGCACCGACCGCCGCGAACAGCGTCGCGACGGCGCTGACCGGCATCAGCCTCGCCGACGTGCGTGCCGCGAGTGCATTCCAGTCGACGCAGCCCGCTGCACACGCGACGTTCAAGACCTTCGATGG
>CADEEJ010000218.1:3851-9175 GCA_902826315.1 uncultured Steroidobacter sp.
ACCCGCGTGCCGCTCCAGCGGTCGTGCCACGCCCGCCGCTCGCTATCGATCCAGATCCAGAAATAACCGAGCCCGAGCGCGGCGAGCGACACGCACGCGCCTGCCAGCCGCAGCAGCGCGTCGCGCCACGTGAGCACGCTCCCGTCGTTGCGCTCGACGCGTAGGCGCCACGCGAGCATGCCGATCGTCTGGCCGCGGCGCGTCCAGAACACGCAGAAGAACAGCACGACGACGAGCAGCAAAGCCACCTGGTAGATGCGCTCGACCAGGACGGACCGATCGGGCGTGATCGCCTCGCCGCCGGTGAACGGCAGGAACAGCGCAGTCACGATGAACATCAGCGCCATGACGACCAGCAGGTCGTAGAGCATCGCGCCGAAACGTCGCAGCACTCCCGCGGTCATTTCACTCGACTGACTGCAATGCTCGTGATCAGTGCGAGTAGCACCGTCGGTAACCACGCGATCACGACCGGCGGCAGATCGAACACGGCGCCGCCGCTCTCCAGCATCTTCGCCATCAGGAAGAACACGACGCCGATCATGATGCCGACGACCGTGCGCGCGCCGGTGCCGGTCGAGCGCATCGGCCCGAACGCGAACGGCACCGCGAGCACGACGATGATGGAGACCGCTACGGTGCGGGCGATGCGCGCCCAGAATGCGGTCTCGTACGACCGCGCATCGAGGCCGTTCTCCTTCAGGTGACGGATGTAGCTGAGCAAGCCGACTCCCGGCAGCGATTCGGGATCGAGCACGGCGAGGCCGAGAAATTCCGCCGAGAGCCGCGTGCGCACCTGCGCCGCTGCCGGCCCGGTCGGCACGACGCGTTCCCCTTCGAAGCGCGACTCGCGATAGTTCTCCAGCCGCCAGACGTTGTTCGCGTCGATGCTGGCACTGCTCGCCCGCCCGACGCTGCGCAGCCGGTGCTGCGGATCGAAGTTGAAGACGTAGACGCCGCCGTAGCGATTGTCGTCCGACTGCTGGCCGACCGACACGATCGTGTCGCCGTCTTTCGCCCACGCGCTGCGGTTTCCCGCGAGACTGTAGTCGTGATACTTCTCGAAGGTCTTCATGCGGCGGCCGTAGTTCTCCATCTGCGGCGCGACCAACTCGCCGAGAATGCCGGTGAGCACCATCAGGATCACGCCCGCGCCTGCGACCCACATCGCGATGCGCGCTATGGACACGCCGGCTGCACGCACGACGATCAGCTCCATCGAACGCGCCAGGTTGCCGAGCGCGAGCAACGATCCGATCAACGCCGCGATCGGCAGCATGTCGAAGGCGTATTTCGGCAGGTTCAAGCCGACGTACAGGAATGCGTCTTCGAGCGTGTACGTGCCGACGCCGATCTCGTCCTGCTGCGTGATGAAGATGTACAGGCCGCTCAACGCGAGCAGCACGAGCATGACGAGCAGCGTGGTGCCGAGCACGGCACGCATCACGTAGCGGCTGAGTATCGAGGTCATGCCGGCACCGCCACCGGACGTGGCTTACCGGGCGGGTTGTCGCGGACCAGCAGCCACAGCCCAACGCACAACGCGATCGCGTGCACCCACCATATCCCGACGAGCTGGGGCACCACACCGCTTTCGACCCAGGTGCGCCCAGCGGCCATCAGCTGCGAGTAGAGGAAGTAGACGAGAATCGCAACGCCGATGCGCCCGAAACGGCCTTGCCGCGGCCGCAGGCGTGCGAGCGGCACGGCGATCACCATCAGGATCAGCGCGAGCAGCGGCGTGGAGATGCGCCATTGCAGCTCGGCCGCGTCCGCCGGATCCGACGATTGCAGCAGCTGACTCGTCGTCTTCAGCTCCGCTTTGTTCGCCGTCCCGCCCAGCTCACCGAGCCGGATCGGAATGCCGCCCTCGGCGAACTGGATGACGCGAAATTCCCCGCTGCCGGGCACGCCCTCGTAGCGGCGCCCGTCGTAGAGCATGAACATCTGCTCGGCCTGCCCGGTGCCGCGCTGCTCGGCGCGGGTCGCGACCCACACCTCCATCCTGCCCTCGCTGCCCGGCTCCTCGGTGCGATCGACGAAGACGTTGACGTTGTGCAGGATGCGGTTGTCGTCGACGCTCTCCGCGTAGAACACGATCTTGCCGCCGGCGAAGGTGCGGAAGCGGCCCGGCTCCAGCGCGCCGAACTGCGCATCGCGCAGCGCTTCGACGCGGATCTGCTGAGCACGCGACGTCGCCTGCGGAATCGCCCAGAACGACAGCCACACGAGCAGAGCCGCGATGCCGAGGCCGAGCACCCCGAGCGGCCGGAACAGGCCCATCGGGCCGACCCCGCACGCCTGGATCGCCGCCATTTCGCTCTCGTGATACAGGCGGCCGAGCCCCAGCATGATCGACAGGTAGAAGCCGATGGGCACGATGACGGTGAGATAGCCGGCGGAAGTCAGGGCGATCAGCGCAAACACGACCTGGCGAGGAAAATCGTTGGCCGCCGCCTGCGACAGCACGCGCGCCAGCTGATTGGACAGCAGGATGACCAGCAGCACGAGCGTGACCGCGAGGCACGTCACGGCGACTTCGCGAAAGATGTACCGGTCCAGCGTGCGCATCGCGATAGACTACGGCAGTTTCACGAGCATTGGCACGAGGAAAGTTCATGGAATTTTTCGTGACTCTCGCGGGTCCCGCAAAACAGCGCACCGCTTGCGCCATCGTCGGTGTGTACGACAAGGGCACTTTGTCGGCCGCCGCCGAAGAGCTCGACAAGCGCATCGGCGGACGCATCGCACGGCTCGTCAAGCGCGGCGACCTGCGCGGCAAGCAGGGCGATCTCGTGATGCTCGCCGACCTGACCGGTGCGCCGGTCGAACGCGTCGTAGTCGTCGGCCTCGGCGGACGCAATTCTTTCAAGCGCAAGCAGTACCGCAAAGCACTCGCGAGCGCGCTCGGCGCCGTCGCGCGCACCAGCGCGAAAGACGCGGTCAGCTACTTGGGCGTGGACGGCGTCGGCGATGCCGATGCGTATGCGGCCACGCGCATTGCTGTCGAAGTCGTCGGGAATTCGCAATACCGCATTCCGGATCACAAGACGGCGAACAAGCGGCAGAAGCCGACGCTGCTCAAGTTCGGGATCGCAGTGAGCGGGCGCGGCGACCGCGGCAACGCGGAGCGTGCCATTGGCCACGGCGAAGGCATCGTCGCCGGCATGGGGCTGATGCGCGATCTCGCCAACCAGCCGGCGAACGTGTGCACGCCTGGCTACCTGGCAAAGGCCGCGCGCAACCTGGCGCAACAGCATCGCAAGATCAAAGTGCGGGTCTTGAACGAGGCGGAATGCCGGCGCTTGCAGATGGGCTCGTTCCTGTCGGTCACGCGCGGCACGCACGAGCCGGCGTATCTCATCGTTCTCGAATACAACGGCGGCACGCGCGGCGAGGCGCCGACGGCGCTGATCGGCAAGGGCGTGACGTTCGACACCGGCGGCATTTCGCTGAAGCCGCCGCCGGGCATGGACGAGATGAAGTTCGACATGAGCGGCGCCGCGAGCGTGCTCGGCACGTTCAAGGCAGTCGCGACGATGGACCTGCCGCTGAACCTGGTCGGCGTCGTGCCGGCGTGCGAAAACATGCCGAGCGGCCATGCGACCAAGCCCGGCGACATCGTGAAGAGCATGTCGGGCCAGACGATCGAAGTGCTGAACACCGACGCCGAAGGCCGGCTGATCCTGTGCGACGCCATCACGTATGCGCGGCGCTTCAAGCCGGAGGTGATGATCGACATCGCGACGCTGACCGGCGCGTGCGTCGTCGCGCTCGGCAATCACCTCTCGGGCCTGTTCAGCAACGACGATGAGCTGGCTGCCGCGCTCGAAGAAGCGGGCCGCCGCGCGGATGACCGCGCGTGGCACATGCCGCTCGGCGATGAATACGGCGAGCAGCTGAAGAGCAACTTCGCCGATTTCGCCAACGTCGCCGGCCGCGAAGGTGGTGCGATCACCGCAGCCTGTTTCCTGGCGAAGTTCACCGACGGCTTGAAGTGGGCGCACCTCGATGTCGCCGGCACCGCGTATCTGACAGGTGCGCAGAAAGGCAGCACTGGCCGGCCCGTGCCGCTGCTGGTCGACTACTTGCTGAACAAGTAGTGCGCGTCGATTTCTACGTGCTGTCGGAAGACGCGCCCGATGCGCGGCTGCGTTGGGCGTGCCGGCTCGCCGAACAGGCCGCCGAGGCAGGCTCACACGTCTACGTGCAGACCGCGGGTCACGCCGAAGCGCAGCGGCTCGACGATCTGCTGTGGACTTACAACGATCGCAGCTTCCTGCCGCACGAGATATTCGCGGGCGGACCGGCGCCGCACCCGCGAGTCATGGTGCTGCTCGGGGACGCGGCAGCGCCGCCGTCGCATCGTCAGCTGGTCGTCAATCTGACGGCAGCGATCCCGGCGGAGTTGGAGCAGTACGAGCGCGTGGCGGAAATCGTCGACGTCGATCCGGAGCGCAAGCGCATTGCACGCGAGCGCTACAAGCAGTATCGGGAACGCGGCTGCACGCTCGAATCACATAACGTGTAGAGAGTCGGGCGTCAGCCCTGCAGATACGCCGCGTGATCGACGCTCTTCCGCGGCGCGCCCCGCTCCAGCGCTTCCCGTAGCCGCGGCGGAATCGGCGACTTCTTCAGCGTGTGCGTATCTACGTGCACGTACACCGACTCGCTGGTCGCGATCAGCGCTTCCGCGCCGGCGATGCGGAATTCCGTCGCGAGGGTGAACGACGTCGTACCGAGGTGCTTGGTGCTAACGGAGATCTCCAGCACCTGGTCGAAGCGCGCCGGAGCCCACCACTGCGTCGTTTGCTTGACCACTTGATAGTCGAGTTCGGCGGTCTGGATCTCGTGCTCGAAGCCAAGCACGCGCAGGAACTCCGCGGCGGCCAGGTCGACGTACTCGCCATAGCGCGAGTTGAAGACGACCTTCTGGGCATCGCATTCGCCGTAGCGAACGCGCAGAAAATAGCTGAAACGGTTCGAGTTCATGGACTTGGCGCTGGATACTACGGTTAAATGTCGTCGAGCGACGAGCATACCTTGAGACCATGGAAAAGACTTACGACCCGCGGGAAATCGAGCAACGTCTCTACCAGCGCTGGGAGGCGAACGGTTGGTTCGCACCGACCGGCCGTGGCCAGCCGTACTCCATAGTAATTCCGCCGCCAAACGTCACCGGCACGCTGCACATGGGGCACGCGTTCCAGCACACGTTGATGGACGCGCTGACGCGCCAGCACCGCATGGACGGCTACAACACGCTGTGGCAGCCGGGCACCGACCACGCCGGCATCGCGACACAGATGGTCGTCGAGCGGCAG
>CADEEJ010000219.1 GCA_902826315.1 uncultured Steroidobacter sp.
GGGAATGACGCGGCCCGGCATCATGATGTGCTTCTCCGTACGGTCTTCGCGGTCCGCCACCTCGCGCATCAGTTTCAGCGCTGCGTCGTCCTTGCCTTCCGCTCTTGCGACCCAGGCAATGATCGTGTCGATCTGCAGGTTCGCCTGCTCGACCCAATAGTCCTTCTTCTGTCCCTGCATCGCTGTACGCAGCCTCGCGAGTCGCGCGACTTCCACGCCTGCGGCTCGCACGTCGCCGCCGCGCGCTGCCCCAAGTCCGCGGGCGTATGCGTTCACCGCTTCGCCCTCGGGGAACTGACTCCAGTCGAAGTCGGCAGGCGCCGGATGCAGAGCCAACTGCGCAGCCGCAAACCAATTGCCGCGTTCGAGTGCAAAGCGCGCCGGGATCGCCGCGCCCGCGTACGCAATCTGGCGCGTCTGCTCGTTCGGCTTCGTCACGGCCGCAGCCTGCTCGACCCAGCTGCGCACTTGCGAATCCCGACCGAGCTGCAAGGCTGCGTAGACCATGTAGTCGAGTGCATGAAATGCATCGCGATCCAGCTTCGCAGCGGCTCGCGACCGGGTATTCGTGTCGAGCGAATCCTGCCACTGCCCAACGCGCGAAAAAATGTGCGATGGCATGTGCAACGCATGCGGCGAGTCCGGTGCGATCGACGCATAGCGCTGCGCCGCGCTCAGGCCGCGCGCGGCAATCGCTGGGAAGTCGTACGCATGGATCAGGAAGTGAGCCGCGCCGGGGTGATGCGGCTGACTTGCGAAGACTTTTTCCAGGATCGCCGCGCTTTTCAACTGCTGAGCGAACGTCTGATCGTTGCGGTCGGCCGTCACTTGCAGCCAGTACGCGTACAGCACTGCAGCCTCGGAATCGTCCGGATAGCTTGCATGCAATTTTTCCAGCGCGCGCTCGTAAGCCGCGGCGCGCGTGACGAACGGAACCGTCTCGTGATCCTCGAACACCACCTCCACCGCCGCGATGTAGTCGTGCTCGCGCTGCGTCTTCGCATCGAGCTGCTTGGCTCGGGCCACGGCGGCCCAACCCTCCTGTTGCTGCTTGGGCGTCGGTGGGGAGCCGAGCGGGTTGTCGAGGCTCGCGACGGCCTTCGCCCAATACACCATGGCGCAGCTCGGATCGGCTGCCAGCACATCAGCCAACGCCGCCTGCAGTCGCTCCCAATGAAATGAGTACAACAGCGCTGCGGCCGTGTTGAATCTCGTCTGCGCCAGCTCGGTGCACGACACAGGAAAGCTTACTTCTCCCGCGACCTCTGCATGGTCGTGCTCCTGGCCGGCCGCAGGTCGCGGGCCGAGCAGCGAAACTGCGCAGCAGGCTGCGACAATCGTGACATTCTTCATTCTTGCGTCTCCACCGCTTGGCCCTACCCTATTGGCCGAGTGAACGTACGGCGGCACGACCTTAAAAATCGTGAGCGGGCGGCTTAAACTTTCTGAAATCTCACGCGCGGGGCCGGGTGCCGAACACGATCTATCAATTCGGAGAGTTTCGGCTGGATGCGGACCGGCGCCTGCTGTTTCGCGACGGCACGCCGGAACCGTTGAGCGTCACGCCGAAGGTCGTCGAGACGATCCTGCTGTTCGTCCGGCACCCGCAGGAGCTGCTGGACAAGGACCGGCTGATGCGCGAGATCTGGCCGGGGCTGGTCGTCGAGGAATCCAGCATCACGCAGATCATCTCCGCCTCGCGCCGCGCGCTCGGCGAAGCACGCGGCGAGAACCGCTACATCGTTACCGTTCCCGGCCGCGGCTATCGCTTCGCCGCGGAAGTGACATCCCGGTCTGAAACAGAGCCAGCGCCTGCGCCGGTTCAAGTCGAGGTACCGCGCGCGCGACGCCTGTCGCTGCCGATCGCTTTGGCTGCGCTTGCTGTCGTGGCCATCGCGGCGGCGGCCGTCTATCTGCTGTCATCGCTCGGCCCGCAGCCCAGTCCGAATCCGCTGGACGCGGTAACGGTCACGCGGTTCACCGATCTCGAAGGCGACGAGCTCGATCCGGCGATCTCGGCCGACGGCAAGCTGATCGCATTTCTCTCGGACCGCGATGGCGTCTACGACGTCTGGGTCGGCAGCATCGCGGGCGGCGACTTCATCAACCTGACGAAGGGTCGCTTCGCGCGCATGCACATGGATCAGTTGCACACCGTCGGCTTCAGTCCCGACGGCACGCTCGTGTGGTTTCGCGCATTCGAGCGCAGCGAGGCGGGACAGGACGTACCGAACATCTGGCTGGTGCCGGTCACCGGCGGCGCGCCGCGACGCTTTCTCGACAACACGACGCATCTCGCCTGGTCGCCCGACGGCAAGCAGCTCGTGTATCAGGAATACACGCCGGGCGATCCACTCTTCGTCGCCGCAGCGGACGGCACGGGCGCCCATCGCGTATTCGTCGACGAGCCCGGCCGCCACTGCCACATGGTGGCGTGGTCGCCCGACGGGCGATACATCTACTTCGTGAAGGGACCGCATCCGACGCGCGAGATGGATGTATGGCGTGTTCCTGCGCAAGGCGGCGAGGCGCAGCGGCTCACGCATCACAATGCCAGAGTCGGCTATCCCACGCCGCTCGACGATCGTACGTTGCTGTACACGGCGACGACGGCAAACAGCACGACCGCTTCGCTCTACGTGATGGATCTCGCGACGCTCACCACACGTCGCATCAATGTCGGCGTCGAGGAATACCCAACGGTGTCATCCGGCGCAGGCGCGAGCCGCAACAGGCTGGTCGCGACGGTTTCCAATCCGAAGAGCGGTCTGTTCACCGTACCGATCGCCGACGCAGTGATGACCGAGCCAGCGACGCAGCGGCTCGACTTGCCCGTCGCCCACGCCGTATCGCCGCGCTTCGGCCCCGGCTTCGTGCTCTACCTTTCATCGCGTCACGGCGCGCACGGCTTGTGGAAGCTCGCAAGCGGAACCGTGACTGAGCTTTGGCGCGGCGACGAAGGCGGCGTCATCGGTCCACCCTCCGTAACCAACGATGGCAGCCGCATCGTGTTCCCCGTCCACAAACAGGGGCGACAGCTCTTGTACTCCGTGCGCTCGGACGGCTCGGAGTTGCGTCCGCTCGCGAGCGCAGTCGATGTGCTGGATGCGGGATCGTGGTCCGCGGACGGCCGCTCGCTCGCGATCAGCGGGCGCGATCAAGCGGGCAGTCGCGTATTCAAAATCACCGAAGGCGGCGAGCCGCTTGCGTTGACCGAGCCCGTGTCATTGCTGCCGCTGTGGTCGCCCGATGGAACGTTCCTCATCTATTCGCAGTCGGTGAACGGACCAGGCTATGCGGTCCGTGCCGTAACACCGGAAGGGAAAGCGCATGCGCTGCCGGAGTTGTGGGTACCGCGCGGCGGCGATCGCTACCGCTTCATGCCGGACGGCAGCGCGGTCGTGTTGTTGCTCGAAGAGAACGGGCGCCAGAATTTCTGGCTGTTCGACTTGCGCACCGGCTCGCGGCGCCAGCTCACTGACCTCGCTCAGGAAGGTTCGATCAGCAGCTTCGACGTCGCGCGCGACGGCAAGCAGATCATCTTCGATCGCATCCGCGACAACGCGGATATCGTGCTGATCGATCTCGGTGCCGGGAGAAAAAAGGGCCCATAACTCAGCGGTGCAGCATTCCGTCGAATGTTGCGTTGCTCAGTTATGGGCTGTTTTTTCCCCCGGCACCAAACGCACCGGCAGCGGCACGTTGCAGACGTCGATACGTCCGGCCTTGTGCTTGTACCACTCGTCCTGCCGATTGCGGCGCGCCTCGATCAGATCCGTGAACGTTTGCGTGTCGGTGCGCAGCAGCTCGAGGTTCGTACGCTGGGCGGCGGGCACATCGGCAGCGACACGGATCTCACGGACCGGCACGCGCTGCTCCGCTTTGTCGTAGAAACCCATCGGCGCGGGGCCGCGCGGCATCACGGCGAGCAACTCCATCCCGTACACGACGCGGCCGAACAGCGCGACGTTGCGATCGAGCTGACGCGGCGCATGGCCGGAGGCCACGTAGATTTCTGTGCCGGGGCCGGTGTCGACGTCGTTGTCGCGACCTGCACCAACCATGCTGTAGCAGTGCACGAGCCACGCCGTGCCGTCCGCCTTGTCGCGCGCAGCAGGAAATCCAGTGACGAAGCCGGTCTGCGGGGCATACGTGTCCGGATCGGGCAGCGCGACGAACGGCACGCCCTTGGCGCTACGATCGAACTCCGCCGGCAGCTTCTTCTTCGCATCACCGAGCGGCTTCTTGTGGTCCGCCTCCGCGGGATCGCCCCACTGCACGACGAAGTTGTCCTGCGAGCGCATGATCGACAGGCCATCGAAGTACTTGCCGCGTACCAGCGCGCGAACGTTGGCAACGTGCAGAGGCGCGAACCCGGGTGCGAGCTCGATGACCACGCGGCCGCCGGCGAGCTCCATGTACAGCGTGTTCTCAGGATCGAGCGTGCGCCAGTCGGAAGGTTTGGACGCGGCGAGCACGTCCGACATCGTCTTGCCGGCGGCAGCCGCTGCATCGATCGCGAGTACCGCTGCCGCCAGCAGCAACCCCCTCATAAACATGCTGCCACTGATTTTTTTCATGGCAGCGAACATACTCGGGTCACGCGGTCTGCGCTACACCCGGTTTGCTCATGCTACCGGCCTTGTATGTCCCCGGCTCTGCGTTGAACGCGATGCAGAGGCGGTTCCAGCCGTTGATCGCAATGACCTGCAACGTCAGCTTCATCAGCTGCTGCTCGTCGAAGTGCTCCCGCGCCTGTGCGTACACCTCGTCCGGCACTTCGCCTTTCTCCAGCTTCGTCACTGCTTCGGCCCACGCGAGCGCCGCGCGCTCACGCTGGGAATACATCGGCGCTTCGCGCCAGGCGTTCAGCAGATACAAGCGCTGCTCGGTCTCGCCGTTGAGCCGCGCATCCTTGGTGTGCATGTCGATGCAGAAGCCGCAGCTATTGATCTGCGAGACCCGCACTTCCACCAGGTACAGCAGCTTCTTGTCGAAGCCCGCACTCTCGATCGCCTTGTTGAGCCCGAGCATCGCACCGAGCACGTCGCCGAACTTCTTGGGATCCAAAGGTATACGTACGCTCATCGCTATCCCCTCCTCGCAACCGTGTCTTGCAGTACGCGCTCAAGACGCGCGGCTGGCGTGCGATGTGACCGGTAGTGCCTGGCGCTGCGCATACACGCGCAGCTTGTCGGGATTTGCTATCGAGTAGTAGCCGTAGATGTGCTCGCCATCGGTATCGACGGTCGCCACCGAATGCAGGCGGCCCTTATAAAAGAAAGCGAAGCCCATTTCTCCGTTGACGCGCACGAGACGGCGCTCGATGTCGGGCGCTTCACGGCGCCGCGAGATCGCCCACCACAAGCGCGCGATGCGGTCCGCGCCGAACAGTGGCCGGATCACTGCGACTGCCTTGCCGCCGCCATCCGATGTCATGCGCGCGTCCGGCGCGAACATGCTCTTGATCGCGTTGAAGTCGCCGCTTTGTGCCGCTGCGATGAATCGGTTCAGCATGCCGATGCGAGCTTCCTCATCGACACGGAACCGGCGGCGCTCAGTGGCAACGCGCTCGCGCGCGCGATGCACGAGCTGACGGCACGCCGCCGGCGTCTTGCCGAGCGTCTCCGCGATGTCGTCGTAGTCGCAATCGAAGACGTCGTGCAGGACGAACGCGGCGCGCTCCTCCTCGCCCAGTCTTTCCAGCAGATGCATGAAGGCGACCGACAGATCGCTCGCGAACTCGGCGTGCGCCTCCGGCGTCACGATCTCCGTTTCCGCGAGAGGCTCGGGCAGCCACGGACCGAAATACGCTGCACGCTGCGTCTTCGCCGCACGCAACCGATCGATCGCGAGCCGCGTGACCATGGTCGTCAACCACGCTTCCGTGGAGCGCAGCTCCGAGGCGTCCTGCTCGTGCCAGCGCAGCCACGCATCCTGCAGCACATCCTCAGCGTCCGCGCGGCTGCCCAGCATCCGGTAAGCGATGCCGAACAACCGGTCGCGATGGCCGGCGAAGATCTCGACGTTTGCGGTCACACCCGCTCTCATGGCTACGCTCATGAAGTTGAGACGGACGAGCCCGGCCGCCTGTGACAGCCGGATCAGCCCGCGAACAATGCCGTATAGCGGCGTTGCATCTCCTGCGGCGACATGTCCTCCAAGTGGTGCCCGACCAGCCACTCGTGGCCGAACGGATCGCGCACGCTGCCGCTGCGCTCGCCGTAGAAGGCATCCGCGGCCGGCCGCAACACGGTCGCACCCGCCGCCACGGCCCGCTCGATCCACGCGTCGGCATTGTCGACGTGCAGGTGAATCGAAAACGACGTACCGCCCAGCGCCTTCGGCCCGACGATGCCCATTTCCGGATATTCGTCCGACAGCATCAGCGTCGTGCCGCCGAGCTTGATCTCGGCATGCCCGATGCGGCCGCTCGGCTCGGTGAGCCGGAACAGCTCCTCGGCGCCGAACGCCCGCTTGTAAAACTCCAGCGCCTGCGCCGCGTCGCGGACGCGCAGATACGCATACACCTCGTGCACCGCAAAGGTTCGATCAGTAGTGCTCATGACTCGTTACTCCGTAAAAGGTTCTGGCGGTGCCAGTTTCTTAATACGGCGGTTCGGCGTATTGGAAAAATCTGCACTAGCGCCCGTGCTCACCGTCCGGCTCGTCATCGATATCCATATGCAGCGCGGCCTGCGGCCCACGCGGCCGGTATTCGCCCGGCGTGACGCCGCTGAACTCGCGAAAATCCCGCGTCAGATGCGATTGATCGTAATAACCGTATTCGCTCGCCAGGTCCGCCCATGCGACCTCGCCGCCGCGCGCCACGTGCTCGACCACACTGCGCAGACGATTGATGCGGCTGTAGAGCTTCGGAGTCAGACCGACAGCGTCGGTGAAAAGCGTGTTGAAGCGACGCGGGCTGTAACCCGTCGCAGTCTGCAGCTGCGCGATACGCAGCTCCGTCGGCGCAGTCTGCATGCCGCGTAGGGCGAAGCTGATAGCGGGATGCACGAGTGGCCGCGGTTGCAGCCGTGACATGAATTCCTGTTCGAGCACCGCAAACTTCGCGGCCGGCGTCGCCGCTGCGAGCAACTGCGCGCGCAACGTGTGCGCCCGTTCGCCCCAGATGTCGGAGAGCGCGACGTGGCGATCGGTCAGCTCCTGCGCATTCACGCCGAGCAGCACGCCACCGCCACCCGGACGGAAATGCACACCGACGACGTGAACGTCGCGACGCGCGTCGAGCACGAAATATTTCGATTGCGCGCCGTGCACGACAGCGCCGTCGAAAATCATTCCGAGCTGATCGGCGGCATCCGCGAACACGCGCAGGTCGTCAGCGGCAAGATTGAACGTAAGATCGACACTGCCGGTGGGCAGCGCGCTCTGGCGCTTGCGATCGGGATCGCAGCCGCGCACGTACCAGAACTGGTCGATGAACGCCGACAGCGGCGCGGCTGGCCGATAGCGGAGCATCTGCATGACTGGCTGCATCGCAGGGTCGAGGCAGCATCATAGTCCTAGTCTTCGCCAGTTGCCCAACGCCCGGTGTTTCAGCACACTCGCGCGCTCGGCACAAAACGGATTGGGGGACGACGATGCGAGTCAACAGAATGGGCCGCTGGCTTCTCGTGGTTGTCTATGCACTTACGTGGCCGGTCGCCTCCCTCGCGCAGGACCAGAATCTCAGCCGCTTCTTCGACGACTTCACCGCCGAGTGGGTCCGGCGCGATCCGGATCTGGCCACGGCGATCCGCTATTTCAGCGGCGCGGAGCAGGATCGGCTGGAGCAGCAGCTGACGCCGAATACACGCGCCTGGTCCCTGGAGCGCATCGCGCTGGCAAAGCGCGGCCTGGCGCAGCTCGACAAGTTCGATACCGCGAAGCTCGACGAATCGCAGCGGCTGTCCGCGCAATTAATGCGCTGGATGCTGGACTCGGTCGTGCGCGGCGAGCAGTACATGGACTATCGCTTTCCGCTGGACCAGTTCGGCGGCGCGAACGTGCAACTGGTCGAGACGTTGACCCTGCGGCATCCGCTCGCCACGGACAAAGATGCGTCAAATTACGTCAAGCGCCTGGCCCAGGTCGGCCCGCGCATGGACGAGTCGCTGGCCGAAGCGAAGCGCATTGCCGCCGCCGGCATGATCCCGCCGGCCTTCATCATCAAGACGACGCTCGCCTCGATGCGCACGTTCCGCGAAGTCCCGGCGGAGCAGAACGCGATCGTCACCGTGCTGACGCAGAAGATGGGCGCGATCGACGGCATGTCGGCCGAGCAGCGCACGAAGCTGCAGGGCGAGGCGGCGCGGCTGGTCGGCGCCGAGGTCTACCCGGCGTGGGATCGCGCGATCAAGCTGCTCGAATCGATTCAACCGAAAGCGACCGACGACGCCGGGCTGTGGCGCTACAAGGGCGGCGACGCCGCGTACGCGTTCTTCCTCAGCCGCTTCACGACCACGACGTACACGCCGGAGCAGATCCACCAGATCGGCCTCAAGCAGGTGGCGAGCATCGAAGGCCAGATGGACACGATCCTGAAACAGATCGGCCGCAAGGACGGCACGGTGCGCGAGCGCGTCGCGAAGCTGCGTAACGATCTGAGCTATCCGAACCCGGCGTCCGACGCCAGCCGCGAGGCGATCATGAAGGACACGAACGCCTTCATCGCCGACGCTCTCAAGCGCAGCCCGTCGCTGTTCGATATGCAGCCGACGACGAAGGTCATCGCCCAGCCGTTCCCGCGCTTCCGCGAGGCGAGTGCCGCGGCCAACTACAATCGCGCGCCGCTCGATGGCTCGCGGCCGGCAATTTTCCAGATCCCGCTGCGCGAGCAGCGCATGACGAAGTTCGGGCTGCGCTCGCTCGTGTATCACGAGACCGTGCCGGGCCATCACTTCCAGATCGCGCTCGAACAGGAGAACACCAACCTGCCGCGCTTCCGGCAGGCGCGCGTGCTCGGCGGCGTTTCCGCGCTGTCCGAGGGTTGGGCGCTGTACGCAGAGAAGCTGGTCTCGGAGAACGGCTGGTACGACGGCGATCCCGAAGGCTTGCTGGGCATGCTCGACGCGCAGCTGTTCCGCGCGCGCCGACTGGTCGTCGACACTGGCCTGCACTCCAAGCACTGGAC
>CADEEJ010000220.1:0-2704 GCA_902826315.1 uncultured Steroidobacter sp.
CAGCTGCTCGGCATTTTTTCCTCGCAGCATCGCGAGCGTGGTGAGCGTACCGGCCTGGGTGCAGGTATCGGCCGCGACGGTGATGGAGTGCGGGGCGTTGCGCACCGGCCAGCCGGTCCGTGCATCGAGAATGTGCGAATAGCGGTGACCATCGCGGAACACGAATCGGCGAGCATCGCCGCTGGTGGCGAGCGCTCCTCGCGACAGCTGCACGAGGTGCGTCGCCGCTCCCATGCGACTGCAACTCTCGATGCCGACGCGCCATGGCTTGCCATCCCGGCGGGCATTGCGCACGGCCACGTCCCCGCCGAAATTGATGAGGCAGCTCAGTCCCGGCGCAAGTGCCTCGACGCGAGTAGCTGCGGCATCGACGGCGTATTCCTTGCCGATACCGCCGAAATCGATCTGCATTCCCTGCTGCAACTTGAGCAGGGGCCGGTGCCACTCGATCTTGCCCCACCCGACGGAGGCGAGCAGCGCTTCGACCTGTTCCTGTGTCGGAAGGCGGTCGCCGCCGTCGAATGTCCAGGCCTTGCGCAGCGCTCCGGATGTGATGTCGAACGCACCCTCGGAGAGGCGCGTCAGCGTTGCCGCGAAGTCGAGCAGGTTGGCGCACTCCTCATCGACTTCCATCTCGCTGCCGGCGCCCTGGTTGATCCGCTGCACGACGCTGTCGCCTCGATAGCGGCTGAACTTGCGCTCGATGCGCCAGGCCTCGGCCGCGACAGTATCGAGCACCTGCTGCGCGAGCGAAGCGGATGCATCGTCCATCAGGACCTCGCAGGGGCTCGCCATTGCTACGAACCGACCCATCCAGTGGTCTGCGTCGCGAGTCAGCGTGGTTGCACAAGAGGCATTCATAGACTGAAGCGATAGCCGAACTGAACGATGACAGCGCTCAGGTCGGGGTATTGCTCGCGGTTTGCCTGGTTACCGATGATCTGCTCGCGCGGTACGGAGCCGTTCTGCTGGTAGTACTCCGCGCGAATGCTCCACTCGTTGCCGCTCACTGTGCTGTGACCGTACTTGATGCCGACCGTCGTCGCGTCGAAATCGCCTAGACGGAAGTCGGCGGAAGCGTAGCGGGGCAGCGCTGCGCCGCTTACCAGGCTGGCACGGTAGAAGTCTGCAGCGCTCTGCGTGTAGTAGCGCAGTTGCGGCTCGATATAGCTGTCCGCGCCCAGCGGCCAGCGCAATCGCACCTCGCCGGTGTGCGAGTCGATTCCCCAGTCGTCGGTCATGAAGCGATAGGCGAAGTGCATCACCGGCTTGCCGAACGCGTGCTTCACCTCGGCGTAGAGGCTCTGCTTGGTGCGCGAGTCGGGGCGGCTCTCGAAAACGTAGACGCCGTTCGGGCCCTGACCGAGGGGCGTGCGGATCAGCGTGTCGCCGGTCAGCGGATCGACCACGCTCAGGATCTTGTACGGATCGTTGAGGTAGCCGCTCGAATCGCTGTACGAGAAATTCACGCGCAGCACGGTTGTGCGGTTGAGCACTTGCGTGAAGCCGAGCAGCAGGTCGAGCACGTCCTTGCTTTCGCTGCCATCGCGCTTGCTGCTGCCGTCGCCGACATCGCGCATCTGCGACAGGGGCAGCGGCAGGCCGCCGACGGGATCGATGTCGTCCTGCGACCAAGCCAGGCCGGCGCTGAGCGTCGTGTTGCGCTTGTTGAAGTCCCGCGCGAGCGACAGGTTTGCGCCGAGGTGCGTGTAGTCGTATTCCGTGGAGAAGCCAACGCCCGCCGAGAACGTATAAAGCCGCGCCAGCGGCTGCGTCCAGCTCGCGTTCAGCGCGAAGCGCGTGTCGAGGAATGTGTCGTCGAGAGGTACGTCACCCGGGTTGGTGGTGTAGACGGCACGTCCCGACGGACTCGTGAACGTCTGCGGGCGGCCGAGCGCGATCGCGCCGCTGGCCGACGCGCCCGTGAGCGTGTCGGCAGTGAGCGTCGCAGAGAGCTTGCGGTCGTCGCCGAAATCGCGTTGCGCGGAGACCGCACCGCTGATGTCACGTACGCGGTCGTCGCTCTCGCCGTAATAGAGCAGCGTCGAGTCGAACGACCATTTACCAGTCTCCTCCTGAGCGCGTACCGGTGTCGCGACCGCGGAGCCGAGCAGTGCACAAGTGGCAGCCGCCAGCGCAGCACTGAAATTTTCGTCTTTCTTCATGAGTGATGCATTCCCTGGCGATCAATTGCAGCCGCAGCCGCCGCCGCCGAAGCCGCGACCGCCGCTGGAGGCCTCTTTGCTGAAGTAGATGTGCTCGTCGATCGCCGCATCGAGCGGCGCGGTGTCCAGCGACATTTCCGGGCGCGCCAGCACATCGCGCTCCCACGGCTGCACGCCGGCGCAGCCGGTCAGTGCGAGCAGGACCAGGGCAGGGACAATTTTCTTCACGGCTTGGTCTCCAGCAGTTTCTGCAGTTGTGCCTCGCGCTCGGCGCGCAGGGCATCACGAAAACCGATGTGGCGGGCGACGATGTCGCCATTCGGACCGATGACATACGAGGACGGCATGCCCGGCACGTCGTAGCGAGCTGCGAGCTCGCCGGCGGGGTCGTACACGATGCGGAATGCCGCGGGAACCTCGCGCAGGAAACGCTCGGCGTCGGCGTGCTCCCGGTCGACGTTCACGGCGATGATCACCAGGCCGCGGTCGGCATACTTGGCCTGCATCGCGTTGAGCCAGGGAAACGAATGCCGGCACGG
>CADEEJ010000220.1:2804-6765 GCA_902826315.1 uncultured Steroidobacter sp.
CCGAATAGCCCGAACAGCGCGCCAGCCATTGAATAGCCGCCGAGACGACCGACGTGATGCAGGACGGGCGCTGCGGCACGGTCGCCCATGCTCAGTGCGCCAGCCAGCCCCCCGCACATGAGGACGCAATGCGCACTGCCGGCGACGCCCGCGAGCAGCGCGGCCGAGAGCGTTACGGTTTGCGCGATGTCAGTCATCGTCGCGCAGGCAATCCCAGGCAGCCGAGCCGAGGTCGTCGAACTGACCGTTGCCGACCGCCCAGAAGAAGGCCCAGCCGGCCACGGCGACCAGGCCCAGGCTGAGCGGTATGAGAACGAAGAGGATGCTCATGAGAGCACCGCCTGCGGCGACTGCTCACCGACGTCGCGGGTCTCAGCGCGCGGCAGCAGACGCGCAGCGCTGAGCACTACGGCAACCGAGCTCAGCGACATGCCGATCGCGGCGACCCACGGCGGAATCAGGCCGAACGCCGCCAGTGGGAGCGCCCCGAAGTTGTAGACCGCCGACCAAACCAGGTTCTGGCGCGCGATGCGCAGCGTGCGCCGTGCAAGGCGAATCGCCGCCGGCAAGCAGGCGAGGTCATCGCCGATCAGCACCATGTCCGCGCTTGCGTGCGCCAGCGCCGCACCACGGCCCATGGCGATCGAGACGTCGGCCGCCGCCAGCACTGGAGCGTCGTTGATGCCGTCGCCGACCATGGCAACGCAGTGTCCCGCCGCTTGCAGGCTCTGCACGTGAGCGACTTTCTGCGCGGGCGACTGTCGGTAGACGAATTGGTCGATCGCGCAATGTGCTGCGAGTGTTGCAACTGCGGTCCGGTCGTCACCGCTGAGAATCTCTGTCGCAATACCCAGCTCGCTTAGACCTGCGACCGCGAAGCGTGCGCTCAACCGCGGAACGTCTCGCAGCTCGAACAGTGCAAGCTCGCCATCGGCATCGCCAAGCGTGACCACAGTTCCGCTGAATTCGGTCGCGACGCTTGGCGCAGGGACGCCGCGCAGCATGGCGACGAAGTCGCGCGTGCCGATCCGGTACACCTTGCCGTCGACCGTTCCTTCCACGCCCGCACCAGCCACGGTGCGAACTTGTTCGGCGCGCATGTTGTTGCCGAAGCGCGCAAATGCGCGCGCCAGGGGATGCTCGGACGCCACCTCGAGCGCCGCGGCGATCTTCAGGCATTCGTACTCGCTGTGCCGGCCGAGAGTCGCGCAGCGCCCAAGCGCGACGTCGCCATGAGTCAGCGTGCCGGTCTTGTCGAACACGACGCGATCGATACGCGCCAGAGTCTCCAGTGCGTCGATGCGCGAGAGCAGCAAGCCGGAGCGTGCGAGCTGCGCAGTAGCCGCCGAGACCGCAGCGGGCATCGCGATTGCGAACGCACAGGGGCAGGCGACCACGAGCACCGCCAGCGTCGCTGTGAATGCGCGCGATGGATCGGCGACCAGCCAGGAGGCGCAGGTAAGACCGGCGCCGATGAGAACGAGCTTCAGAAACCGTGCGGCTGCCAGATCGGCGGCCTTGCTCAGGCGCGGTCTCTGCGTCTGCGCCCCCTGCAGCAACGATGCGATGTGCGACAGCGTTGTGTTGCCGGAGACTGCTGTCACGGTGAGACGAATGGCGTTCCCCACGTTCAAGGCGCCCGCTGCGAGCCGATCCCCGGCGCGCTTGCGAACGGCCGCAGACTCGCCTGTCAGCAGTGACTCGTCGATGGAGGCCTGGGAATCGAGCAGCTCGCCATCGGCTGGCAGTACCTCGCCCGGGCGCACCAGCACAACGTCGCCTCGTTCGAGCGCCGCGAGCGGTACGTCCCGCACGTCATCGCCGTTCACGCGATGCGCGCACGCCGGTAGCTGTCTCGCAAGCGCATCGGTCACGCCGGTGGTGCGGTGACGCACTGTCATCTGCACGAAGCGGCCGAGGATGACGAAGAAGATGAACATCGTTACGGAGTCGAAGTACACATCCGCGCCGCTGCCACGGAACGTGTTCCAGAGGCTGGCGCCGTACGCCAGCAGCAGTGCAACGGCAACGGGCAGGTCCATCCCGATCGTGCGGGTTTGCAGGTTACGCAGCGCGCCCGCCAGGATCGGCTCAGCGGAATAGAACACGACTGGCGTCGCGACCAGCAAGCTGACGATGCGGAAGAACTCCAGCAGCGGCGCGTCCATGATTTCGCCCGCCAGATCGGCGGAGTACGTCGCGACGGCGAACATCATCACTTGCATCATGCCGAAGCCGGCGACCAAGAGTCGCTTCAATGCATCGCGCCGTTCCGCCTGTTGCAGCTCGAGCGCGCCCGCGTCGCTCAGCGGGTGCGGGCCATATCCGAGTTGCGCGATCGCGCGGGCTACGTCGCCGAGCGAGCTTTCGGCGCATCGCCACGAGACGCGCGTTCGGCCGGTGGCGCCATTGGTCGTGGCTTCTGCTACGCCGGGGATGCGTTTCAGCGTGCGATCGATCAGCCAGCCGCATGCCGCGCAGCGCATGCCGTCCACGACGAAGGTGGCGCTGTCCAGCTCACCGGTGCGGCGTGTGAACTGAGCAGAAATCTCGGGTCGGGTCAGTGCGGCCCAAGGATCCGCTCCCGTGGCTGCCGGTTCTGGTTTTGCGCCGGGCGCATCGCGCAGACGGTAGTAGTCGCTGAGCCCCGTGTCGGCAATCAGCTCGGCTACAGCGAGACATCCATGACAGCACACGGGCCGCGCGCGGTCATCGACGCGGGCCGTGAGCGTGGAGCCCTGCAGCGGCTCGTTGCAGTGGAAGCATCGGGTCACTTGCGCGCCTGCGGTGCGAGGAAGCGGGCATCCGCGCGGGATTGGATCGCTGCGGCGTCGTCGGTGCGGGCGACGATCTCCATTGCATGGCTGCCGCCGGAGATCTGCGGCGCGCGTACGCGAACAGCGACGCTGAGCACTTCGCCGCCGCCCACGCGATACTCTGCACGATCGGAATCGAGGGTCGCGCCGGCCAATCCCTGTACGAACAGCCGGACCGTGTGCGCCTGCGTGTCCTTGTTGATCAGCCGGATCGTGTAGACGTTTTCGATTCGCCCGTCATCGAGCAGCCGGTACAGAGAATTGCGGTCGCGCATCACGTCCACTGCGACGAGCTGCCGCTGCGCCACGCTGACGCCGAACCCGACGATCAATGCCAGCAGCAGGGCGCCGTAGATCATCGTGCGCGGCCGCAGGATGCGAGTCTTCAAGCCGTCCATGGAATTCTGCGTCGCATAGCGGATCAGCCCCGGCGCATAGTTCAGCCGATGCATGACGTCGTCGCACACGTCGATGCACGCGGCGCAGGCAATGCACTCCGGCTGCAGGCCTTTGCGGATGTCGATGCCGGTCGGGCACACCTGCACGCACAAGGTGCAGTCGATGCAGTCGCCGAGGCCGCGCGCCTGCGGATTCGCGCCGCGTGGGCGCGAGCCGCGCGGCTCGCCGCGCTTGAGGTCGTACGAGATGATCAGCGTGTTGCGATCGAACATCGTGCTCTGGAAGCGCGCGTACGGACACATGTGCTTGCAGACTTGCTCGCGCAGGAAGCCTGCGTTGCCGTACGTCGCAAAACCGTAGAACACGACCCAGAACGTTTCCCAGCCACCGAGCGAAGCAGTGAGCAGCGCGGGCAGCAACTGCCGGATCGCGGTGAAGTAGCCGACGAAAGTCAGCCCGGTATACGCGGCGAATGCGACCCACAGCAGCTGCTTGCCGCCTTTGCGTGCAACTTTGCGCGGCGTCCACGCTCCGCGATCCAGCTTCATGCGCTGCAAGCGATCGCCTTCGCACCAGCGCTCGATGGCGAGAAACACGTTGGTCCACACAGTCTGCGGACATGCGTAACCGCACCACAGGCGCCCGGCCAGCGTAGTAAAGAAGAAGAGCGACAGCGCAGCGATGATCAGCAGCCAGGTCAGCAGGAAGAAGTCCTGCGGAAAGAACATCAGGCCGAAGATATGGAA
>CADEEJ010000220.1:6865-9107 GCA_902826315.1 uncultured Steroidobacter sp.
GTGAGAAAGCTCGCGATCGTGCACACGGCCCAGAAAAAGAAGAAGCCGACGGCATAACCCGTCATGCGATCCGCGAGCCATGCTGGTGGCGCAACGTCATGCACCAGCAGAACAGGGTCGAAGTACGCGAAGAAGAACATCGTCGCGATGCTGGCGGCGAGGAAGGATGCCCACAGCAGTACGCCCAGGTCCTCGCGGAACCGCGGCCAGATGCGACGCTGCGCATTGCGCGTATCAGCGGGCATCGCCATCCGATGTCACGTGCGCGACCGCTGCGGTCGGCTCGTGCTCCGCGGACAGGCTCAACACGTACGCGGCGAGCAACCGTACCTTGCCATCGCCAAGGGACGCGGCGTGAGCGGGCATCTGGTTGTCGCGGCCATTGGTAATGGTGGCGCGCACAGTGTCGAAGTCGCCGCCGTGCAGCCAGGTGCCGTCGGTCAAATTCGGTGCGCCCAATGACGGGTTGCCGCGGGCCTCGGCACCGTGACATGCGGTGCAGAGCATCGCGAAGCGCTCTTTGCCGGACGCGATCCAGTCCGCAGGCGCCTGCCGGCCGCTGAGACTCAGGACATAGGAGGCGACTTCGTTGACCCCGGTATCGCCGAGCACGGCGCCAAGCGGCGGCATCACGCCGTGACGACCGTTGGCGATCGTTTCGTAGACGCTCGTTTCTTCACCGCCCCACAACCAATCGGAGTCCGCCAGGTTCGGAAAGCCGCGCGCGCCGCGCGCGTCGGAGCCGTGGCAGGTCGAGCAATGCGCGCCGAACAGGTTCTTCGCGGTGGACATCGCACCAGGATCGGCGGCCAGCTCGCGCAGGCTCTTGTCGCGCAACGGCGCGATGCGCTGCTCGAAGCGCTCGCGCTGCTGCGCCATCTGCACTTCGTAGCGCTCGATCGAGCTCCACTGGCCAAGGCCGGCGAAGTTGCCCAGCCCGGGATAGAAGACCAGGTAGGCGGCGCCGAACAGCACGGTGACGATGAACAGGCCGAGCCACCACAGCGGCAGGGGATTGTTGTATTCCTCGAGGTCGCCGTCCCAGACGTGGCCGGTCTTGGGGCCTGCGCTCGGCGCCGGCGTGCGGGCCGTCCACCACATCAGCCACAGGCAGGCAAGGACGTTGATCGCGGTGAACACGATCACGAAGACACTGGCGGGATGCGTCATCATCGCGCGTCACCTGACGACACATTCGCCGCGTCGTCTTCGAGTGGCAGGGCAGCCATCGCGGCAAAATCCGCGCGTCGCTTCGAGCTCCACGCCCAGAACCACAGCGCGATGAACGCGGCGAACAACGCGGCGGTCAAGATTCCCCGGACCAGGCCCATGGTCGTAACCTCGCTCATGGCTGCCCCTTGGCTGCCATGTCGTCGCCGCGAAACTTGAGCATTTGCATGTAGGCGATCAATGCATCCATTTCGGTGTGATTTGCCACGGCTGCCGGCGCAGCCGCGATGTCTGCATCCGAGTACGGCACGCCGATCCTGCGCAGGGCGCGCAACTTGGCGGCGACCTCGGCGCCATCGAGCGCCCGGTCCGCGAGCCACGGGAATCCCGGCATGTTCGATTCCGGCACGACGTCCCGCGGATGCATCAGGTGCACGCGATGCCAGTCGTCGGTATAGCGACCGCCGACGCGCGCCAGATCCGGGCCGGTGCGCTTCGAGCCGAATTGAAACGGATGGTCGTACACGGCCTCGCCCGCGATGGAGTAGTGGCCATAGCGCTCGGTCTCCGCCGGCAGCGGCCGCACCATCTGCGAGTGGCAGTTGTAGCAACCTTCGCGGACGTAGACGTCGCGGCCGGCGAGCGCCAGCGGTTCGTACGGCTTCACGCCGGGCGAAGGCTCGATGACCGACTGCTGTGCGTACAGCGGCACGATTTCCACCAGCCCGCCGATGCTGATGACGACGGCGATCAGCGCGCCCATCAGTGCGACTTTCTTCTCGACGATTTCGTGACTCATTCGTGGGTCTCTCTCACGCCGGCACCATGACGGGCACTTCTGCGGGCTGCGTGTCGCGTACGGTGCGCAGCACGTTGTAGCCCATGATCACCATGCCGCTGAGGAACAGCAGTCCACCGAGCAGGCGGATCGCGTAATACGGATACGTCGCTTGCAACGACTCGACGAACGTGTAGGTCAGCGTGCCGTCCGCGTTTACCGCGCGCCACATCAGCCCCTGCATCACGCCGGCGATCCACATCGAGGTTACGTACAGCACGATGCCGATGGTCG
>CADEEJ010000221.1:0-4812 GCA_902826315.1 uncultured Steroidobacter sp.
CCGAAACGAAGAACATGACCGCGAACGCATCCTGCAGCGGCAGCGAGTTCTCCGCCGCCTGATGGCTCAGCTCGGTCTCGGCGAGCACGACGCCCGCGAAGAACGCGCCGAGCGCGAACGAGACGTCGAACAAGTAAGCGGACCCGTAGGCGATGCCGAGCGCGATTGCGAGTACGGCGAGAGTGAACAGCTCGCGTGAGCCGGCGCGCGCGATGTGATGGAGAATCCACGGCACCACGCGGCGTCCGCCAACGAGCATCAGCGCAACGAACACCGCGACCTTGAGCGCAGTCGTCCCAAGTCCGATCAGCAGCGACTGCGTATCAGCGGCACCATCGGTCGCCAGCGCAGGCAGGAACACCAACGCGAGCACCGTTGCGAGATCCTCGACGATCAGCCAACCGACCGCGATGTGGCCGTTCTCCGTGCCGAGCTCGTTGCGTTGCTCGAGCGCTCGCAACAGCACGACCGTGCTGGCAACCGAGAGCGCCAGGCCGAATACGATCCCCGCTTGCAATTCCCAGCCCCACCAGCGCGCCAGCCCCGCGCCGATCACGGTCGCGACGGCGATCTGCGCCACCGCGCCGGGCAATGCGATTGCACGCACACGCAGCAGCGTGGAGATCGAGAAATGCAGGCCGACACCGAACATCAGCAGGATGACGCCGATCTCGGCGAGCTCGGACGCGAGGCTGGCATCGGCGACGAACCCCGGCGTGAACGGGCCGATTGCAATACCCGCGACCAGGTAACCGACGAGCGGCGGCAGCCGCACGCGGGCTGCGAGATATCCAAACGCGAGCGCGAGCACGAAGCCAATGGCGATCAGCGCGATGAGTTTGGATTCGTGGGGCATCTGCCCCGAACTGTAGCAAGCGCCAGCCGTCGTCAGCCAACTGGTGTTTTATCTAACGAGTGCGATGTCCAGCGGTCGGCTGTCGGCGCGGCCGCGGTCGTCCACGGTGCGGACGATGTAGTGGCCAGAGCCGCGTGGGTTCCACGCCAGCGCGATTCCCGGCGCGCTCGTTCCGACGTAGCTTTCGTCGACGAACCAATGCAAACGTCGTACTTCGCTGTCGGCGTTCGCCGCGAGCGGCACGGTTTCATTGCCGATGCGGCCCGCGCGCAGCGTGTAGGTTGCCGCGGTGACGGGCGACGTGATGTGCGGTGGTGTGCCGCCGGGCAAGTCGCGCTGACAATCGGCGGCGGGTGGCGGGCGTCGTCTCGGCATGCCGGCCTGCGCGAACAATTGCAGCAGCTCAGTCGGCCAGAACTCGAACACTTCCGAGCGCGTGTGCTGCGGATCGTATGGCGGGCATGCTTGGTCGCCCGTGCGTGTATCGATCCACACGCGTCGATGTACTTGGCTCACGCGGATCGGCGACACACCCGGGACATACCAGGTGCTTACGGTCTGCGGGCACTCCGAGTTCGGCAGGTCGCCTGAGGCGCTGCAGACGTCGACGCGTTCCAGCCGTGGCGGCTGACGATACGCGGGCTCGACGAGCTTCCTGCTCGCGCCGATCGCATCGACGATGCGGAAGAACAGCGGCGCGGCTGCTTGCACGCCGACGAATGCAGGATTGCCGGAGCCGTCGAAGTTACCGACCCACACGACGAGCACGTACGGACCGAACACGCCTGCAGTCCACGCATCGCGGAAACCCCACGACGTTCCCGTCTTCCATGCGACCGGCACGCTGCTGCGGTGCTGAGCGAAGGCATCGTCGGGACGCGGGGCGCTCCGCAGCATGTCGAGCGTCATGAAGGTCGCTTCTTCCGAGAGCAATCGCGCGCCGGGCTCGTGGCTCTCGTCGGCGAGATAGCGCAGCGGCTCCAGCCGGCCGCGATTCGCGAGCATGGCGTACAGCGTGGCGATTTCTTCCGGCGTCACTTCGCCGCCGCCGAGTGTCAGTGCGAGGCCGTAGTGACGCTCGCTCGCGAGCTGCGAGATGCCTGCCACTTTGAGGAAGTCGTAGAGACTCGGCTGTGTGAGTTGCGCAGACAGCGCGACGGCCGGCACGTTGCGCGAGCGCGCGAGCGCTTCGGTCGCGGTGATCGGACCGACGAAGCGGCCGTCGAAATTCTCCGGGCTGTAGGGGCCGAAGGAAGTCGGCGCGTCTTTCAGCACAGTGAGTGGATGAATAAGGCCTTGGTCGATCGCCAGCGCGTAGATGAAGGGCTTGAGCGCCGAGCCGGGCGAGCGCTTCGCAAGCGTGCCGTTCACCTGGCCGTCGATCGCGGCGGAATTGAAATCGGCGGAGCCGACCATCGCGCGCACCGACATGTCGCGATAGTCGACGAGCAGCGCGGTGGCATTGTGAATGCCGGTGCTGCTGCGCTCGCGGATGTAGTTGGCGAGCACACGCTCGGTGAGAGATTGGAGGCGCGAGTCAAGCGTGGTGCGAATCGAGCGTCCCGCAGCCTTCTGCAGTACATAGTCCGTAAAGTGCGGCGCGCCGAACGGCAGCTCGCGCAGCGAGCCGAACTGCAACGGCATCGCGACGTGCTGTGCCGAGTCCGCGGCCTGCGGATGCGCTTCGATCCATCGCGCGAACAATCGCTGCCGCGCGCCGCGCAGCTCTTCGCCTTCACGACCCGATGGTGCCCGCCGCGCGGGCGATTGCGGAATCAGTACCAGCGCCAAGGATTCGGCGATATCGAGTCGCGCAGCGGGCTTGTCGAAGTAGATCTGGCTTGCGGCGCCGATGCCCTGGATGTTGCCGCCATAGGGCATCAGGTTGACGTGCGCCTCCAGCAGCTCGCGCTTGGAGTAGCACATCTCCAATTGCACTGCGCGCGCGATCTGCTGCAACTTGCCGCCGACGCTGCGCGTGTTCAGGTCGTACATCAATCGCGCGAGCTGCATCGTGACCGTCGAGCCGCCGATGCGCGGACCGCCGGAATAGCTCGACAACGCTGCTCGCATGAGCGCCGCTGGATTGAATCCGGCGTGACGATAGAAGTGCCGGTCCTCGTGCATCAGCAGCGCATCGACGAACTCCGCAGGCACCTGGTCGAGCGGCGTCCACAATCGATATTGCTGATCGCTCGCGAGCGTCAGCCGCAACAGCCGGCCTTGCTCATCGAAGACTGCAGTCGACGAAGGAATGCGCGCTGCCAGCGGCTCGCGCGGCGCGAAGCGAATGACGATCACAGCAACAGTCGCAAGGACAATGAGCCCGAGCGACAGCGCTGCGATTCGCCAATTACGCGTCACGGGCGTGACACCGCCAGCTTGCCAGCAGCCGAGCGTCCGACCACGCTCCTGTCGTACATCGCCTCGCCGTAGGCCGGCGGCACGACGTAGTTGCCGACATTGGTCGCCTTGATGCGATAGACGATTTCCGACATGCCTTTGCCCGCGTCGACGTAGAACACCACGCGATCCTCGCGCATGTCTGCGTACTGCAGCGTTGCTTTCGTCGTGCCGAGGCACACCTGGCACGTCCAGCCTGCGTAACCCTCGCTGTACTCCTCGCCGTCGCCTTCGCTCGGTTCGGCGCTCGCTTCCAGGAAAGGCGTCTGCGCCTCTTGCGACGGCACGACCAGCTCGAAGCCGCCCGGCAACAGATCCACCAGCGCCACGCTGTTCAAGTAGTCATGGCCGATGCCGCGGAACTTCAGGTGCACGTCGACCTGCTGGCCCATGGTGATGCTCGTCAGCGGCTTGCCGCTCGCATCCGTGTACTCGCGCAGCACTTCGAAGCCCTGGCGGATCGCCTCGGTCGGCGGCTTCTTGTCGAAGCCCGACTGCTCGATCATGTAGTAGGCGTTCAGTTCCGAGTTGTTGGTAAAGCGCAGCGCTGCGGCCTGCCCGCTGAACGCAGTCTTCGGGAACGTGACCTCTGCCAGCTCCAGCGACTGCACCCGCTTGTCCCGCAACACTTCAGCCAGCGAGAGATTGCGTGCCGCGCCTTGAGTCGCGTTCGAGTAGGCGTCGAGCGCGAGCAAAGTCGTGCCGGCGGACAACGAATGGTAGTAGTTGTCGTTCACGCGCTGCGCGAGCGTCGTCAGCGTTTCCTTCGGCACGTCGCGCAACCGCTCCGGGAAATGCCGGGCGATCACGAACAGCAGCAGCGCGTCGCGCGTCATCGGATCGTTGTATGTGTCGCTCGTCGTGCCGAGGCCGAACTTCGTGCGGCCGATCAGCTGACTCGCGTCGCGATCCTGGCGCATGAGGTCGAGCGATGCGGCCAGCCACGCCGCCGTGAGGTCCTGCTCCCACTGGCCGCGATAGCGTTCCTCCAGCCGTTTGCGAGCAGCGGCAATCTCGGTCGACATCCGCTGGCCTTGCCGCGTCAGCAAGTAGATTGCGTATGCGGTCTGCCGCTCGTCGGTCAGGTTGTTGCCATCGCGCGCCGCGACCGACCGCAAGAAACCGTTGCCGCTGGCGATCAAGTCGCCCGGCACCGGCTCGTCGCGTTCGGCCGCTTCGAGCAGGAAGTGCTGCGCGTAGAGCGCGACGAACTCGACGACCTGCTCGCTGCCCGGCCAGAGCTTGTAGGCACCCATGTCGTTCTGCCGTGCGCGCAGCTCGCTCACGAGTCCCGCGATGTCAGCGCCCGGCTCGGTGCGCACGTAGCCGAACTCCGGGCGCGCCTTCAACAACACAGCAGGCATCGCCTGGCTCACGATCTGCTCCGTACACGCGTACGGATAGCGCCCCAGATAGCTGACGAAGCCATGCGCGAACTGCAGCGGCAGCATCGAGGCGCCGGCTTCGAGCTTGCGGAAGTGCGGATACAGCGAGCGATCGATGGCGATCTCGCGCTGACCGCGAGGGAGCATGCCCGCGCGGATCTGCGTCAT
>CADEEJ010000221.1:4912-6527 GCA_902826315.1 uncultured Steroidobacter sp.
TTCGGCGACAGCACGAAATCGCCGCGCACGATCGTGCGGCCGTCGTAGATGCCGATGCGGTCGTTCGAGACGGCCACCGCCATCACGCGCAGCGTGCCGTTGAAGTAGTCGGGCACGGCGTACTTCAGCTCGCGCGCAGTCGCGTCCGCTTCCACGATGCCCGACCAGTAGGCGACGGGCTTCTCGCCTTTACGACGGAACGGATTGAGATGCTTGCCGAGCAAGCCTTCCGCATCGCCGCCCGGTGCGGCGCCGAGCCCCAGCTGGCGGAACTCCGGCAGGATCAGGTCGAGAATCTGCAGCGTCGACACTTCGAGCGCGCGCTTCGCGAAGAAGTGGCCGAGCGGATCGGGCGCGCGATAGCTCGCGACTTGCAGGATGCCCTCGTCGACTGCGAACAGCACCAAACGCGAAGGCCGCGCCGAGCTGTAGCGGAACGTGACTTCCTGGCCCGGCTTCGCGAGAGCCGGCGACTCCACCGTGACTTGATTGCGACGCGCGTCGACGTCGATCGAGAAGGGCTGCACGCCGTACGACAGCGGGCTCGTGTAGATCTCCGACGAACCGGCATCGCGCACGAACGTCACGGTCACATAGGCATTGCCTTCGAGGCCTTCCGGCAGCTGGACGCGCTGGACAGAGCTCGTCGTCGTGGTCTTGAACCAATGCCACGCGTAGACGCGCTCGCGCTCGATCGTAATCAGGCCGGCACCTGCGTACGGCGCGCGAATCGACAGCTCGATCTCCTCGCCCGGCGCGTAGTCACGCTTCGACAGCACCAATTCCAGCTCGGCGTTCTTCTCCAGCGCGCGCGTGACGTTGCCTTCACCCGCAACCTGGTATTCGAAGCGCGCCAGGCGCTCGCCCTGCGCATCGCGCACTTCGTACGCGAAGTTGCCGGGCGCATCGGTGGCGAGCGTCAGGTCGAAGCCATTCACCGCGATCGCCAGCGGCGTCTCCGCCAACGTCGTCTCCTTGCGTCGCGACTCATATTTGTATGTGCCGTTCTGCTGGCGCATGAGCACCGAGACGTAGCGCGTTTCGAGGCGTGCGAGCACGAGCTTGTCGACGGCCGCCGCCTTCGCCTGCGGATTGATCGCGATCAGCTGCACCTTGCGGGCGCCACCGCGCGGCAGGAACTGCAGATCGCCGTCTGCCTTGTAGCCGACCAGGAACGGCATGTTCGATACGAGCTGCGCCGCTTCCGCAGTCACACCGCGCCCGCCGTCCGCTTCGAAGCCCTGGGCGACGACATGCATGCGATACGTCGCACGCGCGAACCGCTGCAGGTTGAGCGTGAGCTTGGCGTCGCCTTTGGCATCGGTCGTCGTTTCGGCGAGCTGCTCCGTGTAGCCCTCGCGCGCGAACTGCGGGTCGTAGAAGGTGTAATCCGGGAAAGCACGGAACGAAGGAATGCTCGGGTTCAGCGTCAGCTGCGCAGTGATGCGTCGATTCTCCGCCGGCGTGCCGAACAGATTTTCGAGATGCACGTAACCTTCGAGCGCTTCCGGCGCGACCCAGCCGTCGAGCGACTCGGTCGAGAAGCCGGCCTTCATGCGCAGGCGATCCGGCTGGAAGTCGCGCACCTGCACCGTCGTCGAGCCGATCAGGTCCG
>CADEEJ010000221.1:6627-9100 GCA_902826315.1 uncultured Steroidobacter sp.
GAGTCGTACTGGCTGCGGACGATCGACAGCGACAGCGTGTACGTGCCGGTCGGCGAGCTTTCCTTCGTCGCGTGCAGGATTTCGCCGAAGCCGGCAGCGCCCGGCAGGTACGTCTCACGCCGCACGACGATACCGCGCGGGTCGGTGACTTCCAGCCGCAATGGCAGGCGGTCGAGGTTGCCGCTCCAATCCTGATTACGCACGATCGCAGCCGCGCGAATCTGTTCGCCCGGCCGGTAGATGCCGCGGTCGGAGAACAAATACGCGGCAAGTGCCGCGCGATCGGCGTTGCTCTCCACGCCGCCGACGTCGAAGCGCGAAAAATCCAGCCAGCGATCGCGGCCGTCGAACGGCAGGAACGAGCTGTCGCCGCCGCGGCGCGCGAGATACAGCATCGGCGCGCGCTCGTTCTTGAAGCTCCTGAGATCCGGGAAGCGCACGTGGCCGGCGCTGTCCGTCGTTTCGCTGAGCGCAGGCAACCCGTTGCGTCCGATGATCTCGACCGTCGCGCCCGCAACCGGCGCACCAGTCGCGATCGATTGCACGAACACATCGTGCGCGCCGTCGACCGAACGCTTCGTGACCAAGCCCAGGTCAGTCACGACGAGCAACCGTCCGTCCGAGAGGTTGCTGACCGCGTTGTTCCAGTTGTCGCCAAAATCCTTTGCTAGCGCCGGGCCGGCGTGATCCCACGACTGCACGCGCACCAGGAAGATGCCGCGCCGGTCGCCACCCTCCGCATCGAGGAACTCACCGAGATCGACGGATTCGTACTGCGCCTTTCCGGGCGGCGCCGGCGGCAGCTCCAGCACGCGCACGAAGCGCTCCGCGACGTTCGTTGCATCGAACGACCAGTTGGAGAAACTCGGCATCGAGAAATTGCCGTGTGTCTGCGACACGAGGTGCTGCAGCTGACGCGGCAGCAGCCGGTTCACTTCGACACGGATCGAGCGGATGTTGCGCGCGAACACGCTGAGCGTCTTCTCGCCGGACATCGAGAGCAGCGAGCCCTGATGCATGATGCTCAGCTCTTTCGGAAACTCCGGCACGCGGATGATGCGTTCGACGGTGTCGCCCAGTCGATAGCCGCCGAACGAGCGCAGCCCCGCGTCGATCTTCACGTAGATGTAGCGGCCGGGATCGGCTTCGTAACGCAGGCTGTGCAACTCGTAGTGCTCGCGCTCGCCGGGGATTTGCGTGAGTTGCAGCTGCGTGTCGGTGCGCAGCACCTCCGGCCGCAGGTTGCTGCTGTTCCACGGGAACGGCGTGCCCCCGTTCCTCTGCTGGAACGATTGCTGCAGATTCGCATCCGGATGGCGCAACGGCAGCAGCCAGGCATGCACTTTCGCCGGCAGCTCGCGCTCCAGCACGGAGAACGACGTGTTGATCAGCAACACTTGATCCGGCTCGTTGCGCTCGTCGCGCACGATGTCGAGCGCGACGTCGGAGATCTTCAGACTGTTGAGCCCCGGTACATCGACGTTGCTCGCAAGCTCTTCGCGTGTCTCGTTGCCGCCGCGCGCCGAGTGCACGCCCGGTGCGATTGCGATGTGCAGGCGACCCGCCTTCGCCGGGACCTCGACCTGACCGGAGTGCACGTACGCGTTGAGCTTCAGCTTGTCGTACGTGACCGTGAACGTCGGCGCGCTCAGCTCCTTCTCGATCTTGTCGTTGACGCGCTCGAACATCGCGAGCTTCACGCGGCGCTCGAAACTCTCCGGGTCGACCGGATGCGTGAAGGCGATGTTCACCACGGCCTTCTTGTTCGCGGCGACGACGGGGTCCTGGTAGAACTCCGTCGTTGCGACCTTCGCAACGAAGGGCGGCGAGTCGAACTCGAAGCGATAGTCGCGCAGCCGCACGTGCCCGGCGGCGAACGTCTTGCGCGCCAGCGAAACTTCGTAGTGCTGGCCGACCGGCCAATCGCTCGCGGGCTGGAAGCGCAGCACCTTGTCGTCGTCCCACGTCCACTGGCCGGCGAGCTGCGGGCTCATCGCTATGCCGGCCTGCTCGGGCTCGACGGTGTGACCGGCACGATCGAGCGGCGCAGTTGCGGAGTCGAATCGCACGATCAGCGGATTCGGCGGCCGCGGCGGGTCGCAGGCGTAGCAGGTGACCGGCGGTGCAGTGACAGCGAACGTGACTTCGACCGGGGCAGGCCGGTTCTCATACCAGCGCCAGGCCAGGACGGCAGCGACGACGAGGGCGAGCGCGCCGGCGCCGATGAGTGCGGCTCGCCGCGGATTGGCCCGCGCCGAGCTGGCGGCAGCGGCACCGTGATCGTGCACGAAGGACGCGGTCCTGGAGACCCACTGCGGCGGTTGCCAGGAGACCTGTCCGAATGCCGCCCGCAACCCGCGCCGAATCCGCTCAGCCGTCTCGCCCATGGAAGCCCCTCATTCGCCGCCCGCACGGCGCATTTTGGGCGCGGATTGTGCCGTAAGAAGGGTGGAACTGTGGCAGGGCGATGGCG
>CADEEJ010000222.1 GCA_902826315.1 uncultured Steroidobacter sp.
GGGCCTGTAGCACAATGGTTAGTGCAGGGGACTCATAATCCCTTGGTTGCAGGTTCGAGTCCTGCCAGGCCCACCAACATCGCCGCCACGCGCCGAGAGACCCGCCATGGTGACTTGCTACCTGCGTTACATCGTCGATCCGCTCAAGCTCGCGGAGTTCGAGAATTACGCGCGCATGTGGATTCCGCTCGTCGAGAAGCTCGGCGGCAAGCATCACGGCTACTTCATGCCGAGCGAGGGCACGAGCAACGTAGCGCTCGCGCTGTTTTCGTTTCCTTCGCTTGCCGAGTATGAGATTTACAGACAGAAGGCCGCGGTCGATGCCGACTGCCAGGCGGCGATGCGCTACTACCGCGAGACTCAGTGCTTCTTGAGCTACGAGCGCAGTTTCTTCCGGCCAGTGTTCGCGTAGCGAGTCGCAGAACCACCGCCAGCTCGCGCCGGCGGTGGCGATAGCATCGGCGTTACGCGACGCGAATCAGACCGAGCTGCTGGAGCGCGGTGACGCCGTCGTCCAGCCCGATCTCCTCGACGATCTTCCCGTTCTGCACCTTCAGCACGGTCGTGCCGGTGAACTTCATCCGCCGGCCGGTGCTCGTGGGCAGCGCGCCGACCAGGAAGTCGCCGAACGCCGGGCCGGTGTGCGTGCCGCCACCTTCCCAACGGCCGACGACGTAGTCGCCTTCCGCGATCAGGTCCGCAGTGCCCCAGAAGTTCAGGTCCGGGAACGCCTTGCGGAAGTCCTTCATGAAAGCCTTGATGTCGTCGCGGCCGCGACGCGGCTCGTGCAGGGAATATTGCAGCAGCATGTCGGGAGCGGCGAGCTCGTCGACGATGGCGGCGTCGTACTCCTTGCCCCAGAAATGCGTGAACCAGCGGCCGACGATGGCCTTGTTGTCATCCTCTCTCGACATGATCGATCTCCTCGCTTGCAGTGGGCAGGCGCCAGTCTGCGAGCTTGGAGGTCGCGGTACGCTCCGAATCTTGCGTTCGGATTTCTAGCTCGAGGCGCGCAGCGCTGCGACTTTAGGCAGCGCTTCTGCGCGCTCGATCGGCACGATCGAAAAAGCTCCGTCGCACTGCTTGCCCGACGACTGCGAAGCTTGCACGCCGCGGCCGAACAGCACCGCCGAGGGCGACGCGCCGAGGAGCAGCGCGCCAGGCGTCGCCGCTGCAACAGTCGGCGGCCGCGGGGCGACTTCGTAGAAGTATTCGACGCCCGGCTGAATGTCGACCACGAGCTCGCACGTGCCGGGCGCATCCCACATCTTCACCACGAAGGTGTGCGAGCCGGGCTGGACTTTGAACGTTCTGAAGCCACCGGTCGCGAGCCTGCCCGCGCGCTCGCCGTCCATCGCGAGCCGGGCGGTGCGTGCCGAGTACAGCAACGTGTCGTTGGAGCGGAAGATCGTGACCTTCGCGACCTGGTCCACGACCAGCGAGCTGGCGGGATGCTCGGGATAAGGCAAGCCGTTCGCGGTGCACGCGCTCAATGACATTGCAACGACAGCGCTCAGCACGTTCCTCATGGGCGATCTCTCCGACTCCTTCGCGTGGTCGGGGAAAGCTATCAGGAACGAGTGAACTGTGCCTGAATACGCTGAAATGCCTGCGGTTTACGCAACCAGAACACGAGGCAGGACGAGACCGCACAGCCGCCAACGACGGCGGCCATCGCCAGCGCCGAGCCGTCATGCAGATGGCTCACCAGTGCTGCCGCGCAGGCGGCGACGGTGAACTGAATCGTGCCCAGCCATGCAGACGCGGCACCGGCATTCGCGGCATGCGCCTGCATCGCGGACGCTGTCGTATTCGGATACGTCATGCCGAGGATTCCAACGTACAGCCACAAAGGCGCCGCGAGGCCCCAGAAGCCCCAGCGGAAGTACGCGCTCGCGGCGAGCAGCGTGCCTGCGACCGCCAGCGCCGGGAACGCCCAACGCAGGATGCGTTGCATGTCCCACCGGACGAGCAATCGACGATTGAGCTGCGAGCTCGCGATCAGCGCCACTGCATTCGCGCCGAACAGCAAGCCGAACTGCTGCGGCGAAAGCCCGAACGCCTCGATGAACACGAACGGCGCACCCGTGATGTACGCGAACATGCCCGCGTATGCCGTGCCACCGGCGACGGCATTGCGCACGAACGCACGGTCCGCCAACACCCGCAGCACTGAGGGCCTGGTCGAATTCGGCACTCGCGTTTCCGGAAGCTTCACGTACACCGCGCGCGCCGCGAGCAGGCCGAAGATTGCCAGCACGACGAACAGAGCACGCCAGCCCAGGACAGCGCTGACAATGCTGCCGATGACAGGCGCAAGAATCGGCGCGACACCCATCACGAGCATCAGCATCGAAAATACGCGAGCGGCTTCGCGCGGCTCGAACTTGTCGCGTACCACCGCGCGCGACACGACGATCCCGGCGCATGCCGCCAGTGCCTGCACGAAGCGGGCGCCGACCAGGAACTCCACCGATGGCGCGAGTGCGCACGCGACGCATGCAAGCACATAAAGGCCGAGGCCGAACAGCACGACCGGTCGCCGTCCGAAGCGATCGGAGAGCGCTCCGTGCAGCAGTTGCCCCAGCGCAAGCCCGACAAAGAACGATGCCAGCGACAACTCGACCCGCGCCGTCGAGACGCCGAAGTCGGCCGCAATCGCCGCGAAGGCCGGCAGGTACATGTCGATCGACAGTGGCCCGAAAGCCATCAACGCTGCCAGGATGACCAGCAGCGCGCGCTCCGTCACTTGAGTCATGCGGCGCGACGCGCCCCGCTCTCTGCGAGCAACAGTGCAACTTCGCGATGCGAGGCGTTGATGTGCTCCAGCGCTGCTTCATACGAGCGCGGCACAAGGAAGTCTTCCATCGCGAGCATGCCGCGATAGCCGCGCGCAGCCAGCAAGCGGAACAGCTGCGGCCATTCGACCATGCCCTGCTGCAGGCCGTCCCACTGCCAGGTCCAATGGCCGTCGCGCCGCACCCACGACGCGTTCTTGATGTGCACGTTCGCCACGTGACCGCGCAGCAGGTCCAGGCCGTATTCCCAATCCTCCTTGCCTTCGATGACCATGTTCGCGGGATCGAACGTGATCGCGATCGCCTCCGGATCGAGATCGCGCACCAACGCATGCGCGCTGGTGAAGCTGCTCATCACCGTGCCCCAGTGAATTTCCAGCAGCGCACACACGCCTGCGAGCTTCGTGCGACGGGCGAGGTGCTGCAGCGTGCGGCGGACGTGACGCAGGATTTCCGCTGCCGGCACTCCCTCGCGATACGAGGGCACGACTGCGCGGTCCGTGCCGAGGTTGCGAACCGCGGCAACGCCCGCGACGGGCAACGTCACACGGAAGTAGCGCACGCCAGTGCGCGCGCAGACGTCGATCATCGCGTCGATCGCGCCGGGCTCATTGACTCCGAAGTACGTGTTGTAGACGCACAGCTCGAGCCCCTGTAGTTCGACCTGTCGCTTGATGTCGTCGCAGCGGTGCTGCAGCTCCTGCAGGCTGACGTGACCGTTGCCGTGAACGCGGAGCTCGATGCCTCGATAGCCGGCGGCTGCCGCGAGCTTCAGCGCGTCATCGAGGCCGAACCCAGCAAGCGTGGAAGTGCAGATGTTCACAGGGCGGTTCATGCCCAGCAGTCTGCGCAGCTGCCGCTGCAGCCAGTACTGCCGGAACGGCAGGCGCCGCCCTGACTTTCGGAAGGAGACTAACCGGCCTTGGCGAGCCCGTGACCGCCGACGGGCTCGGTGACGATCTGCTCGCCGAAACTCGCAATCATAGGCCGGCCCTTGGCGATCGCCGCCTGCACGGCCGGCAACTTCAGGGACGCCGCGTGGCTCTCCTTGTTGTCCCACACTTCTGTGATCCAGATCGCGTTCGGATCCTGCGGATCGCGCGCGACTACATAACTCAGGCAGCCCGGCATGCTGCCGACGCCTTCGAGCAGGATCGCGACGAACGCGTCGCGCTTTCCGGGCACACAGGTGGCCTTGCCGATCAATCCGTACATCTTCGAGTCCTCAGGAAGACTGGCGCAGCCCGGCGCCAGCGTTGCGAGCATCGCAGCGCCGGACAACCGGGTGAAATCGCGACGTCCGATGCGCATCGCGGCTCAGTCCTGACGTGTCAGCTCGGCTGCCGTGACAAATTTTGGCGCTATGTCGACCGGCACGGTCGCGAGCCGGTCGATCACGTGCTGAACCTGCGGCCGGATCACCACCATGCGCTCCAGCAGCTGCTTCACGCCGGCGTAGTCGCCGTGGGCCTGCAGCGTCATGATGTCGTGCGTCAGCCCGGCGACCGCCTTCTTGGTCTTCGCGAGATCGAGCGAGAACAGTCCGTCCTTGTCGATGCGAATGGCGCCGTGATCCAGCAGATAGTTGACCTGCAGCGTCATGCCCTTCGCGTGCGCGTCGTTCAAGCCGAAGCGCAGCGTGCGGAACGTCGAAGCGAGGAACGTCGCGTACATGCTGCGCTCCTGCTTCTTGTCGATCACGCCCTTGTCCATCAGGTACTGCAAGGCCCACAGCCCGGAGATGTCCGCCTTCGCTTCCTCCAGCGGGCCGTTCAATTCCTTCAGCTCCTGGCGCACGGTCGTGTCGCGGCCGCCGACCTTGATCGTCTGCGGGCCGAGGCCGTGCATCAGCTCGTGCATCAGGATGTGCGTGAAGAACGAGTCGAACGCGACGTCGCGCTGATCGCCGGCCGCCAGCGCCTGCTTCGCGATCGGCAGCAGCACCTGCTCGAACTTCGCCTGCTGGAAATTCTTCAGCAGCACGCGCTTCGAGCCCTTCGCGGCGACGACGCGCTCGTCGTTCGGCAGGTTGAACGCCGCCGTCTGCACGCCGTGGTTGCCGTCGCCGGCAGCGAACACGACGTTGACGACGCGAATCGGCGAATAGCCGCCGAGCTTGGAGCGGCGGAACTGCGGCTCGATCGGCAGATGATTCTCCAGGTCCTGCAGCTCGCTGCTGAAGCGATCGAGCTTCGTCGATGCTTCCCGGTCGGTCAGCGCGATGAAGGATTCGAACGCCGCCTTGAAGTTGAACCACTCGTCCTCGTACACCTCGTACGGCCCGATCGTCGGCTCGATCGACGCGTCCAGCTCCATCCATGCCACGTCGCTCGCGTAGTAATCGTTGCTCACGAACGCGTCGGCGCGCTTTTCCAGGAACGACTTCAGCGTCGGCTGCCTGGTCAGCGCCGCGGCCTCGCGCAACAGGCGCGCCATCTCGGCCAGCTCGCCCTGATATTCCAGGGCATAAGGGACGGTCGTCAGCTTGCCTTCCGGAGTGCGGCGTATCGTCGTGAAAAAACCCGTCGCGGCCGCGTGCTGCGCGCCCTGCAGCGTTTTCATCCAGGCATCGACTTCCTCACGCGTCGCGCCGGCGGGATAGAAGTTGCCGCCGGGCGGCTTGGCACCGGCACCCGGCACGAACACCCGGTCCTCGTCCAGCTCCGACCAGGGGCCTTTGTTCAGCAGGAAATAGCTCAGGCGCGAGCGCCCGAGCGGTGTTTCGTCCGCCAATAACTGCAGCAGCGTCGATTCGTTGCTGGCCGAGCGCTGCCGGACGAACAGTGCATCGATGAGCTGCGAGGCCTGGATCAGCCGCACCAGGGCGGCACGCTCTTCGGCGGGCAGATAGGAAACGTCGACCCGCACGTCGACCGGCGCGAAGCGAGCTTCCATCGACTTGAGCCGAGCGGCGTCCGGCACGGCCTGATTGTTCGCCGCGAGACCGGCAGTGCAAGCGAGCGCACAGAACGTGGTCATGAGAATCGGCGCGAGACGCATCGGGACCTCGGGTTTTCTGCACAGTGACATGAGGCCCCGCTGTTTATAACTTTGGCGCTCGTGTTTCAATAGCGCGGGCAGGAGGGGGACCGCATGATCGACCGCGAGCTCGATATCCAGACCGCCGACGGCGCGATGAACACGTTCGTCACGCACCCCGAAGAAGGCGGCCCCCATCCAGTTGTGCTCTTTTACATGGATGCGCCGGGCAAGCGCGGCGAGCTGCACGACATGGCGCGGCGCCTCGGCTCCGTCGGTTATTGCGTCGTGCTGCCGAACCTCTACTACCGGCGCGACCGCGCCTTTCGCATGGGCACGGGCGACGACGCGCGCCGCATCATGTTCGAGCACATGCATTCGCTCGACCGCACCAAGATCCTCACCGATACGGCCGCGATGCTGAAGTTCGTCGCCGGCCAGGAAGCAGCGCGCGCCGACAAGATCGGTGTCGTCGGTTATTGCATGAGCGGGCCGTTCGTATTCTGGGCCGCGGCCGAGCATCCGGACCGCGTCGCGGCTGCCGCTTCGTTTCACGGCGTGCGGTTGTGCACTGACGAGCCGGACTCGCCGCATCGTTACGCCGAGGCGATCAAAGGCGAGCTGTACGTCGGCTGCGCACAGACCGACTCGTATGCGCCGCCGGAAATGATCGCTGCGCTCGATGCGCATCTGCGCACGACGCCGGTGCGCTATCGCATCGAGACGTATCCCGATACCCAGCACGGCTTCGTGTTCCCGAAGCGCGAGGGGATGTATCACAAAGCCGGTGCCGAGCGGCACTGGGAACGGTTGATCGCCCTGTTCCGGAGAAATCTATGAAGAACTACAAGCTGCTGAGCAGCGCAATCGTCGCTGCGCTGTTTGCAACCGGCGCGGCCGCGCAGAACCGCGATCGCAACGCGTACTTCGGCGACCTGCACGTGCACACGAAGCTGTCTTTCGACGCCTACATCTTCAACGTGCGTGCCACGCCGGATGACGCGTACCGCTACGCGAAGGGCGAATCGATTCAGCACGCCGCCGGCTACGACGTGCGGCTGACCGACGCGCCGCTCGATTTTCTGGCGGTGACGGATCACTCGGAGTATCTCGGCATCCTGCCGGCGATGCACGATCCCAAGCATCCGCTTTCCAAGGTGCCGTATGCGCCCGATCTGTTCAGCGCCGACCGCGAGAAGATCAATGCGGCGTTCCAGAGATTCGGCACGAGCCTGCGATCCGGGCAATACCTGCCGGAGCTGAAGGACCTCGACACTTCACGCTCGGCGTGGCGCACGATCGTCGACTCCGCCGAGCGTCACTACGTGCCCGGCAAGTTCACCACGTTCCGCGGCTATGAATTTACCTCCGCGCCGGACGGCCAGAACCTGCATCGCAACGTGATCTTCGCGGGCGCGCGCTCGCCGGACCTGCCGTTCACCGCGCTCGACTCGCAGAATCCGGAAGAGCTGTGGCGCTGGATGGACCAGCAGCGCAAGCAGGGCATCGAGGTCCTCGCGATTCCGCATAACTCGAACGGCAGCGACGGGCGCATGTTCCAGCGCGTGCAGTTCGACGGCCGGCCGATGGATCGCAGCTACGCGGAGCTGCGCACGCGCAACGAGCCTCTCGCCGAGATCACGCAGGTCAAAGGCACTTCGGAGACGCATCCGTCGCTGTCGCCGAACGACGAGTGGTCTTCGTTCGAGATCATGGACACGTACATCGGCTCGCCGACCAAGGTGACGAAATTCTCCGGCGGCTACGTGCGCGATGCGCTCAAGGCCGGCTTGGAGTTCGAGCAGGCGCAGGGCTTCAATCCCTATCGCATGGGATTCGTGGGCGCGAGCGATACGCACAACGCCGCGGGGGCGTTCGAAGAGAGCCGCTACTTCAGCAAGGTCGGCATTCTCGACGGCAAGCCGGAGCAGCGCGGCTCCGTGCCGCCCGCCGGGAAAACGTGGGACAACTACGAGCCGCAGAACAACGCCGCGCGCTACCAGACCTGGGGCGCGTCGGGTCTCACGGGCGTGTGGGCCGAGGAAAACACGCGCGAGTCGATCTTCGCGGCCTTGCGCCGCAAGGAGACGTTCGCGACCTCCGGGCCGCGCATGCGCGTTCGCTTCTTCGCCGGCTACGAGTTGCCGAACGACATCCAGAATCGCCATGACATGGTGTCGCATGTCTATGCGCGCGGCGTGCCGATGGGAGGCGATCTGCTCCAGCGAGGCGCCCGCGCACCGCAATTCCTTGCGTGGGCGCTGCGCGATCCACATGCCGGTTGGCTGCAACGCGTGCAGATCGTCAAGGGCTGGGTCGAAGACGGCAAAGCCCAGGAGCGCGTGTTCGACGTCGCATGCTCCGACGGGCTCACACCGGACAGTCAGACGCATCGCTGCGCAGACAACGGCGCAACCGTCGATCTACGTACCTGCGCGGTGAGCGAGAACAAGGGCGCCGTCGAGCTGCGCGCGCTATGGTCCGACCCGACGTTCGACGCACGGCAGCGCGCGTTCTACTACGTCCGCGTGCTAGAGAATCCGTCGTGCCGCTGGTCGACGTGGGATGCGATGCGCGCCGGCGTCGAGCCGAACCCGAAGCTCGCCAAGACGATCCAGGAGCGCGCCTGGAGCTCGCCGATCTGGTACGTTCCGCAGCGCTGACGACGCGGGAGACTCTCGTTGAACTTCCTACGCGCGGCGGTCCGTGAGCCGCTGCTGCATTTCGTACTCATCGGCGCGCTGCTGTTCGCGGTCACTGCGCTGCGCCAGAAGCAGTCGGAGCAGGCTGAGATCCGCATCTCTGCCGGCGAAGTCGCGCAACTCGCGGCGTTCTGGGAATCGCAGGCACAACGCAGGCCGACAGCCGAAGAACTGCGGGGACTGATCGACGAGCGCATCGACGAGGAAGTGCTGGCGCGCGAAGCAGTGCGCCTCGGACTCGATCGTGACGACGTCATCGTGCGCCGACGTCTCGCGCAGAAGATGGCGTTCGTGAGCGACGATCTCGCGGTCGTCGCGGAGCCGGCCGAAGCCGAGCTGCGCGAATACTTCGACACGCATCGCGATGCCTACACGACGCCGGATCTCTACGCACTACGGCACGTCTATTTCAATCCCGACCACCACACAGCCGTCGATGCCGACGCGCAACGCGCGCTGCAACGACTCGCTCGCGGCGCCAACGCGAACGAGGTCGGCGATCCATTCATGTTGCCGCGTGAGCTGGCGGACGTTTCGCGCGACGACATCCTGCGCGACTTCGGCTC
>CADEEJ010000223.1:0-7684 GCA_902826315.1 uncultured Steroidobacter sp.
AATGGAGGTTTGGGGATATGAGCAATGAAGACTCGAGTCGCGAGCCCGAGCAGGAATCGGCCGCGCAGGATGGACTGGACCGCAGAACGGTGCTCAAGACCGGCGCGCTGCTCGGTGCAGCCGCTGTTCTGACTTCGAAACAGTCGCTGGTGCTCGCGCAAGGCGCGCCGCCGCCGCTCGCACAGCCGGTGCTGTGCGGAACGGTGGCCCCCGTGAGCCCACCGACGCGGCCGTTCCTGGATGCCTTGCCGGTGCCGCAGCCGGCGTTGCCACAGATCCTCAATCCTTTCCCCACCAAAGCTGCCAACACGGGCGCCGGCGAAGCAGCGCGCGATGCGCATCAGCGCTGGGAGCAATTCCTCCCGCTGCTCCAGTACCGCATGGTTGCAGCACCGGCCTTGCATCAGCATCACACCGATCTGCTGCCGTCCTACATGTGGACGTTCAACGGCAAGTATCCGGCGCCGACGCCGCTGAACGTCTACGGCGTGCCCTCGATCGTGCGGTTCGTGAACAACCTGCCGCCGACGCCGCCCAACACCACGTTCGGCATCAACGAGATCACGGTCCACTTGCACAACGGCCACACGGGCTCGGAGAGCGACGGCTTCGCCGGCGACTTCTTCCCGACCGGGTTCTTCAAGGACAACCACTACGCCAACGCGTACGCCGGCATCGACGACTTCGGCGGCATCGGCGATCCGCGCGAGGCGATGCACACGTTCTGGTTCCACGATCACCGCGCCGCCTTCACGGCCAACAACAACTACCTTGGCCTGAACGGCATGTACATCGTGTACGACAGCAAGGATCCCGGCCACGAGCTCGCGACACCCGGCTCGCTGCGGCTGCCCGGCTACTACGGCGTCACGGACATTCCGCTGATCCTCACCGACAAGCGCTTCTGCGCAGCGGCGAACGGCCGCAACGAAGTGTTCCAGGTGGTCGGCAACGGCGCACCCGGCGGCGACAAGTGGGTCGTCAACGGCAAGATCCAGCCGAAGCTCACGGTACGCCGGCGCAAGTACCGCTTCCGCATCCTTAACACCGGCCCCGCGAAGACCTGGAACCTGAGCCTGATCCGCCCGGACGGCACGCAGGGAGCGATCACGATCGTCGCGGCCGATGCGAACTTCCTGCAGTCGCCCGTGACACTCACGAATCGCACGCTCGATGTATTCGTCGCCATGCGCTTCGATGTGGTCATCGACTTCTCGGCGTTCCCGGCCGGCACCTCCGTATACCTGAAAGAGAACGTCGCGCAGAACGTCGGCGTCGCAGTCGCCGATCCCGCACCGGGCTTGCCGATCGGCAACGTGCTGATGCGCTTCGACGTCGTGAATCGCGAGCCGTGGTTCCCGGCGGACACGCCGGCGCTCCCCGCGGTGCTCACGACGTTCCCGGACCCGATCGTTCCGGACGCGTCGTTCCAGTGGAACTTCACCTTGGTCGGCGGCCGCTTCCTGATCAACGGGCTGGAGTTCGATGCGAACCGCGTCGACCACGCCATCCTCAAGGGCACCGCCGAGGAATGGACGCTCGCCAACGATGTCGCCGCGGGCAACTGGCTGCATCCGGTGCACATCCACTTCGAGGAGGGCCGCATCCTGTCGAGGCGGGTACGCACCAGTCAGAACCCGGACGTATTCCAGGACGTGCCGCTGCTGCCGGAAGAGCTCGGCCGTCGCGACGTCTACCCGCTGCCGCCGCAGCATCGCGTCGTCCTGCGCATGCGTTTCCGCGACTTCGTCGGGCGCTACCTGATCCACTGCCACAACATGAATCATGAGGACGCCTTCATGATGGTGCGCTGGGACATCGTGGATTCGGTCGAGGAGCTGTCGCGCAAGCGCCGCGAGATCGACGAGCGTCGCATGCTCGCCGGCCTGGCACCTCAGTACACGGATGCGCAGAAGGGAGGGCTCGTCTGATGACTACTCCAATCAAGAGGCGCGAACTGTTCTCCAGCCTCGCCGGCATCGGCGCCTCGCCGGCGGCTCCGCAGGTCTGCAACGGCGCGGATCTCATTCCCAACGTCGCACTGCGTACGCACGAGGGCAAAGAGGTTCGTTTCTACGAGGACCTCGTCAAGGGCAGGCAAGTGCTGATCAACATGATGTACGCCCACTGCGAGGGGTTCTGCCCCGCGATCACCAGCCGGCTGGTGGAAATCCACCAGGCGCTGGCGCCGCGCATGGGGCGCGACCTGTTCATGTACTCGATCACGCTCAAGCCGCACGAGGACGACCCGGCCGCGCTCAAGTCGTTTGCACGAATGCACGGTGCGTTGCTGCCCGGCTGGACTTTCCTGACAGGCGATGCGTACGACATCGAAACGCTGCGGTTCGCGCTGTTCCGGCACAACCACGTCAAGTTCGACCTGGATCCGGACTCGCACACCGGCAAGCTGCGCATCATCAACGACGCGATCAATCGCTGGACGCACGTCGCGCCGCTGGCCAGCAAGATGACGGTGCTGCAGCACATCTCGTGGGCCGATCCGCCGAAGTCGTTCGAGCAGCAGTTCCAGGACAACCTGAAGCTGCAAGCCGAGATCGACAAGGAGCACCAGCTGTACGGCTACCGCAAGATCGTCTGAGAGCGAGGCGCGTATGAGACGTTGCAATGTCGGACCTTTCGGCCTCGCGCTAAGGCTCGTGGTGCTCGCACTGGCGAACGCACCGGCGCTCCTGCTCGCCGCGAACGTGTGCGAGCAGGAGAACCAGAGACCGCGCTCGCCCACGCAGTACTACATGATCCTGGCCGGGCAGACGGACGTGTTCTACGACCGCAGTGGACCGACGTTCGTAATGCTGCAGAGGACTGCCGCGGACGAGACGGACGTCGGTGCGTTCGGCATCTACGCCGGCGAGCGCCAGCAGCCGGTGTTCGGGCCGGTACCGGCGAGCGTCTACGAGCGCTTCGTAAGCGAGTCTCGCAAGCCCGCAGACGTGCTGTTGCGGCTGTCGATCAGCAAGCCGCAGTACGACCGCGCGCTCGCGGTGCTGCAAACGTGGGAGCGGCGCGTTCGCGAGAACGCGCTGCTCTACCCCGAGATCTCCATGGACAACATCCTGCTGGTCAAGCAGGCCACGGAAGAGATCAACCGCTGCACGCAGACACTCGTGGCTTACGACCTCGACTGGGGGCTGCAGGACGACATCTCCGAGCGCAACGACGTCGCGCGCATACCGTACGAGTACTTTCGCGAGCTGGCGCGGCGCAATGCCGCGCGGCACGTGCCGGATCGAAGTTCACCTTGAAGAAATCATTACTGAGGAGTGCCTACCATGTCTGAAACCGCAAGACCCGTCGGAGCGAGCGGTGCCAGCGGCACCACGTGCTCGGCACCCGGACCGTATCGTTCCAACCGCAACGCCAACGTCGTCATCTTCCTCAAGAAAGGCGACAAGTTCCCCAAAGACACCGACGGCGCCAACACCACATGGACGCTGACGGGCGCGTGAAGCGCTCATTCGGTCGCAGCTTGCGGGCGCGTTGCGCGGCGGCGGCATTGGCTGCCGCCGCGTGCGCGCCCGCGTTCGCGTGTCCGTTGGAAGTCATCGGCACATGGCGTCTGGTCAGCGCGACCGAGCCGCAACCGATGCTCGTGACTTTCGGCGCGGACGGCTGGGCGAACGTGGTGACCGTCAACGGTGCGGGCCGCCCCGAGGATTTCGATACCGTCGCGCAGGTCCGCTTCCAACTCGTGCCCCGCCGCGCTCCGAAGCGCATCGAGTTCCAGACCCCGCGCGGCAACGACCTGTTCCCCGCCGGCACGAGCAGCTGGGAAATCACGAGCTACACGGATGAAAGTTTTGCGAGCCGCCGCAGCGATTCGCTGGCTGGCGAGCAGTCGTCGTGGTCGAGGCTGCAGACGCATCGATACTTTCTGACCTTCGCTGCGCAGGACAACGTCGCCACCTTCGTCATGTGGACGACGCTCGACGGCCAGAAGCCCGCGTACGAAGCGCTCGGCGCAACGAAGCAAGGCGGCGCCGCGCGCTTCGGGCGAGTGCCTGACGAGTTGATGCAGGCTTTCGCGCGCGACAGCAAGCACGCGGATCAGGCGATGATGCGCATCGAGCTCAGCGAGGCGGAGTATCGGCGCACGCATCAGGTGTTCGAAGCATGGGACGCAGTGCTCCGCGGTAACGAGCTCGCCAAGGACGACGATCCGGAGAACCAGACGCTGGGGCTTTTCGACGCTGCGCTTCAGAGCGTCAATCGCTGCGGACTGAAGATCCGTACCGCCGAGAATGGCACGGCCGCCGCACCGGCACGCCGCCCCGCCGACCTGGTGCGCGCGATCCGCAAGATCAATGACCGCCGGCACGTACCGGACAAGCTATTTCCCTTTCGTTGGAAGCCGCCAGCGGTCGATTCGTGAGCGAGCGGCGGGCGCACTCGATACCGTCGAACGTCGGTAACGCCTCGCGCACGAAATCGATGAACACTGCAGCGTTCTTCGTGGGTGTGCGGCCGGCGTGCACGGCGTAGATCCCTACCTCGATGCCTCTGCAGAACTCCGGCAGCACGACCTGCAGCGCGCCCTGCTGCAGCTTGTTGGCGATGACACCCAGCGGCAGATAGACGAAGCCCAGGCCGCTGCAGGCGGCACGCACCAACGCAAGATTGGTGTCTGACGCGGCCCAGAAATCGATCGGCACGCTGAACCGCTCGTTCGCAGCACGGAAATACCATGCGGCATTCGGCTGCTTTGGCCGCTGCAAGCCGAGACATCGATGCCGGGCCAGCTCGGCCGGATGCGACGGCGTGCCGCGCTCGCGCAGGTACGCAGGCGACGCGGCGAGAACCAGTGGTGAGGTCGCAAGCCTGCGCGCCGTCAGCGTCGAGTCGTTCAGCCGCTGCGCCACACGAATCGCGACGTCGTAGCCGCCCGCGACAATGTCGACGCAGGTCTCCGATGTGTGCGCATCGAGCACGACGCCTGGATAGCGCGGCAGAAATTCGCTGTACAACTTCGGCAGGAGGCCGGAGCCAAGACACGTCGGCACGCTGAAGCGCAGCCGCCCGATCGGCGCGTTGGTCAGGTGCTCCACGGCGAGCCGCGCTTCTTCCATCATGTCGAAGATGCGGCGGTAGTGTGCGAACAGCGTTTCGCCGGCGCTAGTCAGGCTGATACTGCGCGGGCTGCGATAGATGAGTGTCGTGCCGAGCTCGACTTCCAGCGCCGCGATTCGCTTGCTCGCTTGCGAGCGCGAGATGCCCAGATGTTTCGCGGCATCCTTGAAACTCAGCGTCTCGGCGATTCGCACGAACAGCAGCACGTCCGCGATGATCATGGACCTGGCCCCGGTCGTCCTTCCCTTGGTTCGCGTTGTTCGCGTTGTGCGTCACATCCTAACGCTGCGCGCGCGCTGAATCTCCGTATATATGCCGGCGGGCATTCGCTCGCGGACTGCAGACCTTGAGGTTGCAATGCTTACAGGATCATTCACCCGTCCGCACCAGCAACCAGCCGAGGCCGACCAGCACCAGCGTCGCGACGACCTGTTCCAGACGCGGCCAGGTGAAGAACCGGCCGCTGAAAATCACGACGCCGATGATCGTCATCGCGAACCACACTGCTGTCTGGATCTCCGCCGAGGTGACGCCGAGCCGTGCCATGTACTTCAACGCGATCACGTACATCGTGATGCCGAGCGTCCAGCCGAGCGCGGCGCGCCCGACGTCGGGCCACGAGAGCCGCTCCGCCTGCCAGATCTTCGCGGCGTATACAAAGCCGAGCGAGTCCGCGAAGCCGGACAGCACGATCAAGACCAGCACCAGCAGCGAGTTCCAGCTCATTTCTGTAATGTATGCCAAAACAGGAGGACTCATCATGTCCAAGTTGCTGTTGCCGCTCGCGATCGTCTTGCTGGGAGCCGCGGCGCACGCGCAGGCTCCGGTCGCGAAGCCGACGCTGCAGGACTTTGCGTGGCTTGCGGGCCATTGGCGCATCGAGCAGGGCGACCGACTGGTCGACGAGCAGTGGCTGGCGCCAGCCGGCGGTCTGATGATGGGCATGGCGCGCAACGTCCAGGCCGGCAAGGTGCGCGAATACGAGTTCACGCTGCTGCGGCAGGAGCCGAACGGCGACATCCTCTACATCGCGAGTCCGTCGAAGCAGACGGAGACGGCGTTCAAGCTGACGTCACTGCGTAACGGCGAGGCCGTGTTCGAGAATCCGCAGCACGATTTCCCGAAGAAGGTCGTCTACGCACGTCAGGCCGACGGCTCGCTGCTCGCGGCCATCGAAGGGCCGGGACGCGACGGCAAGCCCCGGCGCGTCGAGTATCCCTTCAAGCGCGTCACGCCATAGCGTCCGGCGTGTACGGGTAGATCGGCGGCAGCTTTTCCGACTGCCCCTTCACGCGCTCGATCCAACGCACGAAAGCCGGCCGCGCAGCCAGGTCGAAGTGCCCCTCGGCCGCGAGGTGGCCGTACGCAAACACGGCGATGTCGGCGATCGAGTAGCTGTCGTTCGCGAGGAAGGGATGCCGGCTCAGGTGCCGCTCCAACGCATCGAGTGCGCGCTCGCCCGCACTCCGCTTCGCGGCTGCGAGCACTTCGTTCGCCTTTACCTTCCCGGTCAGCACCCAGAAGCGCAGCGTGCCGATCGTCGGCTCGACGTAGTACTGCTCGAAGAACAGCCACTGCATCACCCGCGCCCGCGCGAGCCGTTCGGACGGCAGATAGGCCGTGCCCTCGGCCAGGTAGCACAGGATCGCATTGGACTCCGCGATGTAGACGCCGGGCTGCGGCTCGAGCACCGGGATCGCACCGACCGGATTCTTTTCGAGGAATTCCGGCGTGCGCGACTCGCCCTGGAAGATCGCAACCGGCACGTGCTGGTACGGCTGCCCGAGGTGTTGCAGCAGCAGGCGGATCTTGAAGCCGTTCTGCGACGGCAGGTAGTCGTACAACTTCAGCATCGAAGCTCTCCCTTCTCTGATGGCGCAAGTTTGCGCACAATCGACCGCCCCGGCACTCCGAAGCTTGCGCCAGAACCCGGCATCGACATGGACACCCCCAAACCTGCCCGCAAAAAACACGGCTTTCAAGAGTACGTTACTGCCGATGCGCAGAGCCGCTTTCCCGCGGAGCGCGGCCGGTATCACCTGTATATCTCGCACGCCTGCCCGTATTCGGCGCGCGCCGTCCTCGCCCGCTGCATCAAGCAACTCGGCGACGTGGTTTCGATGTCGTCCGTGCATCCGGTGCGCGGACCGGATGGTTGGGTGTTCGACAACGGCGAGTATGGGGATCCGCTGAACAACTTTCGTACGCTGCGTGACGCCTACGAAGCAACCGACGCGAACTACGATGGCCGCGCCAGTGTGCCGGTGCTCTGGGACCGGAAGATGCGCCGGATCGTATCCACGGAGTCCGCCGACATCATGCGAATGTTCGGCTCTGCGTGGGACTCGGTCGGCGGCGACGCCAACGTGACGCTTTATCCGGAGCCGTTGCGCCCCGGTATCGACGAGCTCAACGAGTGGCTCGCAAAGCGCGTCAACGATGGGGTCTACGATGTGGGCACGGCGACGTCGCAGGTGGTCTACGAGCGCGAGCATCGCAAACTCCACGCAGCATTCGACGAGCTGGAGCAACGTCTCGCGCGCAGCCGTTTCCTGTTCGGCGACGTACCCGTGGAAAGCGACTGGCGACTGTTCCCGAC
>CADEEJ010000223.1:7784-9032 GCA_902826315.1 uncultured Steroidobacter sp.
TGACGCCGCTTCGTTCGATTCGTAGTTGACGAGGAGACTGCGATGACAGACGAAGCACAGTTGACCGAAAAACTCTGGAAGGCGTTGAAGTCCGACATGACGGTAATGCTCGGACTGACAGGCGTCGAGGAAGGCCACAGTCAGCCGATGACTGCCCAGTTCGATGACGAATCCGAGCACGGTGGCGCGATCTGGTTCTTCACCGCGACGGACACGGATCTGGTGCGCGAGATGGGCGAGCGGCACCGCTCCGTCCTGCACTTCGCATCCAAGGGCCACGAAGTGTTCGCCTCATTGCATGGCGAGCTGGTGCGCGACACCGACCGCGCGACGATCGATCGCTTGTGGAATCGCTTCGTTGCGGCGTGGTTCGAAGGCGGCAAGGACGATCCGAAGCTACAGCTGCTGCGCTTCGAGCCCGAGAAGGGTCAGGTGTGGCTGAACGAACACAGCCTGGTCGCCGGGGTCAAGCTGCTACTGGGTCGCGACCCGAAGGCCGAGTACAAAGACAAAACCGGCCACGTGCAACTGCCCCACTGAATCACGGGGCAAAAGACGCAAAAGAAAAGAGCCGGCGCGGTTGCCCGCGCCGGCTCGATCGCTCCGAACTCGATTAGTTGCGCAGTTCGAGATCGTTCTTGACGTTCTTCACGCCTTCGACGTTCCCGGCAACCTGCGAGGCGCGCGTGCGCGCTTCGTTGCTGTCCACGAAGCCGCTCAGCTGCACTACGCCCTTGAACGTCTCGACGGAGATCTGGTGCGCCTTGGTCGTCGGATCGGCGACGAGCGCAGCCTTCACCTTGCCGGTGATGACGCTGTCGTCGACGACGCGTCCGGCATTCGACGCAGTACGCTCGGCGGGACCTTCCTTCCCATCGTTCATGCTGCACGCCGCCGCAGCGGCACTCATCGTTGCAATCAGTACCCAACGTGCAATGTGCTTCATAGTGCTCAAGACTCCTCAATGACTGCCTCTTAAAGAGCGCAGCGGCGTCCTAAGTTCCACCACCGCACCGCACGTCGCGGCACGTTTGCAAAAGATGCGAGTCGGTACTCTCACTACTTCATCGTCGGCATCACGAATTCCGCTCCGCCGCGCAGCGCGGTCGGCCAGCGTGAAGTCACCGTCTTGACGCGCGTGTAGAAACGCACACCCTCCGGCCCGTGCACGTGCAGATCGCCGAACAGCGAGCGCTTCCAGCCGCCGAAGCTGTGGAAGGCCATCGGCACGGGAATCGGCACGTTCAC
>CADEEJ010000224.1 GCA_902826315.1 uncultured Steroidobacter sp.
CTCACCGACAACGTCAACACGATGGCGAACAACCTGACGAACCAGGTGCGCGGCATCGTGAAAGTCGTGACCGCCGTCGCCGGCGGCGACCTGCGTCAGCGCCTCACGGTGGAATCGAAAGGCGAAGTCGCCGCGCTCGCCGATACGATCAACAGCATGACCGACACGCTCGCGACGTTCGCCGACCAGGTGACGTCGGTGGCGCGCGAGGTCGGCGTCGAAGGCCGGCTCGGCGGCCAGGCGAACGTGCCCGGCGCCGCCGGCACGTGGAAAGACCTCACCGCGAACGTGAACCTGCTCGCGGCGAATCTCACCACGCAGGTGCGCGCCATCGCGGAAGTCGCGACGGCCGTGACCAAGGGCGACCTGACGCGGTCGATTCAGGTCGACGCGCGCGGCGAAGTGTCCGAGCTCAAGGACAACATCAACGCGATGATCGGCAACCTGCGCGCCACGACGGAGCGCAACACCGAGCAGGACTGGCTGAAGACGAACCTCGCGAAGTTCAGCCGCATGATGCAGGGTCAGCGCGACCTCGTGACGGTCGGCCAGATGCTGCTCGCCGAGCTGGCGCCGCTGGTCAGTGCGCAGCAGAGCATCGTGTACATCATGGACTTCGACGAGCGCGGGCCGATGCTCAAGCAGCTCGCGAACTACGCCGACACGCAAGGCGAAGCGGACGAGCAGCGCCGCTACGCGCTGCGCGAAGGCCTGGTCGGCCAATGCGCCGCGGACGGGCGCCGCATCCTGGTCAACGACATTCCGCGCGAGGCGGTCCACGTGCGCAGTGGGCTCATCGAAGCGCGCGCGCGCAACCTCATCGCGCTGCCGGTGCTGTACGAAGGCCAGGTGAAGGCCGTCATCGAGCTCGCCTCGATGCACGAGTTCACCGCTTCGCACCTGGCGTTCCTCGAGCAGCTCACGGGCTCCATCGGCGTCGTGCTCAACACGATCGAAGCGACGATGCGCACCGAGCGCCTGCTGAAACAATCGCAGGAGCTCGCCGGCGAATTGCAGGCACAGCAGAAAGAGCTGCAGCAGACCAACGAAGAGCTCGCCAACAAAGCGCGCCTGCTCGCCGAGCAGAACGCGGAAGTGGAGCGCAAGAACCAGGAAATCGAACTGGCACGTCGCGCGCTGGAAGAGAAAGCGGCGGAGCTGGCGCTAACCTCCCGCTACAAGTCCGAGTTCCTGGCGAACATGTCGCACGAGCTGCGCACGCCGCTCAACAGCATCCTGATCCTCGGCCAGCAGCTGGCGGACAATGCCGACAGCAACCTGAGCCCGCGGCAGGTCGAGTTCGCCAAGACGATCCACGGCGCGGGCACCGACCTGCTGAACCTGATCAGCGACATTCTCGACCTGTCGAAGATCGAGTCCGGCACGGTCACCGTCGAGTCCGAGGATCTGCAGTTCACGCACCTGCGCGAGACGATCGAGCGCAACTTCCGGCACGAGGCCGAGGCGCGCACGCTGTCGTTCGTCACGGATTTCGATGCCAGCGTCGGCCGCCACATCACGACCGACTCGAAGCGCCTGCTGCAGATTCTCAAGAACCTGCTGTCGAACGCCTTCAAGTTCACTTCGCACGGCAGCGTGCGGCTGCACGTCGGGTTGGCGAAGAGCGGCTGGAGCCCGGATCACCCGACACTCAAGCAGGCAGTGTCGGTGGTGGAGTTCGCCGTCACGGACACCGGCATCGGCATCGCGCCGGAGAAGCAGAGGATCATCTTCGAAGCGTTCCAGCAGGCCGACGCCGGCACTGCGCGCAAGTACGGCGGCACCGGCCTCGGTCTGGCGATCAGCCGCGAGCTCGCGCACCTGCTCGGCGGCGAGCTGAAGCTGACGAGCGTGCCCGGCTCCGGCAGCACGTTCACGCTCTACCTGCCGATCGGCTACATCGGCTCCGCCTACCTGCAGAACTCGCTGCAGCCCGGGCGCAAGGAAACGAAGCAGATGTTCCAGCCGATCGCGCTGCCGGCCGCACGCGCCGAAGAGCTCAACGACGATCGCGAGAATCTGCAGCCCGAGGACCGCGTGCTGCTGATCATCGAAGACGATCCGCACTACGCGAAGGTGCTGCTCAACCTCGCGCGCGACACGGAGTTCAAGGCGATCGTCGCCAAGACCGGCATGGAAGGCCTGAGCCTCGCGCGCAAGCATCGCCCGACGGCGATCTCGCTCGACGTGTTCCTGCCGGACATGCTCGGCTGGACGGTGCTCAACCAGTTGAAGCGCGACACCGCGACGCGTCACATCCCGGTGCAGATCCTCACCGTCGAGGAAGAGCGCCAGTACAGCCTGGAGCGCGGCGCGTTCGCATTCATGAACAAGCCGGCGACCACCGAGGGTCTGGAGGCGGCGCTCAATCGCATCAAGGAATTCGCCTCGCCGCGCATTCGCGAGCTGCTGGTCGTCGAGGACGATCCGACCGAGCAGATGAGCATCGCCGAGCTGATCGGCTTCGACGACGTCAAGATCACGGCGGTCGGCAGCGGTGCCGACGCGCTCGCCGTGCTCAAGGAAAAGTCGTTCGACTGCATCGTGCTCGACCTGCGCCTGCCGGACGTCACCGGCTTCGAGCTGATGGAAAGCATCCAGCAGGACGAGCGGCTGCGCGATACGCCGATCGTGGTGTTCACCGGCCGCGAGCTGTCTTCCGACGAAGAGGAAGAGCTGCGGCTCAAGGCGAAGAGCATCGTGCTGAAGGGCGTGCGCTCGCCCGAGCGGCTGCTCGATGAGACCGCGCTGTTCCTGCATCGCGTGATCACCGACCTGCCGCCCGCCAAGCAGCGCATGATCGAGACGCTGCACCAGTCCGACGAGCCGCTGCAGGATCGCAAGGTGCTGGTGGTCGACGACGATATCCGCAACATCTTCGCGCTCAACAGCTTGTTGGAACGCCACAAGATGGCGGTGATCAGCGCGACCAACGGGCAGGACGCGATCGACCTGGTCGAAGCGACCGACGACCTGGCGCTGGTGCTGATGGACGTCATGATGCCGGAGATGGACGGCTACGAGACGATGCGGCGGATCCGCAATAACCCGAAGTTCCGGCTGCTGCCGATCATCGCGCTGACGGCGAAGGCGATGAAGGGCGACCGCGAGAAGTGCCTGGAAGCCGGTGCTTCCGACTACGTCGCGAAGCCCGTGAACACCGAGCAGCTGTTGTCGTTGGTACGGATGTGGCTGCACCGGTAGCACGCACTGCATGAGCGCCAGTCGTGACAAGGCCGAGCAGGGCGTGCGCCAGCCGCGCGCGCGCCCGGACAAGGTCAACATCCTGCTGGTCGACGATCAGCCGGCGCGGCTGCTGTCGTACGAAACCATTCTTGGCCAGCTCGACCAGAACCTGATCACTGCGCGCTCCGGCGTCGAGGCGCTGGGTCGCCTGATGAAGGACGAGTTCGCGCTGGTGTTGCTGGACGTCAGCATGCCGGGCATGGACGGCTTCGAGACCGCCGAGATGATCCACGATCATCCGCGCTTCGAGCGCACGCCCATCATTTTCATCACGGGTGTGCATGACACGGAGTTCGACCGCCTCAAGGGCTACAAGCTCGGCGCCGTCGATTACGTGTCGATCCCGGTCGTGCCGGAGATCCTGCGCAGCAAGGTGTCGGTGCTGGTCGAGCTGCATTGCCAGCGCCTGGAGCTGCAGACGCTCAATCGCAGCCTCGAGCAAGCGAACGAGCAGCTGGAGCAGGCCAACACGACGCTGCAGGCGGAAAAGAATCGCGAGCTGGAAGCGCTGAACCTGCACTTGCAGAAAGCGAACGCCGAGCTGGCCGCGTCGAATTCGGCGCTGCAGGCCCAGATCGCCGAACGCGCGCGCGCCGAGGCGGCGCTGCTGGAAGCGGACCGGCACAAGGACGAATTCCTCGCGATCCTCGCGCACGAGCTGCGCAATCCGCTGGCGCCGATTCGCAACGCCGTCGAGATCATGTCGCGCTTCCCGATCGACAATCCGAAGCTGAAATGGTCGCGCGACGTCATCGATCGCCAGGCGACGCATCTGACGCGGCTGGTCGACGACCTGCTCGACATTTCGCGCATCACGCGCGGCACGATCCGGCTGGCGCAGGAGCCGGTGCGGAGCGAGACGATCATCGCGCGTGCGGTCGAGGCGCTGCAGCCGATGATCGCCGAGCATCGCCACGAGCTATCGATCGACTGTCCCGACGGCTCGCTCATGGTGCGCGGCGACCTCACGCGGCTCGTGCAGATACTCGGCAACCTGCTCAACAACGCGGCCAAGTACACCAACGACGGCGGCCGCATCCACTTGAGCGTGCGGCGCGACGAGCAGTTCGTCGAGTTCCGCGTCAAGGACAACGGCATCGGCATCGCACCGGACTCGCAGTCCAAGCTGTTCAATCTGTTCTCGCGGCTGGAGACGACCGACGACCGCACACCCGGCGGGCTCGGCATCGGCCTCGCGCTCGTGCGCAAGCTGGTCGAGATGCACGCAGGCGACGTCGCAGTGCGCAGCACCGGCATGGGCCAGGGCAGCGAGTTCGTCGTCCGCATTCCGCTGCTCGACAACGTGCCCGCCTCTGCCGTACGCGCCGCGCGCTCGGCCGCCGGCACACTGCCGCGTCATCGCATCCTGGTCGCAGACGACAATCCGGATGCACTCGAAAGCCTGGCGCTGCTGCTCGAATGCGACGGGCACGAAGTGTGGAAGGCAGCGAATGGCGCGGAAGCGTGCGAGCTGGCCGAGAAGTACCAGCCGCATCTCGCCTTGCTCGACATCGGCATGCCCGTGCTCGACGGCTACGAAGCCGCGCGGCGCATCCGCGCCGAAGCCTGGGGCAAGGGAATGATGCTGGTCGCGCTCAGCGGCTGGGGGCAAAGCTCCGACGTGCAGCGCTCACGCGAGTCAGGCTTCGATACGCACCTCGTGAAGCCGGCGAGCTTCGACGCGCTCGCTCAGCTCTTGAGCCGCGTGCCACCGGGTACCGCCGGCAAGTAGTAGTACGCTGCGCCCGGCTTGCCGCGGGCGATGCACGACCGATCCGCTCCGCCCGTCACCAGATACCATTCCATGCGATTCGCCTGTCCGAGCGATTGCACCGGAGCATTGCTGAAGCAGAACTTGCGTGCGATGTCGTTGATGACCAGCTGCCGCCCCGGCTTCTCGGAGAGCCACAGCGCCGCGTCGGCCATCTCCAGATCTGCTTCGCGCCAGCGTGCATGACCGAAGTGCACGATCGAGCGGTGCGCGCTCAGAACGTATTGCTCCTTGAAGGCGACGAGACCGAGTTCCTCCTGCGGATTGGCAGCCCGCTCGATGCGGGCGACGAATTCCGCGCCGGAACGCGCTGCGTTCAGTTGCGGATTCGCCCAGAAGCTCACGATGAGCAGCGTCGCCGTGAGCGCGCCGGCATAGGCCAGAAATCCGCGGCGCGGGCGAGCGAGTGCGCACACGACCGCGCCGGCGAGCGCGATCAGCACGAGCGGTCCAAACGGATCGATGTCGTACGACGCCACGACGTCGGCGCGCTTGTCGGGTCGCACTGAAAGATAGATCAATGCGCCCACGCACAAGCTACTGAACGCTGCAGCAAGGATGAACATCGCGCGTTGCGCGCCACGACGCGTCGCAACCTGCGCAAGGTAGGGCGCGCACAGCAACGCGAACGCCGGCACCGCCGGCAACACGTAGACACCGCGTTTGCCGGTGCTGAGAGTAAAGAACAGCACGACCAGCACGATCCACGATGCAAGCAACGCGATGCGCAGATCGAACGAGCGCAGCGCGTTGCGCCAATACGGGAACAGCCACGGCACGAGCAGCGTCAGCGGCAGCCACAGCACCGGAATCACTTCGACGAGGAAGTACCAGAACGGCTGGCGATGATGCCAGGCGTTGCCGTAACGATGGATCGTCTGGTTGAACAGGATCTCGTCGCGATACGCGGCGAGCGTCGGGTCGTCGTTGGCAGCGAGCAGCATCGGGACGAGCCAGATGCTGACGGCAAAGAGAAATGCGAGCGGACCGAAGAGCCAGCGTGCACCACCACCTGCTGCTTTGCGCGGCTGCCATCGCGCATCGCGCAGCACCGCGAACGGCACCAACACGAGCAGCGGCAAGAATCCCACACCCTTCGTGATCACGCCGAACCCAGCCGCGGCCCAACCGATCGTGTACCAGCGCCACGAGGGGCCATTCAATAAGTGACGCAGCAACCCGTACAAGCTGAGCGTCGTCCAGAAGCACAGCGTCGCGTCGATCTGCGCCTGCCGCGCCTGCCACACGAATTGCACCGTGAACAGCAAGGCCAGCGCGCCCGCGAGCGCGGTCTCGCGATTCCACAAGCGGCGGCCGAGATCGTAGACGAGCGCGACGCTGCCGAAGCTCGCGAGCAACGATGGCAACAGAAAAGCGACGCGCAACGAACGCGTCAGCTCCAGGCTCACTGCGATCAACCAGAAGAACAGCGGCGGCTTGTCCGCATACGGCTGCCCGCCTACGCGCGGTAGCAACCAATCACCCGTCGCAACCATGTCGCGCGCCACTAGAGCGAAACGCGGCTCGTCGGGCGGCCACGGATCCCGCAGGCCGATACCCGTTGCGATCAGCAGCAGCGCCAAGGCCAGCAGCCAGAGCAGATCGATCCATGGCGATTGATTTTGGCGGAACGATCCGTCAAACATTCGATGAGTTCCAGTCGTATTGCATTGGTGCCGGCGCGTTTCGGTGCCGCATTCTACTCGTGGTTGCGCAGCCGTTGGGTGACAGGCCTGGCCCTGCGCTCGGATGTAGCACTCGTAATGTTCGCGTCCATCGCATGGGCCGTGCTGTACAACTTGCAGTTCTGGCACCAGGCGCTAGCCGCGATGTGGCACCCGACCGCCGGTGCGCTGCTGTTTCTGGTTTCGCTGTGCGTCGTGGTCGTGTGCCTGCAGGCTTTGCTGCTCGCACTCGTGCCGACGCGTCTCGGGCTGCGGATCGCAGCCAGTGCACTGTTTTTGGTCGCTGCGATCAGCTCCTATTTCGCGAGCGCCTACGGCGCGGTCATGAACCAGGAGATGCTGCGCAACGTGATGCAGACCGATCCTGCCGAAGTCGGCGGTCTGATGAGCTTCGATCTCGTCGCGCACGTCGCGCTGCTCGGCGTGCTTCCTGCCCTACTCGTTTGGCGAGTGACGCTGCCCTCCTCTACCTGGCGCGTGCGATTACGACAGCGGTTGACGTTCATCGGTTGCGCGCTGGCACTGTGCGCAGTCGCGCTGTTCGCCTGCTCGGCGAACTACGCGGTCTTCTTTCGCGAGCACAAGCCCGTCCGCTATGCATTGAGCCCGGCCGCGCCAGTCGTGAGCCTCGTCGGGCTGCTGTCCGCGGAGCAACGTCGCGATCCGCACGCGCCGCTGATCGATCCCGCCGGGAACGTGCAACGAACCGCAGCTACCAGCGCCAAGCCGCTGGTCCTGTTCCTGGTGGTCGGCGAGACGGCGCGAGCTGCGGATTTCCAGCTCGGCGGCTATGCGCGCCCGACGAATCCGCAGCTGATGACGCGTCCGGACCTGGTGTACTTCGATCACGCGACATCGTGTGGCACGTCGACGGCGGTCTCCGTGCCATGCATGTTTTCCCACTTGCCGCGCGAGCATTTCAACGTCGATCAGGCCGACCGCTACACGAACCTGCTCGACACGCTGACGAAGGCGGACTTCGCCGTCGAGTGGCGCGACAACAATGCTGGCTGCAAAGGCGTCTGCGCTCGGGTGATGCACGTTGCATATCCAGGCGACTCCGATCCCGTGCATTGTCCGAACTCGTATTGCTACGACGAGGTCATGCTGACCGATCTCGCTGCTCGGCTCGAGACGCTGCAACAGGACACCGTCGTCATCTTCCACGCGATCGGCAGCCACGGCCCCGCGTACGCGGAGCGCTATCCGCCGCAGTTCGAGGTGTTCAAGCCCGCCTGCCGCTCCAACGAGTTGCAGCACTGCACCAGGGAGGAAGTCGTCAACGCCTACGACAACTCCATCGTCTACGCCGATCACGTGCTGGCGAAGCAGATCGACCTGCTGCAGGCGAACGCGAGCCGCTTCGACAGCGTGTTGCTATACGCCTCGGACCATGGCGAGTCGCTCGGCGAGCAGGGCATCTACCTGCACGGCATGCCGTACTCGTTCGCGCCGCGGGTGCAGAAGGAAGTGCCGATGCTGTTCTGGGCGTCGCGCGGCTACATCGAGCGCACGAGCCTGAGCATGAGCTGCGTCAAGGCGCACTCGCACGATGCCGTCAGCCACGACAACCTGTATCACACCGTGCTGGGGGCATTGGCGGTGCGCAATGCCGTTTACGACCCCCATCTGGACATCCTCGCCGGCTGCCGGGCGTCCCTGCCGGGCCAACACGAGTAATCCGATTGCTTTTGTCGCGAATCGGCGTCTAAGTAGCAAGGCTTATGTACTCGACCGACCGTGAATTGATCGCCGCCATGCTGGCGGGCGACGAGGCTGCGTTCCGCAGCTTCTTCACGGCGTATTTTCCGCGGGTTTACCGCTTCGCCCTGCCGCGGCTGAACGGCGAGATCGAGGCGGCGAAGGAAGTGGTGCAGGCGACTCTCATCAAGGCGATGCGCAACCTCGCGGGCTATCGCGGCGAGGCGGCGATGTTCAGCTGGCTGTGCCAGATCTGCCGGCGCCAGATCGTCGACTACCTGCGCGCGAACCGGCGTCACGCGGAGAACGTAGTGCTGATCGACGACAGTCCGGAGCTGCGCGCCGCGCTCGAAGCAGTCGAAGCGCCTGCTGCGGACGATCCGTTGCACGGCTACGGTAACGCGGAGACGCGGCGGCTCGTACAATCGGTGCTGGATCGCCTGCCCGCGCGCTACGGCGACGTGCTGGAGTGGAAGTACATAGAAGGCCGCAGCGTCGAGGAAATCGGCGAGCTGCTTGGGATCGGGCACACGGCGGCACAATCGGTGCTGGCACGTGCCCGCGTTGCATTCCGGGAAGCA
>CADEEJ010000225.1 GCA_902826315.1 uncultured Steroidobacter sp.
GACGGCTCGCGTCTGCGCATCCAGGCGCCGACCAAGGCGGCCGATGCGCCTCCGGGCTTCTGGATGGTCTTCGCGTTGAACGAGAACGGCGTGCCGTCCACGGCGCGCATCGTCAAGGTCAACATCGCCGCCAACTGGAATCCGGCGATCACGCCGGTGCTGACGAATCCCGGCAATCGCTCGGGCCAGGTCGGCGTGGCGACCAGCCTGCAGCTGTCTGCCACCGATCCGAACAACGACGAGCTCGGCTACGGCGCCAGCGGCCTGCCGACCGGCCTCAGCATCAACGCGACGACCGGCGCCATCAGCGGCACGCCGACGGCGAGCGGCAACTTCAACGTCGTGGTCGCGGCGAGCGATGGCGTGAACAGCGCCACGCAGGCGTTCGTGTGGACGATCACCGATCCGTCGCCGCTGCAGGTAGTGCTGCCGCCGACGCCGCCGACGCCGATGCTGAGCGGTGGCTCGGCAGCGTACAGCGTGAACATCTCGAACGGCCTGAACCCGCGCGTGCGCTGGGACTTCGATGACGGCACGCCGGTCACTCCGTACTCGACCAGCACCTCGATCAATCACACCTTCACGCACCCGGGCGTCTTCTACGTGACGGTGACTGCGATCGACGATCGCAACCTGCCCGTGTCGCAGACGTTCGTGCAGATCGTGCATCTGCCGCTCACTGCGAATCGTCCGAACTCTTCTTCGAACGTTGCGTTCGAGACGCGCGCGGCCGGCAATCGCGTGTGGGTCGTCAACCAGGACAATGACACCGCGAGTGTGTTCAACGCCGCGACCAACGCGAAGACCGGCGAAGTGACCGTCGGCACTGCGCCGCGCACTGTCGCGGTCGCGCCGGATGGCCGGATCTGGGTGACCAACAAGCAGAGCGCCTCGATCAGCATCATCGATCCGACGTCGCTCAGCGTCGTGCAGACGGTCGCGCTGCCGCGCGCGTCGCAGCCGTTCGGCGTCGTGTTCGATCCGGCTGGTACTGCGGCGTTCGTCACGCTCGAAGGGACGGGCGCAGTGTTGAAGCTGAATCCGTCGAGCGGCGCGGTGCTCGGCACCGTGAACGTCGGCGCGAATCCGCGTCACCTGTCGGTGAATCAGAGCAGCCAGACGATCTTCGTCTCGCGCTTCATCACGCCGCCGATCCCGGGCGAGAGCACAGCATCGGTGCAGACCGGCCTCGGCGCTGCGGAGGTCGTGCAGCTGACGAGCAGTCCGTTCGCGGTCGTACGCACGATCACACTTGCGCACAGCAACCTGGCTGACTTCGAGACGCAGGGCCGCGGCATTCCGAACTATCTCGGCCCGGCGGTGATCTCGCCGGACGGCACGCAGGCCTGGGTACCGTCGAAGCAGGACAACATCGCGCGCGGCACGCTGCGCGACGGACTCAACATCGACTTCCAGAATACGGTGCGTGCGATCAGCTCGCGCATCGACCTGGCGTCCGGGATCGAGGATCCGACAGCGCGCATCGACCTCGACAACGCCAGCCTTGCCAGCGCGGTCGCCTACGACCCGCTCGGCGTCTACATGTTCGTGGCGCTGGAGACGAGCCGCGAGATCGCGGTGGTCGACGCGCACGGCCGCTGGGAGATCTTCCGCTTCGACGCCGGCCGTGCTCCGCAGGGCCTCACAGTCGCGCCGGACGGCTCGAAGCTGTTCGTCAGCAACTTCATGGACCGCACGGTCGCGATCTACAACCTGCAGCCGCTGCTCGCGACTGGTGCGACCAACGTTCCGGTGCTGGCGACGGTGAACGCAATCGCGACCGAGAAGCTCACCGCGACTGTGCTCAAGGGCAAGCAGTTCTTCTATGACGCCCGCGACGCACGCCTCGCGCGCGATCGCTACATGAGCTGCGCCACCTGCCACAACGATGGCGGCAGCGACGGCCGCGTGTGGGATCTCACGGGCATGGGCGAAGGTCTGCGCAACACGATCACGCTCAACGGCCGCGGCGGCATGGCGCAGGGCTTCCTGCACTGGAGCGCGAACTTCGACGAAGTGCAGGACTTCGAAGGTCAGATCCGCTCGCTCGCCGGCGGCACCGGTCTCATGACCGACGTCGACTTCGCGAGTCGTAATACGCCGCTGGGCACCGCGAAGGCCGGCGTCAGCGCCGATCTCGACGCGCTCGCGGCGTACGTCGCGTCGCTGACGACTTTCAGTCAGAGCCCGAATCGCAACCCGGACGGCACGCTGACGGCGCTCGCGACTCAGGGCCGCACCGTGTTCCAGAACGCAAACTGCGGCTCGTGCCACACCGGCACGAAGTTCACGGCGAGCGGCGCGGCGACGTTGCTCAACGTCGGCACGATCAAGCAGCCGGGCAGCGGCAAGCGCCTCAACGCGACGCTGATCGGCATCGATCCGCCGACGCTGCGCGACGTGTGGGCGACTGCTCCGTATCTGCATGACGGCTCCGCTGCGACGCTGGCGGACGCGGTGCGTGCACACACGAACATCACGCTGAGCACGAGCGACGTGAACGCGGTCGCCGCCTACCTCGCGCAGATCGGCAGCGAGGAAACCAGTGCCCCGGTCCCGCCGACGCCGACGACCGTGATCCGCGTGAACACCGGCGGCGGGCAATACACGGATGCGCTGGGCCAGGTGTGGTCGGCCGACTTCGGCTTCACTGCCGGCAGCGCGCTTACAGTCACAAGTCCGATCTCCGGGACAGCCGACCCGGCGCTGTACCAGACAGAGCGCTGGGATCCGCCGACCGGCGCGGAGATGAGCTATGCGTTCACGGTGCCGAACGGCACGTACACGGTGAAGCTGCACTTCTCTGAAACGTGGAGCGGCGGTCAGGGCGTCGGCAAGCGAGTCTTCGACGTGCTGCTCGAAAACCAGCTCGTGCTCGACAACCTGGACATCTTCGCCCAGGTCGGCGGTTACGCGGCGTTGGTGAAGACGTTCGAGACGACCGTCACCGACGGTCAGCTGAACATCAACTTCGCACACGGTAGTGCGGACGATCCGCAGATCGGAGCCATCGAGATCGTGAGCAATGCCGGCGGTCCGCCGCCGCCCGCTGACACGACGCCACCGTCGGTGCCGCAGAACCTGGCGAGCACGACTGTGAATGCGACCTCGGTGGGCCTGAGCTGGAGCGCGTCGACCGACACCGGCGGCGGCACCGTCGCGGGCTATCGCATCCTGCGCAACGGCAGCGCACTCACGACCACGACCGGCACGACGTACACGGACACCACCGTGTCGCCGAGCACGACGTACACGTACCGCGTGAGCGCGTACGACAACGCCTCGCCGGCGAACGAGTCGGCGCAGTCGAACCAGATCTCGGTGACGACGCCGACGGCGCCGGCCACTGTGATCCGCGTGAACTCCGGCGGTCCCGCATACACGGATAGCGCGGGGCAGGTGTGGGCGGCCGACACTGGCTTCAACACCGGCAGTCTCGCGACTGTGACGAACGCAATCGCCGGGACTTCCGATCCGGCGCTCTACCGGACGCAGCGCTGGGATCCGCCGACAGGTGCGGAGCTCGCGTACACGTTCGCTGTGCCGAACGGCAACTACACCGTGAAGCTCCACCTCGCTGAGACGTGGAGCGGCGGTCAGGCCGTGGGCCGGCGCATCTTCGACGTCCTGATCGAAAACCAGCTGGTGCTCGACAACCTGGACATCTTCGCGCAGGTCGGCGGCTACACGGCGCTGATCAAGACGTTCCCGGTGACGGTCACCGACGGCCAGCTCAATATCAATTTCGCGCACGGTAGCGCGGACGATCCGCAGATCGGCGCGATCGAGATCCTGAGCAGCGGCGGCCCGCCGCCGCCGGCCGACACGCAGGCGCCGACGGTGCCGCAGAACCTGACGGGCCAGGCGAATGGCGCGCAGGTCGCGCTGAGCTGGAACGCTTCCACCGATAATGGCGGCGGTTCGGTCGCAGGCTATCGCGTGTATCGCAACGGCACGGCGATCGGCACCAGCGCCGGCACGACCTACACCGACAACAGCGCGGCGGCGAACACGACGTACACGTATCGCGTGGCGGCGTATGACAACGCCTCGCCGTCGAACGAGTCGGCGCTGTCGAACCAGATCTCGGTGACGACTGCGTCAGCGCCTGCGACTGTGATTCGAGTGAACGCGGGCGGCCCGCAGTACACGGACTCGGCAGCACGGGTGTGGTCGGCTGACTTCGGATTCACCGGTGGCAGCGTGGTGACCGTCTCGAATCCGATCGCCGGGACCTCCGATCCGGCGCTGTATCAGAAGGATCGTTGGGATCCGCCGAGCGCGCCGGAGATGTCCTACGCGTTCAACGTGCCGAACGGCAGCTACACGGTGAAGCTGCACTTCGTCGAGCACTGGAGCGGCGGCCAGGCCGTCGGCCGGCGCATCTTCGACGTGCTGCTGGAAAATCAGCTGGTGCTCGACAACCTCGACATCTTCGCCGAAGCTGGCGGCTACACGCTGCTGGTGAAGACGTTGCAGGCGACCGTGAATGACGGGCAGCTCAACATCAACTTCGTGCACGGCAGTGCGGACGACCCCGTCATCGGCGCGATCGAGATACTGAGTAACTAATTGTTCACCAGGCTGCTAACGAGCCTCATTGCACTCCTGGCGAGCGCTGCTGCAACGGCGGCAGCGCCCGCCCCGGAGCGCACGCTGCTCGCGGAACCGCCGCGTGCGGTCGCGGACTTCCAGCTCACGGATCAGTCCGGCAAGACCGTGAAGCTCAGCGATTTCCGCGGCGCGCCCGTGCTGATGTTTTTCGGCTTCACGCACTGCTCCAGTGTGTGCCCGGCGGCCCTGCATCAACTGCGTGAGCTCGAGCGCGCGCACCGTGCCGATCTCGGCAAGACGCGCATCGTGATCGTCAGCGTCGATGGCGAGCGCGATACACCCGCGGCGATGGGCGCGTGGCTCAAACCGCTGTCACCGAATTTCATCGGGCTGACCGGCGCGCCGGCACGAGTGCACAACATCGCCGCGGACTTCTCCGCCGCGTTCTTCAGGCAGCCGGCCACGAAGCCGGGCGAGTACCAGGTGGAGCACAACTCGCAGATCTTCCTGGTCGATGCGCAGGGCAAGCTGCGCGCGACGTTCTTCAATGCACCGCTCGCCACGATGGCGCAGGTGACGCGGAAGATCGCGACAGGGAACTAAACCTCGCCGGCGCAGATTTTCAGCGCTCGCCGAACAGCGAGTACATGTCGAACTGGCGCACGTCGCCGATCACCTGCTCGAAATCCAGGCCGAGCGTTTCCAGTACCGGCTCCGCGACGGGGCGAACCTGCTTCTCGACGTAGTGCTCGCGGTCCAACGGATGCTCGACGTTGTCGACCGGCTCGGGGCCCGCAGTCGTAATCACGTAGCTGACCAAGCGGCCCGATGACTGCGTCGATTTGCGGGCCGCGGCCACGTGCGGTGGCGTCGTAGCCGTGTATTCCTCGGCATCCTTGCGCAGGTTCTTGCGATAAACGAGCGCATCGTCCAGCTCGCCACCGCGCACACGGCGCACGATCTCGGCGAGATAGACGTCGACCGCTTGATCGGTGAACAAGCGCTGATACAACTCGCGCTGCACCTGTTTCGCGAGCGCCGTCCAGTCGCGCCGCACGACTTCCATGCCGACGAACTCGACGGAATCCAGCGTCGTGCCGTGACGCAGTCCGGCGTAACGCTTGCTTGCGCCGCGCGTGCTGTGGCGCGCCCGCGGCAGGAACAACTTCAGGTACAGCTTCTCGAACTTCAGCTCCAGCTTGCTGGGAACCTGCCAGCGCTCCTCGATGTACGCCGCCAGCTCTTTGCTAAGCGCTGCAGAAAGCTCCGGCCCGCGCGCGGCAGCTCGATCTGGATCGTCCATGCCGGTGTGTACGAAGAGGCTGTCGGTGTCGCCGTAGAGCACTTGGAAGCCCGCAGCTTCGAACCAGCTCTTCGACCACAGCAGCATTTCCTTGCCCATGCCGGTGATCGAGTTCGCGAGCGCCGGATTGTAGAAGCGGCAGGCTGGCGTCCCGAGCACGCCGTAGAAAGAGTTCATCAGGATCTTGATGGCGTGGCCGGCAACATTGTCGCCTGCGCGCTTCGCGGCTTCGCGCCGCGGAAACAGCTCGTCCAGCATGCGCGGCAGGATTGCAGGCGAGCGCCGAAACGCGCCGCCCGGTGTTTCGATCAGAGCCTCGCCCGGCTGCGGCTCGGCGACATACGACAGCGGATCGATGTTGAACGTGCGGATGATGCTGGGGTACAGGCTCTTGAAATCGAACACCCACACGTTGCGATGCATGCCGGTGAGCGGTTCGAGCACGTGACCGCCTTGCTGCGCGGCATGCACGCGCGAGTCGCTGGAGCGCACGCTCGGCGCGACGATCTTGAGCTTTTCCAGCTCGCTCAAGTACAGAAAATCGAACGACGCGATGCTCGCCGCGACGCGGTCCGGCGTCATGCCGGTCAACTTGCTCCGCGCGAATGCGAGCTGCACGAGGTTGTGCTTCTCGACGATCTGGTACGCGAGTCGCGCGTCGGTGCGTGCGTATAGCGCGAAGGCGGGCAGGTCGTGTCGATAGTTGTGCACGATCTCGCCAATGCGGTCGCGCACGTCGCCCGCGACTGCTTTGCCTTCGCCCAGCACTTCGCGCGCGACTGCGTCGAGCGAGTAGTCGTCCATGCGAATGAATGCGCCGCGCAGCAGGTCGATGCCGTCCAGCACGAGACGTCCGGAAATCGTCGCCTGGCCGCTACCGAAATAGCCTTCGGGCTTGCGCAGTCGCAGCGGCGTGGAGTCGCGGCCGAGGTCGAGCGGATGACGCACGCGTAGCGCAATCTTCTGCAGCACTGTCAGGTCGAAATCGATCGTGTTCCAGCCCGTGAGCACGTCGACGTCGAGCTCGCGGACTCGCGCGCAGAAGGCGTCCAGCGCCGCGTACTCGTTAGCGCACCGAATCGCCTTCTCCGGCATCGGCCGCTCGCTGCCGTCGACGATCAATACTTCGTCCGTTCCCGGCGCGTACATCGAGATTGCGAGCAGGCGCTCGCCCTTGCCGTCGGTTTCGATATCGAAGGCGAGCACGCGCGGTGCGACTGTGACGTCGGCTGGCCGCAGCAGCGGATTGTCGAAGATCGAGGTGACGCCTTGCCCCGCAGTCGCCACGCCTTCGATTTCGCAGCCGCCTTTGATTCCGCGCTGGATCAGATAGCTCACGGCGAAGCGCAGGTCGGCTTCGAACGTGTCTATTCCTGCGGCATGCAGGCGGTCGCGCAGCGCGGGCACGTCCGACGGCACGTCGATCTGGATGCGGGCAACTTTTTCGCCGGCGAACGTGTGGCTGTCGATCGGCTGTGCCGCTGGCATGCGCAGCGCGCGTGCGCGTTGTGCGTCGACCTCGCGCACGTAGAAATGCGGCCGTTGACGATCGTCGCGCACCAGGAACGTGCCGCCATCCTCCAGGCGGCCGTATATGTGTATGACAGGAACGCGCGCGCCGTCCGGCCGGTTTGCTACCCGATAGCTCGCCTGCAGAATGAAGCCGCGCGCCTTGTGCATCGGTGCATTCACCTGGGCATTGTGCCATTGCCCTTGCCTTCGAGCGCGTTACGACGGCGCTACAACCTCCTGCGGCTCAGGCTTGTGACCGGACAACTCCTCCCACGCCGCCAGCACCGACTCCACGCTGATGCCGCGAATGTTCGGCCGTCCGTCGATCTCGCCGGTCAATGCGATGGCCGGCGTCTCCACGCCGCCCGGCCGATACAGCGCGGGACTCGCTTCGCCGAAGAGTGCGACGGTCGGACAGCCCAGTACCGCTGCGGCGTGTGCCGGACCGGTATCGACCGAGAACATGCCGCGTGCGCTACGCAGCAGCGGCAACAGCACCGGCACGGCCAACTCTCCGGCGAGACTGTGGATGTCCCGGACGCCGGCGAGGCGCGCGATATCGGTATTTAGCGCGTGCTCGTGCCGAACGCCCAGCAGCACAATCGCGGTGTCCGGGTAGCGCTCGCGAAGTGCGCGGATCAATGCAGCCCAGCGGTCCTCGGGCCAGTGCTTCGTGTTGGTCGGTCTCCTGCGCAGCAAACCGCGCGTACTGCGCTTGTTGCCCGCCTGGATGGCGAAGTATCTCCGCTCCTGCAGGCCATGAGCTCGCAGCCAATCGCGATGCGCCGCGTCCTGTGTTGGCGAAATCTGCAGCCGGGCAGCGCGTGGTACGCGCACTGTCGCCGGCGGCAACAGTCCTTCCAGCGCAGCGGGAGTCAGCGTTGCGAGCCGAGTCCAACGATCGACGAAGTGCTCCGTCATGTCGAACGGGAGCGAGCGGGAGTCGATGATGTAGCCGTCGGCGATGCCGGCCCGGCGCAGCAGGGTTCGGCCGGCGTCGTGATTGTCGCAGCACCATGTCGGTCCGGCGCCACGCTCGCGCAGCCAGCGAACCAGCCGCTGCTGCCGCAGGTCGAGCCAATACGGCGTGTTGCGCGAGACGAGGACTTGCACGTCACCGACCGATGGCAGCCCCGCGAGCAGCGGTTGCGTCCATGGCCCAGAAGAGATGACGTCGACGCGTTCGCCGGTGCGCGCGTGCAATTGCTCGATCAACGCGGTGAGCAGGACGACTTCGCCGAGCCCCCCGCAACGAATCACCAGCGGCCTCGCAGCGCCTGCCCCCATGGTTATCCCCGCATCACCCCCACTCGGCTGGTCCAATTGTATTCGATCGCGCGCGCGGGGCCGAAGCGCCAGCTCGTGCCCGAGTCCGTGCGGATTGCGAGATCCAGTTGCGCCGCTACTTCATCAGCACCAGCTCTTCCGCCATCGTCGGGTGGATCGCGACGCACTCGTCGAGCTGCGATTTGCGCAAACGCGCTTTCACCGCGACGGCCAGCACTTGCAGGATCTCCGGTGCATCCGGGCCGATCATGTGCGCGCCGACGATGCGGTCGTCGGTGTCGTCGACCA
>CADEEJ010000226.1 GCA_902826315.1 uncultured Steroidobacter sp.
CCGGTACACACGACGTAGTTGGCCGACTGAGCTGCCGCGAGCAGCGGCGCCAATCGCAGGCTTACGACTCCTCGCAGCGGATCTCCTTTGAGCTCGATTCGCATCTGGTTCGGCTGCGCGCACGGCTGCGCCGGAGGACGCAACGCCGACGCAGAGCTGCAGCCCGTGCTGCCGAGATGGAACGACCACGCGTGACCGTCGACAGCGAGATCGGCGCGCAGAAACTTATGGCCGGATTGCCAGTTCCAGAACATCTCGCCGCGATCGAGCGGCGCGGCAGCGGTGAGCGGGTTGGCGTGATTCAGCTCGAACGGCACACCAACCGTCAGCCGGATACCGGAATACGCAGCGGTGCCGCCGTCGATGGTTCCATCGACCACGACACGTCGCGGCATTGCCGGGTCGCCGGCGACATCGAGCAAGGCGACGCGATCGTTCTGCCAGGGTGCCGCGGTTGCGAACTTGAATGAGTGCGGACGTCCGTGCTCATCGAGCAGCTCGATCTCCTCAACATAGAACTGCAGCGCCTGCAGTTTCTCGGCGTCGCCGTCGATGCCGAAACGAAGTTGCGCACGCGTCGCACCGGAGCCACACGACGACAGAAGCGCAATCGCTAGCGCGAGCGCCGGCAGTAAGATCACCGGCGTTCCAATTTTCCTTCGCGGGAGACGTCCGAGCATGCGCAACCTCACGATGCGAGTTCCATCGCTGCTGCTGGCAACGCTGGTTTCCTGTTGCATCTTCCCAGCAGCGGCTGACGACGGCAAACCGCGCTACGTTTCCGGCTCCGGGCGCGACGCGGGCGATTGTCTCAATCGCTTCCGCCCGTGCCGCACGCCCAGCTATGCAATCGCGCACGCCGGCAAAGGCGACTCGATCCAGGTCGCCGAAGGCAGTTACGCCATCGACGATTCCGCCCAACTGCTCGACCTGCTGTCGGCGACCGGACGATTGCAGGCAGGTTTCAGCAAGGTCAGCGGCTACTCGGAGCGCAACTCACGCAAAGAAGCGCTGCTGATCGGCGTGCCGCCGGAGTTTCGCGAGCGTTTCGAGGCAGCGGGCTTCTCTGTGATCGTCGATGCCAAGGGACTCGATTGGAACAGCGAAGAATCGCGCCGCATGCGCCAGCTGACAGCGCAAGTGCTGCAAACGCAGAAGAGCCAGCCGGCGACGCCGTGCGTCGCCAATCTGGCGGGCGCTCTCCCGTGCGAATCGGTGAGCCTGCTGTCGCACGTGGCCCTCGATGCACTCAAGCCGGCTTCGACGTACGCCGACGACGTCTGGGGCTACACGGATCTCAACACCGGCCGCGAGTACGTCTTCATCGGCGTCGAGAACGGCGTCGCGATCCTCGACGTTACGGACCCGACCGCGCCCGAGCAGGTCGGCGCGCCGACGGGTTCGGGCACCGTGTGGCGCGACTTCGAGGTTTTCCAGAAGTTCGACGCCAGCGCTCAGCGTTGGCGCGCCTACGCATACATCACCGCGGACAACGTCCCGGACACGCTGATGCTGCTGGACCTCAGCGGTCTGCCCAACGGCATCGAGCGCGTCGACTTCACGTCCGACCACGGCAGAGCGCACACGGACTACCTGATCAATGCCGATTTCACCTATGGCATCGCGAAGGACGGCGGGACGCCGCTGCTGGCGATCGCCGGTGCCGGCCTGGAGAACGGCAACCATCGGCTCTACTCGCTCGCAAATCCCCTGGCGCCGGCACTGATCGGCGTTTCGACTTCCGGCTATGCGCACGACCTCGCTTCGTTCGCGGTCAAGGATGCACGCAAGGACACGCAGTGCGTGAATGCAGCAACGCAGCCTGCGTGCCAGGTGCTCACGGATTTCAACACCGACACGTTCGACATCTGGGACGTGACCGATCCCGCTTCGCGGCAACTGCTGGTCAGCCAGCCGTACACCAACGCCCAGTACACGCATTCGGGTTGGTGGACCGAGGACGGCCGCTACCTGTTCGTGCACGACGAACTGGACGAGAAGAACGTCGGCCTCAACACGACGGTGCGCGTGTTCGACATGGCGGACCTGCGCGCACCGGTGCTGGCCGGCTCGTGGGTCGGTTCGACGCGCGCGATCGATCACAACGGTTACGTCAGAGGCAACCGTTACTACTTTTCCAACTACACCGAGGGCCTGACCGTCCTCGATATCACGAATCCTGCAGCGCCGACGCGGGTAGGCTACTTCGACACCTTTCCCGCCAGCGCCGCACCCAACTTCATCGGCGCCTGGGGCACGTATCCCTTCTTCCCCAGCGGCACGATCGCCATCAGCGACATGGCCACCGGCCTCTACCTGGTGCGCGACCAGACGCTGACGACCCCGCGCGGTGCGTTCTCGATGGCCAAAGCCAGCCTCGCGGGTACCGAAGGTCACGCGCTCACGATCAACGTGAATCGCAACGGCGTCGGCAGCGGCGAGGTCACGGTTCGGCTCGAAGTCGTGTATGCGACGGCCAGCGCCGCAGACGCAACGCTCACCGCCACGTCGCTGCGCTGGGCGGACGGCGATACGCAACCGAAGAGCGTGCGACTCAACATCCCAACCGATGCGCAGGACGAGGACCTGGAGCTGCTGCTGGTGCGGCTCGTGGATCCGCACGGGGGAGCGGACATCGCCTATCCAGACACCACCCAAGTGACGATTGCCGACAGCGGCAAGACTGCGCGACTGCGGTTGCTCGAGGCGGCACCCCAGGTGGATGAAGCACGCGCAAAAGCCTATGTCACGGTTACGCGTCGCGGCACCACGCGCGGCGAAGTTCGCGCGAACTACCGGACCATCGCAGGTGGGACGTACGGCGGTGTCACGCCGACCGGGGGCGAGCTCGTCTGGGCGGACGGCGATTTCAGCGCGAAGACCATCACCGTAACGCTGAATCCCGCAACGCTGCCCCCAGGACACAGCGGCACGTTCCTGATGGAAATCTTCAATGCGAGCAACGCGTCGCTCGAAACTTCAGCGGGCACCAGCGTCACCGTGCTGCCTGTGACCGTGTCAGTGCATGACCTGACGCCCGGGACAGCGCTCGTTGGGAAACCGGCGTCGGCGCCGAGGCGGCGAAACTGAACGCGTACTGAACGCGGTGGCTTTCCGTGCTCATGGATGAGCACCCGTGCCGAGTGCGCGTGCCAGCAGTAAGATGCTCGGCGCGCCGGTGCGGATTCGCGGGGGACACCTGAGCATGCACAGCCTCTCGATGCGAGTTTCATCGCTGCTACTGGCAGCGACGTTTTCCTGTTGGATCTTCCCGGCAGCGGCCGACGACGGCAAACCGCGCTACGTCTCCGGCTCCGGCCGCGACGAGGGCGACTGTCTCAACCGCTTCCGGCCGTGTCGCACGCTCAGCTATGCGATCGGCCAGGCTGGCAAGGGCGATTCGATCCAGGTCGCCGAAGGCAGCTACTCCATCACGCAATCGGCCCAGCTGTTCGACCTGCTGTCCGCGACCGGTCGAGTGAAGGCGGGCTTCAGCAAAGTCAGCGGCTACTCCGAGCGCAACGCGAGTGAAAAGACGATGCTGGTCGGCGTGCCGCCGGAATTTCGCGAGCGCTTCGAAACGGCCGGGTTCGCGGTGATCGCCGACACCAAGGGACTCGAAGTCAGCAGCGAAGAATCGCGCCGCATCCGCAAGCTGACGGCGCAGGTGCGCAAGACCGAGAAGAGCCAGGCAGCGGCGCCGTGCGTCGCCGGCTCGTCAGGAGGCTTTCCGTGCCAGGCGATGAGCCTGCTGTCGCACCTGGCCTTCGACGTGCTCAAGCCCGCCTCGACGCGGGCCAACGACATCTGGGGCTACACGGATCTCAACACCGGCCGCGAGTACGCGTTCATCGGCGTGGAGAACGGCGTCGCGATTCTCGACATCACCGATCCCACCGCACCCGAGCAGGTCGGCGCGCCGACCGGCACCGGCACGACGTGGCGCGACATCGAGATCTACCAGGTGTTCGACGCCACTGCGCAGCGCTGGCGCGCCTATGCGTACGTCACGGCCGATAACGCGCCGGACCCGTTGATGTTGCTGGACCTGAGCGGCCTGCCGAACGGCGTCGAGGTGGTCAACTTCACCTCGGATCATCGCTCGGCACACACGAACTACATGACGAATGCCGACTGGACCTACGGCATCTCGCAAACGGGCGAGACACCGGTGCTCGCGATCGCCGGATCGAACCTGAACAGCGGCAACCATCGGCTCTATTCGCTGGCGAATCCGCGGGCGCCGTCGTTGATCAGCGTCTCGACCTCGGGCTACGCGCACGATCTCACTTCGTTCCCGATCAAGGATGCGCGCAAGAACACGCAGTGCGTGAACGCGGCGAGTCGCCCGGTGTGCCAGATCCTGACGGATTTCAACGAGAACACGTTCGACATCTGGGACGTCAGCGACCCAGCCTCGCGCCAGCTGCTGGTGAGCCAGCCCTATCCGAACGCGCGCTACACGCATTCGGGCTGGTGGACCGAGGATGGCCGTTACCTGTTCGTGCACGACGAGCTCGACGAGCGCGATTTCAATCTCAACACCACGGTGCGCGTGTTCGACATGGCCGACCTGCGTGCCCCGCAGCTCGCTGCATCCTGGATAGGCCCGACACGCGCGATCGATCACAACGGCTATGTCAGGGGCAACCGCTACTACTTCTCCAACTACAGCGAGGGCCTGACGGTCCTCGACATCACGAATCCGGTAGCGCCGGCGCGCGTCGGCTACTTCGACACCTACCCGGCCTCGGCCGAAACCAACGTCGTCGGCGCGTGGGGAACGTATCCGTTCTTCGCCAGCGGCACGATCGCCATCAGCGACATCAACACCGGTCTCTACCTGGTTCGCGACCAGACGCTGACGACTCCGCGCGGTGCGTTCTCGATGACCAGTGCCACCCTCGCAGGCACCGAAGGCCAGACGCTCGCGATCAAGGTGAATCGCACCGGCGGAGTCGGCGAGGTAAGCGTTCGGCTCGACGTCGTGTATGCGACTGCGAGCGCCGCCGACGCAACGCTGGCTGCCACGGCGCTGCACTGGGCGAATGGCGATACACAGCCGAAGAGCGTGCGACTGAAAATCGCAGCGGACGCGCAGGAGGAAGATCTCGAGCTGCTGTTGGTGCGGCTCGCCGATCCGCACGGCGGCGCGGACATCTCGTATCCCGACACCACGCAAGTGACGATTGGCGATAGCGGCAAGACGGCGCGACTGCGGTTGCTCGATGCGGCACCTCAAGTGGACGAAGCGCGCGCGAAAGCCTACGTGACTGTCACGCGTCGCGGCTCCGCGAGCGGCGAGGCTCGTGCGAGCTACCGGACGATCCCAGGCGGCACCTATACCGGTGCCACGCCGGTCGAGGGTGAGCTCGTCTGGGCGGACGGTGACGTCAGCGCCAGGACCATCACCGTCCAGCTGAATCCCAAGACGCTCCCAGCGGGACAGAGCGGCACGTTCCAGATGGAAATTTTCAATGCAGGCAACGCGTCGCTCGAAACGGCCGCCGGTGCCAGCGTCGCCGCGCTGCCCGTGACCGTCACTGTGCATGACCTGGCGGCTGCAGCGTCGGCGCCGCGGCGGCGAAACTGAACGCGTACTGAACGCGGTGGCTTTCCGTGCTCATGGATGAGCACCCGTGCCGAGTGCGCGTGCCAGCAGTAAGATGCTCGGCGCGCCGGTGCGGATTCGCGGGGGACACCTGAGCATGCACAGCCTCTCGATGCGAGTTTCATCGCTGCTACTGGCAGCGACGTTTTCCTGTTGGATCTTCCCGGCAGCGGCCGACGACGGCAAACCGCGCTACGTCTCCGGCTCCGGCCGCGACGAGGGCGACTGTCTCAACCGCTTCCGGCCGTGTCGCACGCTCAGCTATGCGATCGGCCAGGCTGGCAAGGGCGATTCGATCCAGGTCGCCGAAGGCAGCTACTCCATCACGCAATCGGCCCAGCTGTTCGACCTGCTGTCCGCGACCGGTCGAGTGAAGGCGGGCTTCAGCAAAGTCAGCGGCTACTCCGAGCGCAACGCGAGTGAAAAGACGATGCTGGTCGGCGTGCCGCCGGAATTTCGCGAGCGCTTCGAAACGGCCGGGTTCGCGGTGATCGCCGACACCAAGGGACTCGAAGTCAGCAGCGAAGAATCGCGCCGCATCCGCAAGCTGACGGCGCAGGTGCGCAAGACCGAGAAGAGCCAGGCAGCGGCGCCGTGCGTCGCCGGCTCGTCAGGAGGCTTTCCGTGCCAGGCGATGAGCCTGCTGTCGCACCTGGCCTTCGACGTGCTCAAGCCCGCCTCGACGCGGGCCAACGACATCTGGGGCTACACGGATCTCAACACCGGCCGCGAGTACGCGTTCATCGGCGTGGAGAACGGCGTCGCGATTCTCGACATCACCGATCCCACCGCACCCGAGCAGGTCGGCGCGCCGACCGGCACCGGCACGACGTGGCGCGACATCGAGATCTACCAGGTGTTCGACGCCACTGCGCAGCGCTGGCGCGCCTATGCGTACGTCACGGCCGATAACGCGCCGGACCCGTTGATGTTGCTGGACCTGAGCGGCCTGCCGAACGGCGTCGAGGTGGTCAACTTCACCTCGGATCATCGCTCGGCACACACGAACTACATGACGAATGCCGACTGGACCTACGGCATCTCGCAAACGGGCGAGACACCGGTGCTCGCGATCGCCGGATCGAACCTGAACAGCGGCAACCATCGGCTCTATTCGCTGGCGAATCCGCGGGCGCCGTCGTTGATCAGCGTCTCGACCTCGGGCTACGCGCACGATCTCACTTCGTTCCCGATCAAGGATGCGCGCAAGAACACGCAGTGCGTGAACGCGGCGAGTCGCCCGGTGTGCCAGATCCTGACGGATTTCAACGAGAACACGTTCGACATCTGGGACGTCAGCGACCCAGCCTCGCGCCAGCTGCTGGTGAGCCAGCCCTATCCGAACGCGCGCTACACGCATTCGGGCTGGTGGACCGAGGATGGCCGTTACCTGTTCGTGCACGACGAGCTCGACGAGCGCGATTTCAATCTCAACACCACGGTGCGCGTGTTCGACATGGCCGATCTGCGTGCCCCGCAGCTGGCTGCATCCTGGGTGGGCCCGACACGCGCGATCGATCACAACGGCTACGTCAGAGGCAATCGCTACTACTTCTCCAACTACAGCGAAGGCCTGACGGTGCTCGACATCACGAATCCCGTGCAGCCGACGCGCGTCGCTTCTCTCGACACGTTCCCGGCAACGGCCGAGCTCGGCTTCGTCGGCGCCTGGGGCACGTATCCGTTCTTCGCCAGCGGCACGATCGCCATCAGCGACATCAACAGCGGCCTGTACCTGGTTCGCGACGAGTCGCTGTCCACGCCGCGCGGCGCGTTCTCCGTCGCCAGTGCGAAGCTCGCAGGCACGGAGGGACAAGCTCTCGCAGTCAACGTGAATCGCAGCGCCGGCAGCGGTGCCGTGTCAGTGCGGCTCGACGTCCTGTACGCGACAGCGACTGCAGCTGACGCGACGCTCGCTTCGACCACGCTCAACTGGGCGGACGGCGACGCAGCCCCGAAGAGCGCAACGCTGAACCTCGCGTCCGACGCAGCGGATGAAGACCTGGAACTGTTGATGGTGCGCCTGGTCGATCCGCGTGGCGGCGCCAGCATTGGCTACCCCGACACCGTGCAAGTCACGATCGGCGACGTCGGCAAGACTGCTCGATTGCGCCTGCTCGACGCGGCACCTTCGATCGACGAAGCGCGAGCGAAAGCCTACGTCACGCTCACGCGACGCGGCTCTGCGAGCGGTGAGGCCCGCGCGAGCTATCGAACGATCGCCGGCGGCACGTACACCGGAGCGACCGCAACGCAAGGCGAGGTCGTCTGGGCGGACGGCGATGTCAGCGCGAAGACGATCACGGTGACGCTGAATCCTGCAACGCTCCCAGCAGGACAAAGCGGCACGTTCCAGATGGAAATCTTCAACGCGACCAACGCGTCGTTGGAAACAAGCGCCGGTGCGAGCGTCGCAGTACTTCCCGTGACGGTCACGGTGCGTGACCTGGTCGCTGCGGTAATCGTTCCGAATCCGCCCGCGCAGCCGGCCCCAAGCGGCGGCGGTGGCGGCGGCGGCGGCGGACCCGAGCCGCTGTGGCTGCTGGTGCTCGGTGTACTGCTCAGCGTTTCACGATATCGCGCTGCATCGGTGCGAGCAGCGCGATCATCTGGTTCTGCAGCGAATAGCTGACGCCGACGCGGTCGAACGCGAGATACAGATCCTCGGTCAATGCGTTGAAGTGCGCGTTGCTGATCGGCAGCTTCGCGTGCGCGCTGCGCATGTCGCGGCCGTCATAGATGCAGGGCCCGCCGGCTAGCTCGCACAGCTGCGTATAGAGCAGGTGCTTGAACTTCGTCAGCTCGGTGTTCGCGAACACGAAGTTGATGCGCTCGTCCGCGAGCATGACAACGACCAGCTCGTCGACGGCGGCCTTGAGCTTCGCCTCCCCGCCCATGCGGAAGAACAGCGGCTCCTCCGCGTGTACCGGAATGCAGTGCGCCGACATGCACAGCAGCAGTGCGCAGGCAGCGAGTGGTTTCCGCAGCTTCATGACGCTCTCCTTCAGAAACCCACTTGCGCCGACAGGTAAGCGCCATCCTGGTCCGCGGACTGCGCTGTCAACGGCGCGGCGATACTTCCCAGGTTGACGTACGCCGCGACGAGCGAGACGTGGCGATTGGGCGTCCAGGCAATGAACACGTCCCACGCCGCCGTCTCGTCGTCGCGACTCAGATTGCGCCCGCGCGTCCGATACTCCACGCCGACGGCGACTTTGCGCCTCAGCAGATATGCGAGCGTGCCCTCTGCCTCGACGGCCGCATCGTCATCGCGATCGCCGCCGAATCCGAGCAGCCCGAATTGATTGGCGCGCGTGTAGCGCACCGT
>CADEEJ010000227.1:0-3221 GCA_902826315.1 uncultured Steroidobacter sp.
CTTGTTCCAGTCGCGCATCACCGTGCGCTCCGAGAGATTCAACAGTGCTGCGATCTCAGCGAACGAAAAGCCGCAGAAGAAGTGCAGGTCGACGAGCTCAGCCAGCGTCGCGTTCACAGTCGCCAGCTGATCGAGCGCCTCGCTGATGCGCTGAAGATCGACCGACTCGCCGGCACTCTCGGCGTTTTCGACCGGCGTCGCAGTGATCTCGAATCCGGCGCCTCGTTTCACGGCACGTCGCTCGCGAACCAGATCGATGACGAGCCGGCGCATCGCGCGCGATGCGTAAGCCATGAAGTGCGCGTGATCGGGAAAGCCCAGGCCGTCGCGGCCGGAGATCTTGAGATACGCCTCGTGCAGCAGGGTGGTGGGGCTGACGGCGAGCTGCGGCCCACTGCGGCGGAGCGCGCTCTGCGCGATGTGATGGAGCTGCGCGTAGAGGTCAGTGAAGAGATCGCTGCTCACCTGAGCCACCCGTCGACTGCTCAACAGCGTCGGAGCGGAGTTTGCGCCCGCAGAGTGAAAGAGGGAAGCGCGGGGGCCGCCCGGCTCCTGCGTCGATGCCACTGACATTGCTCGATCCCCGTGAGTCTTGTTCATACGAACGGAATTCCAGGTGCGCAAGTGACAGGTTCGACGTTCGCACCGGTGGCGAAGGTTGCAGACGCTGCAACCTGTCAGGGATGCGCTCGGGTCTACGTTCTAAATCGGTGTTGTTTCTCACCGAGTAACCGACCCATGAGTGACGGGTTGATCCGCATGTTCATGTTGACCCGACCTTCCATCCCCCAATCAGGAGAGTTCACGATGAGTTCCGATGTGATTCGTACCCTTGCGTTCGTAGCTGTCGTCGCGACGCTGGGTATCGCGGGCGCCGCAGCTGGCGATCGTTCGACCGACGCTTCCGCTGTCACGTCTTCAGGCGCGTGCGCGGGCCTTCCCAGCTACGAGTCCCTGCGCGGCGCGCTGGTGAATGCGCGCGGCCACGACAACGGTGGCTACGACCTCGACATGTGGGGTGCCATAGTCAATCGCGATGGCATCGTCTGCGCGGTTGCTTTCACGGGCACCGATCGCGGTCGTCAGTGGCCGGGCAGCCGCGTGATCGCTGCGCAGAAAGCCAACACTGCGAACGCCTTCAGCCTGCCGATACTGGCACTGTCGACGGCGAATCTTTGGGCCGCTGTGCAGCCCGGCGGCTCACTGTATGGCCTCCAGCACAGCAACCCGGTCAACACGAGTGCCGCGTACGACGGCCCGGCGAGTGCGTTCGGTCAGTCGGACGATCCGATGGTCGGCCAGCGCATCGGCGGCGTTAATGTGTTCGGCGGCGGACTGCCGCTGTACGACTCGCGCAAGCGGCTCGTCGGTGCGATCGGCGTGAGCGGTGACAGCTCGTGTGCGGATCACAACATCGCGTGGCGGACGCGTGCGCGCCTGGGCTACGACTTCGTCCCGGGTGGTGTCAGCGTGCGCGGCGACGACAACATCAACTATCAGGGCATCGTCGCGGTGCCGAGCCCGCAGCAAGACTTCTCGCATCCGATCTGCAAGAAGGCGGGCGTCGACGAAGTTTCGTCGATCAGTGCGAGCCTGCCGCCGACGCGCAAGTAGCGATTGGGGCAAGTCCGAGGAGGCGAGAGAACCCCGTCTCTCGTCTCCTCGTCTGCAGATCACAGGTGTCGTATGACTCGACTGATCCGTTTCTGGCTCATGTTTACCATCGTCTGCAGCGTCTTCCTGCTCGAAGCGCGGTTGGCGCGGGCAAGAAAATCCAAGGCACGGCTGCGTGCGCTAGCTCGCCGTCCTGCCGCTACGCCACTTGACTGCATACGGCAGCACGAACAAGTACAGACCGCTGAATAGCAGCAAGGCGAGGGGCAGGAGCGGTGAGTAGGTCACCCAAGGCGGCGGCGTTCCTCGTGCCATGACGATGAAGTTGGCGATGACGGTTATCGTGAAGGCGATGGCCACCCAACGGTGAATTTGCCGGATCCAGCTGCTCGTGTTCACTCGGACCTCCCCATTGTTGTTCGAGGTTGGACTGTATCCGCGGACGATTTCCTCGCCAACAGCTACCATGCGGCTTTCGCAGCCGTTAGGCAGAGACCGATGGAAATCTTTCAGGGCTTCCTGGTGCTGCTCGTCGGCGCCGTCGGTTTGACCGCCATCGCGCGCCGGATCAACGTTCCTTACCCATCGCTACTCGCGATGGGCGGCGTCGCGCTTGCGCTCCTTCCTGGTGCGGCGTCGCCGGAGCTGGATCCGGAGCTCATGCTCGCGCTGTTCGTGGCGCCTGTGTTGCTCGACGCCGCGTACGACACCTCCGTGCGCGACCTTCGCGCGAACTGGATTCCGATCACTTGTCTCGTGATCGCGGCGGTTGGCATTACGACGTTCGCAGTTGCGTGGACGGTGCATACGCTAGTGCCTGGTATGCCGTGGGCAGCCGCGATTGCACTCGGCGCGATCGTCGCGCCGCCGGACGCCGCGGCAGCCAGCGCGATTCTGAAACAACTGCGGTTGCCGCACCGCCTGCTCGTGATACTTCAGGACGAGAGCCTGCTGAACGATGCGAGCGCGCTGCTGATCTATCGCATTGCCGTGCTCGCAGTTGCATCCGGCGGGCTGAACTTCGCCACCGTCGTGCCGATCTCGTTGCTGTCCATCGTCGGCAGTGTGATTGCCGGCTACCTGCTCGCGCGCTTGTCGATGCGGTTTTTTCTCGGCATCAAGGACATACCGAGCGCCATCGTGATGCAGTTCGCCACCACCTTCGGTGTGTGGATTCTCGCCGAGCATCTGCATCTGTCCGCGATCGTGACGATCGTCGTCTACGGAATCAGCGTGGCGCGCGACGCTCCGCGGCTGATCCCTGCACGCAATCGCCTGCCGTCGTATGCGGTGTGGGATCTGGTCGTGTTTGTGTTGAACGTGCTCGCGTTCGTGCTGATTGGTTTGCAACTCCGTCCGATCCTGGGCGCGCTCGCGCCTGACGAACGAGTCCAGTATTTTCAGATCGCCGCCATCGTGCTGGGCATCTGCATCGCCGCGCGATTCGTGTGGGTGTACAGCTATTCGCTCGTTGCGCGGTTGAAGCTGCGCTGGTTTGGCGCAGGCAGGTGGCCGGGCACCGCCAAGGTCACTGCGCGAGGTTCGCTTGTCGTGAGCTGGTGCGGAATGCGCGGGATCGTCACGCTCGCTGCAGCGTATGCGTTGCC
>CADEEJ010000227.1:3321-8925 GCA_902826315.1 uncultured Steroidobacter sp.
AGACGTCCACGAGCTGGATCGATACAGCTCACTGCGCGCCCGTATCGTCGCCGCGCAACGTCGGGAGCTGCTGGAGATGAGGTCGAAGTACGAGATCGGGGACGACGCGTTCCACCAGATCGAGGCGCAGCTGGATGTGGCCGAGGTGAATGCGTTGGGGGCGGAGTATCCCTGACGTCACTTGCGTCCGTTCGCCAGGTCGGCGAGCGCCGTCCGCAGCTCCGGCAGCTTCGGCGGTTTGCCGAGGACCCGGTCGACGAACTCGGGGAGCTCGTCTTCCGCGCGCAAGCGGTGACCCCAGCCGGTCATCAGGATCACCGGCCGCTGCGGCTCGGCGGCCTTGACCGCAGCTGCGACTTGCCGGCCGTCCACGTATGGCATGCCGAGATCCGTGATTACCAGGTCGAAGGGTCTCGCACTCTTGCATGCCTGACGGAAGGTATCGATGCCGGCCTCGCCGCCTTCGGCCGTGACGATCGTGTGACCGTCCTTCTCGAGCACACTTCCGCAGGCTTCGAGCACGAGCGGATCGTCATCGACGAGCAGGATGTGCAGCGGCTGGGCGGGCGTGACCTCGCGCACGACAGCAGTCTGTGTCCCAGGCTTGCTCAGAGCGTGGAACAGCAGGCGAACTGTCGTGCCCTGGCCTGGCGCGCTCTCGATCTCGATCTCGCCGCGATGTCGCTGCACCATGCCGTAGACCATCGCCAGGCCGAGTCCCGTTCCACGCTCGCCCTTGGTCGTGAAGAAAGGCTCCAGGCAGCGAGCACGTGCCTGTTCGTCCATGCCGACCCCCGTATCGCTCACCTCGACAGCGACCAAGGCGACGCTGCTCCCCGGCTCTGTGCCGGAGTGTGCGATCGTGCGTGAGCGCACCGTCACCGTTCCACCTTCGGGCATCGCGTCGACGGCATTGAGGACGAGATTGGTGACAGCATCGCGGATCTCGCTTTCGACGCCGACGATGTCGGACACGCCGGCCGAGAATTCCCGCTGCACCTGGATCACGATGCCGCGCTCCTGCGGAATGTCCAGCCATCGCGCACGCGTCAGCTGAATGACCTGCTCCAGCAGTGAATTGATGCTGACGGGCGCTTCTTCGCTGGTCGACTCCGGCCGATAGAACTCGCGCATGCGGGCGACCGTATGCGAGACGTCGTGGATGGCACGTTCGACTATCCCGAGTTGCTGCCGTGACGGCTCGTTCAGCTCCCGCTCGCGCTCCAGCAGATCCTGGACGTAGAGAGCAGCGGGCGACAGCGCATTGTTGATGTCGTGCGCGATGCCACTCGCGAGCTGACCGAGGGCACGCAGGCGCTCATTCTGCAGCATGCCCTTCTGCGTGCTCCGGATGTCTTCGTACGCGCGCTCCAAGGACGTGTACAGCTCTGCCTGCTGAGTTGCCAATGCGAGGTGCTCGCTGAGCTGACGCAAGAACTCGCAGTCGTTGCTGGTGAACTGTCCGGGCTTGCGTGACGCCGCAATCAGCACGCCGAACACAGAGCTTTCGACCGCGATCGGCGCAAGCACGGCGCTCCTGAGCCCGTTGCTCGCAAGGCGCCGCGCAAATTGCGACTCGACGTGCAAGAGGTCGGGCTCGTAAACGACCGCGCCGCGGATGCAGCGGGCCAAGCCGTTCTCCACGACGTCGACGCGCGCGTCTTCGAGCATGCCGACTTGCTTCGCCGTTTTCAGGCCGCGTGCGCCGACGCAGGTCACCGTCAGCGCGGTCTTGTCTGCATTCGCCACACAGACGCATGCGAGATCCGCACCCAGATGATCCTCCAGGCTGCGCACGACGATCTGCAAGATGCTGTGCGCATCGAGCCGGCTGCCGATGGCGCGCGTCGTGCGGTCCAGCAAGTCGAGGCGCTCGAGCTGCGTGCGCATCTTGCTCTCTGCGGATTTGTAATCCTCGATGTCCGTGTTCGAGCCGAACCACTTGACGACTTGACCGCGGCTGTCCAGCAGCGGAATTGCGCGCGTCTTGAACCAGCGATACACGCCGTCGTGCCGCCTGAGCCGGAACTCGACGTCGTATGCCGTCTTGTGCAGGACTGCGAGCGCCCATTCGCGCTCGACATCTGCACGATCGTCTGGATGCACATGGTCCGCCCAGCCCGCTCCCAACTGCTCCGGCGCGGGCCGACCGGTGTACTCGACCCATTGACGGCTGAGGTAGTCGCACCAGCCATCCGCTCTGCACGTCCACACCAGGTTCGGCATCGACTCGGCGAGTGTGCGCAGGCGCTCTTCACTCGTGCGCAATTCCAGCTCGGCGGCCTTGCGCTCGGAAATGTCGCGGACGAAACCGCTGAAGTATTCGTCTTCGCCGGAGTGGATGCGCGCGATCGAGAGCTCGACGGGAAATTCGCTGCCATCGCGGCGGACCGCGACGAGCTCGATTCTCCTGTTGAGAACCGTCGTAGCGCCCGGCCCGAGCAAGACGCGCAAGCCGCGATGCGACTCGCGATAGCGTTCGGGAATCACCAGATCCGCCGCCTCGCGCCCCAACGCTTCCGCTCGCGTCCAGGCGAACATGATCTCGGCCTGCGGGTTCCACTCGGTGATCACGCCCTGACGGTTGATCGCGATGACCGCATCCAGTGCCGTATCGACGATGAGCTGAGTGCGTTGCGCGCTCTCTCGTAATTGCTCGGTCACTCGCCGCCGCTCCAGCCCGACGAAGCAGATCATCAGGCCGACCGCGACGAACAGCAGGAGTTGCGCAAGCACGCCCGAGCTCTCGATGCGCAAGGAATAGATCGGATCGATGAAGAAGTAGAGATTCAACAGCGTGCATAGACCCAGGCACAGCAGCGCCGGCCCGCGGCCGCAGAACAGGGCGCTCAGCAGAACGGCGGCGAGCAAAGCCTGATACGACGCGAAGGATTGAATAGCCGCCGGATCGAGGCTGGCGATGAAGGCTTGAATGCCGGCCTGCAGTGCCGTGCCAACGAACGCGAAGAGCACAGCGAGGACGTAGCGGGAGACGGGACCGCTGGAAATGAAAGGCGCTCTGGACAGCGTCCCCTGCACGGCTGCCTCGATCGTCGCTTGTGGTGAGTTCTACCGACCCCCGCGCACTCAGAAGGAGCTTGAGCCTGTCGGGCCGACTGTGCACTTGCGGGATCTACGGGGAGTGGAGCAGGAACGCGTTGCCGCGATGCGGCGGTTGGAGGTGGCGTCGAGAAAGTGACTTCGCGTCCTTCGCTGTGCGCGCCATTTTCACAAGCCTTCTTCGTCGTCGAGCGGATGCTGGTCTTGATCGGCTCCAAAAGAGAATTTGGATGCTTTGCCCCAGATCCGTCCAAAGCCGCAAGAACCGGCCGCAAAGATCACGAGCGCCATCCCGATCCAATGCGAGGGTTTCTCTCGACCGAGTCGAAGTATCGAGTGACCGTTTGATGATCAAAGCGTAATCCACTGAATTGAGCAGGGTCTTGAGGTCACAAATTGTGACCTCAAGTTCAACGTCGTCTCAGCTATCGCTTCTCCTCAAGTGAGAAAAATCCGATCGGCCGCTTTTCGGGGATCTCAATCGGCTCACGTGGTGCGATGGTGTATCCGATGACAGAGCTGCCACGTTCGCCGTGGTGACACCAGATCCACTGCACGTCCTCATCCTTGGCCAGTTCGACTGAGAGCAGTTCCCCAGCTAACACTGGCCGAGCACTGCTCGGTGCTATGACTGTGCGCTTCAAGTCGTCCTCCTCACGCTGCCGGTTCCTTGTAGACCGGCGATCAATCTAAAGTCATCCCAGTTGTATCGGCAAACTTTTTAAGATCACAAATTGTGATCTTAAAGCCGGCTGACGGTCTCCTACTTCTTCTTCTGCTTCAACTCGAAGAACCCGATTGCCTGCGTCTGGGGCACGTTCTGCATCTGGTGAATGGCTTTCAGCATTCCGACGATCGCGTCGTCGTGCGACTCGTGGCCTCGCTCAAGCTTGGTAACTCTCCGTCCGAGATCAGCATCAGATGCCAGCACAATGCGAAGCTGCACAAATGCTCGGACCACATACACACTCATTTCCACCGCGCGCTCACTGTTGAGAATCATCGCCGCCATGATGGCGCCATGCTCAGTAAACGCGTAGGGCAAGTACTTCCGATGCTCGCCGCGACGGCCTTTCTTTAAGGTCGCAATTTGCGACCTTAAAGATTCTGCTTCATCTTCAGTTAGTTGGAACGCAAAATCAGCCGGAAAACGCGCCAAGTTGCGCTTGACCTGTTCGTTGAAGCGCTTCGTCGTGACGCCGTACATGGCGGCCAGGTCCGAGTCGAGCAGTACGCGCTGCTCGCGCAAGACTAGGATCGACTGCGCGATGCGCTCGATAGAAACAAAATCCGTGTCGCTGTGCGTGGTCATTCCATGACTCCTACGTAGCTTGAGAACCGGCCACACATCGTGACCGGTTCCGGTTGTGGCCCTCAGCGCCAATAACTCCTTCCCGAATCCTCGACTCGATCGCCCGACTTGAACACGATCTCATCGATCAGCGGCCTGATCCGCACTGAGTCCAGGTCCTCCACACTCTTGTTGACGAGCTTCGCCGCCGCATGTGCCGCCTGCGCGTAGTTGATCGCATCGTCACCTTCCGCATACAGCAGCACTTCGTACAAGCATGTGAGCACGCCATGCGCCTGCAGCAGCTGCTCGCGCTGTGCTTCGATAGCGCGCTCCAAGCGAGTGAGCGCTGAGCGATTGGGGAACTTGCGTTCCCCTGCGGCCGGCGACGTTTCCGCGGAAGCGTGGGTGGGATCCGAATTGCGGTCCGGTGGGACCTTCGACGTATCATCCTTGTCAGCCATGGCTACACCTCTAATGTGGCTGTGGTTAGGCGTGCGGCGGTGTTGATCGCACCGTCGTGCGCCGCTTCCGGTTTCGCTCCTTGTGTGAATCACTCGCCAGAAATCGAGGGAGAGGTTCTGGCGAGCACGCGTGCTCGGATGAGCACGAACCCATCGTATCCCATGGCTTCGTTGCTGTATAGATGCACAGCCTAGCATATAAGCTGTGTTTCTAGGCAAACTCGGCAATTATTCGCGACCCATTGATCCATTGCAGCCCGCACACTCACAGGCGAGTGCTCGCGGCGTTGTTGGATAGCGATAGGATGCAGTCATGAACGCCATTCCCAATCTCCCGCGCCGCCACTCAATCACGGTCACGGAATACTTCCGTATGGGTGAAGCTCACGTGTTCGCGCACGACGCTCGACTCGAGCTCATGGATGGGGAAATTGTCGAGATGGCGCCTATCGGCAGCGCACATGCAGCCGTCGTGGACACGCTTGACACGCTACTTCGCGAGGTGGCGCCAGAAGCGATGGTCTCCGTGCAGCGCCCGCTTGTGTTGGGCAAACGATCGGCGCCGCAGCCCGATGTGATGTTGCTGCGCCCGCGCGTCGATCGGTACTACAGCTCGCATCCCGTGGTTGCGGATGCGCTGCTGGTTGTGGAGGTTTCCGATACGACCCTGCAGTACGACCTTGGGGCCAAGCGGTCACTTTACGCGCGGTCGCTAGTGGCGGAACTGTGGGTCGTCGATGTCAATCGACGTGAACTGCACGTGTTTCGCAAGCCAGAGCCAAACTATTC
>CADEEJ010000228.1 GCA_902826315.1 uncultured Steroidobacter sp.
ACGCGAGCGCAAGAAGAGGTTCGGCAAGAGCGACCAGTTCGCGCCGGAGCTGCTGTACTTCTCGGACTGCATTCTCGAAGACCGCGAGCCCGAGCCTTCCGGCGAGGAAGGACTGGCAGACGTGCGCATCATCGAGGGAATGCTGCAGTCGATCTCGAACGGCCAACCGATCCGCCTGGACCTGCGCCAACGCAAGCAGCGTCCGAGCATGGAGCAGGAAATCCGCAGCCCGGCGGTGCCGCGCGAGCCGCAGCTCGTGGACGTGAAGCCCGCGAGCCAGTAGCCGGCTCGCGCAGTAGCAAGTCGAGCTCTCCGCAAGCGATTCTCACGCGCCCGGCATTGCGCGTGAGATATCATTGCGCGGTTTTTAACCGCACCGCCAGGAGCTTTCGATGACCACGAGCCGCCGCGATTTCATTGTAGGCACCGGCGCTGCGATCGCCCTGGCGAATCTGCCGGCGCGTGCGGCGAGCGACGGCGACACGGCGGCCGAAAAGCTGCTGGGGGAATTCGCCGAGGAGATGCTGGTCGACTACCCGGAAACCGCGAGCAGCCTCGGCATCGACAAGGACAAGCGCGTCGCGCTCAAGAGCAAGCTCACCGACCGCTCGGCGGCGGGCCAGCAGGCGATCGCGAAACGCGTCGCGAAGCGGATCGAACGCCTGAAAGCCATCGACACTGCACGCCTCAGCGATGCAACGCGCATAGATGTGGACGTGGTACGTACCGCGCATGAATTCGCGGCAGCGGGATTCGCAATGCCCTACGGCGATTCGGCGCTGCTCAACACGAGCTATGCGTATCGCAACGCGCCTTACGTCGTCGCGCAGAACACCGGTGCCTTCCTCGAAATCCCGAGCATGCTCGATGAGCAGCACACGGTGGAGAATGCGGCGGATGCCGATGCGTACCTTGCCCGCCTCGAAGCGTATGCCGGACAGCTCGATGGCGAAACCGGACGCCTCAAGTCGGCAGCAGCGCAAAACGTGATCGCGCCGGATTTCCTGCTCGACAAGACACTGGCGCAGATCAAGATCGCACGCGGCGGCAAGATCGCCGACTGGTCGATCGTGCAATCGCTCGCACGCCGGACGAAGAACATCCCCGGCGGCTATGGCGCGAAGGCTGAGAAGATTGCGGCAGACAAGATTGCACCGGCGCTCGATCGTCAAATCGCGGAACTGGAAGCGCATCGCAAGCGCGCGACCAGCGATGCTGGTGTGTGGAAGCTGCCGCGCGGTGACGAGTACTACGCGTGGGCACTGCGTACCGGCACGACGACGCAGATGACGCCGGATCAGATTCACACGATGGGTCAGGAAGAGCTGCGCGCCCTGCAGTCGGAGATGGACGGCATTCTGAAGAAGCAGGGTCTGACGCAGGGAACCGTGGGCGAGCGCATGACTGCGCTCGGTAAGGATCAGCGCTATCACTTCGCCGACAGCGACGCGGGTCGCGCGAAGGTCATGGAGTATCTCAACGGCCGCATCACCGACATTCGCAAGCGGCTGCCGCGCGCGTTCGCGACGCTCGTGCCCGGCAACATGGAGATCAAGCGCATGGCGCCCGAGGTCGAACCGGGTGCACCGGGTGCCTATGGTGGCGCGGGCACGATCGACGGCAAGGTGCCGGGCAAGTTCTGGATCAACCTCGGCACGATGGGTAACTGGACGACGTACAACCTCGCGACGCTGGCGTATCACGAGTCGATCCCCGGTCACGTGTGGCAGGGCGAATACACGTTCAAGCTGCCGTTGATGCGCTCACTGCTCTCCTTCAACGCGTACACGGAAGGCTGGGCGCTGTACGCGGAGCAGTTGGCCGCAGAACTCGGTGTTTACGACAACGATCCGGTCGGTCGCCTCGGCTACCTGCAGTCGATCGCGTTTCGCGCGTGCCGACTCGTCGTCGACACTGGCTTGCACGTGAAGCGCTGGACCCGGCAGCACGCGATCGAATGGTTCGCGACGACCAACGGCTCGAGCCTCGGCGAGGTAACGAGCGAAGTCGATCGCTATTGCGCGTGGCCGGGCCAGGCGTGCGGCTACAAGGTCGGTCACAGTGAGATCAACCGGCTGCGCACCAAGGCACAGAAGGCGCTAGGCGCGAAGTTCGATCTGCGTCAGTTCGACGATGCGCTGGTGATCGGCGGCGGCGTGCCGATGGTCGTGCTGGCAAGGAACATCGACGCGTTCATCGCGAAGCAGAAGTAGCGGAGAGAGTCTCCACTGGATTGGGGGTTGTTCCCGATAGGCGTCAGGCCCCCACACTGGTCGGGGCCTTTCGTTTTTTAGGGGAGCACTCGCAGCCTCCCCATCTACTTGCCTCGCCGTTCGGCGCCCGTGCAAATTTTCGCTGGATCATCTCGAAGGCACGATTCTGTGCGTGCGGTCGGCACATATGCCTGACCTATCGGCATGCTGACCAGATCTGCGATCTGCAGTCCGGGGCTGGTTCGTTTTCTTCTCGAATAATTCGTCCCATAAGCCGGGCATCCTCCCCCGCTCGCTCGCCCGTTCGCGAAGCCGGCGAAGACAAAGACCGGCCTTCGCCACGCGATGAGCCCTGCTGCGGCGCCTCAGGTTCTCTGGTGCTCGTCTGGAATGTCGGGCCGCTTTACACGACGAAGTGTGGGCCGTGACTCTCAGAATCTCGGTGCTATGATCTGGTTGACCGCGCAACGCCAGGGTTAGGCGGATTCTAACCAAAGCGCCCTGCATCGACGCGGAACTGCAAGTGCTGGCGGGGAGACGGAACATGCGCACATGGATACTTGCACTACTGCCATACGCAGCAACAGCTATGGTCGGTGCTCCCGGGACAGAACCCCCCTCTCAATTCTTCGAACGCGATGGTCGCTGCTATAGCAAGCCGCGCGGCGACACATGCGTTGAGAAGGATGACGTTCGCCACGTCTAGCTTGGACGCATGCCTGACAAGCGTTAGGCCTGAAGGGAGGGAGAGTGAGCGAGCGACGAGTTGCCGTTGAATGGAGCCAGCGAGTGGCCGTTGTAGCACATGGCCACTACAGAGCGGCTCTGCGATTTTCCAAGCTGCAAGGGTGGCTAGGCATCCCCACCGTCATTCTGACTGGTGTTGTTGGCACGTCGGTATTTGCCTCCCTGCAACAGCAGCCGCAGGTCTGGTGGCAAGTGACAGTGGGACTGATGAGCATGACCGCCGCTGTCTTGTCGGCGCTGCAGTCATTTCTCAACTTCAACGACAAGGCAGAGCGCCACAGGAGTGCCGGTGCGCGCTACAACGCTGTTGGACGCGAACTCGAGCAACTGCTTGCTCAGGATGAGGACTGGTCACCGCTCACCAAAATAAGAGCCAGAATCGATGCGCTCGCCGAAGAATCTCCGCACATACCGGAAGGTGCGTACGAAGAGATTGCCAAGATCCCAGTAGAAGCGCTGTGGAAACAGTGACAGGCAGCTGGGTGATGAGTGAGACATCGTCAACGTTCAGCACAGATCTCCTTGCATTGCTGCATCAGAAGGATCTCTGCTCTTCGCGGGCCCGGGGAAGCATTCATGGCCGATGAGATCCGAACCCGACTCCTCAAGATCGATACTGAAGCCATCTGGAGGACCCTGGAGGGAGAAGGAACCATCGACGTACCGGCACAGCAGCTGTTCGCTCAGTTCAGCGATCATGTGCTCGATATCTACACCAGTGCACTTTCCGTAGGGTGCTCGGGCTGGATCTGCGTGGCCGGAATCACGCCGGGATACCTTGAACCCATTGCCCGGCAGCTACGCGGGCAGACGCTGAGCCCGCGCAAGATTGCCAGACACAAAGCTCAGGAGCTCGCCTCAGGGGCACGTGTTCGACTGCTGTCGCCGAGAGATAGCGAGTCGGCTGCCGAGCATGCGGCAGGAGCGGGCCAACTACTGCGCGTCAGCCTCATAGGATTCGACGAGCTGTACGGGTTGATGTTCCTGCACAGTAGCGGCCGGGAATCATTCAGCGATGCCGACCTCGCGCTCGTGCAGGAAAGCGAGGTGACGCTCAATCGACTCATGGCGGACGAGAATTTCTCCATGCGCCTGACGAACATCGCGGCGCCGCTGGACATCGATAGCGTCGAAATTACCCGTGCTGATGCCGGCACGGTCATTGCCAACCGCGCCTGCCTTGGATTCGGCGCAGATGCCGCCGTGATTCGCCTTCGCTCGAACGAGACGGATGAGGATCTCTTACCACCGCTGGGCACTGCCGGGCTTGTCGCAGACGAACTGTTGGTTTCGAACGGACACGGCGAGCGTATTGCTCGGACCGTTCTCGATTCCGTCGACGGGATAGCCGTGTGCAGCTACTCGCCCTCCGGCGAGCGCGAAAGTCTCGGTGCCAGCATTGCGCCGGCAGATGACGAGTGGCTGCGGAACGCCGGATATCCGTCCTACATGGTGATGCGGCTGCAATCGGACTTGAAGGTCGGCGAGTACTCCCGCTTCGGCACCTTGTCCATCCTGCACCAGTCCCCGCAGCGCTTCTCACGTCGGGACGTGGGGCTGTTTCGCAGCTTCTGCGAGCGTGTCGCAGACGATTTCGCGCTACTCGATCAACGCGCCGAGAATGAAGCCATGCTGCGCGTACTCAAGGCGCAGGATCAATTGGGAACGCGGGCGGAGATCACCGCACTGCTCGGGCATGACTTCGGGCACAAGGTTCTGGCGGTCGAGTCCGATCTCGTCGATTTCGTCGATTCATGCAAGAAGCAGCTGACCGAACGACGACTGCCGGAGCGACTGCAGCAGCGTAGCGAGCAACTGTTGAAAGCCACGGACAACCTGAAACAGATTGTCGCTCAACTGCGCATGCTGGGTCAGGGCCTGGAGGAAGAACCGCTACTGTTCAATGTTGTGGACGATGAGAGCACGGGCAAAGTGATACGCGGCGTGTTTCGCGAGATCAGCGAAACGCTTTCCACCGCCCTCGAGCGCAACAACATGTCATTGGCGCTGAAGGCCGAGGGCAACTGCAGGATCTTCGGTGTCAGAAGCATCCTGATGCAGGCGCTCTACAACTTGATCATCAATTCCATCGACGCACAGCGAGGAACCAAAAAACGGCGCAGCAACACTGTCTACATCCAGTGCCGAGAGACTGCGCACAGCTCGTACGCGCGCGTGGTTGAGTTCAAGGTCTGGGATGAGGGCCCCGGCATCAATCGAGCGGCATTTCCGGACGAGTCCAAGATATTCGACGTCGGCACGACATCCAAGCCGAAGGGCGTCGGCACCGGCACCGGGTTGCCGGTCGCCCGCAGCTTGCTGGGTAAGTATTTTCACGCCGACCTGCAGCTGCGCGATCGAACGAAGGCGCTGTTCCAGTTCAATATCCCCGTGCGATCAGAGAGGGAAAAGAAACAATGATGCTTGCAGATCAGCCCATACCGCGCCCGCGACTGTCGCTGCCGACCACCATGCTGGTCGTCGACGACGACGATGCGATCCTGCGCAAGGTCCGACGAGAATCCCTGCGTACTACCAACCTCGGCGTGTTGGTGGCCGACAATCTCTCCGACGCAGTCCGCATCATGGAGTCCGGTATCGAGATCGGAGCGCTGCTCGTGGATCTGAACTTCCGGGCCGACACTCAGGATGAAGAGCGCTGCCTGCACACCGGGCTCGACTTTCTCGAGTACGTAGCGCAACGGCATCGAGCGGTGCCGAAGTATGTCCTGTCGGTGGACGCGACGGATCAGCACAGCCGAGCGGACGCAGCACAGCGTGGCATCCACGTTCAGAACTGGTTCGACAAGATGTCGCCCGACAGCAGCCAGCTCGCAGCATGGGTCAAGATCGAACGGGATCTCATCAAGTCGGCGCTGCTGTCGGATTCGACACTGCGCGAGAAGCTGAGCGACGGCTCGGATCTCGCGGATCTTTTTCGCGACGACCGCGTTGCCGAGCAGGTGCGGACAGCGATTCGCTATCCGCGGGTCACCTATATCCAGAAGCTGGAGGGGCGGCGTGCGATCACCGTGCGCCGCCCGATCGAGGTCCTCTGCTGGGAGCGCGAAGGCCGCTATTTCGCGCGCGCATCGCAGATTCCACTGCTCCAGGACGGAGAAAGCGACGATCCGGTCGATGCGATCGACGAACTGGCCGACCTGCTGCGGGAGGAATTCATGAGCCTGGCGGATAGCAGCTCAGGTCTCATCGGCTACGCAGAGTACATCTACAAAGTCCTCTGCGAGCATCTCGACACCCCTGCACCGATGGCGGCCCCATGAAGGCCAAGGATCTGCAGCGTGGCCTTGAAGCGAAACTCAAGCTCAGGCGCAAGGAGGAGCACCGTCACATCGACTATTGCGTGATGACGGCATCCGGCCAGATAGCACTCCCCACCATGATCCGCGTCAGCCCCGCCGACGGTGATGTACCAGCTCGCAATCTGCGTGGCATAGCGACAGCTCTGGGCCTGAGGGACGAGGAATTGAGTCGGATGGTTCGTTGCCACATCAGTGGCCGCTGCGCCTCCCTGGCGATCTGCAACCGGTTGCTGCATTTCGTGAGCGAGCGCCTCGCGCAGCAGGGTGTGCTATTCATGCCAGGGCTGGAAGCAATGCTGAGCTCGATCGATAGACTCCTGGACGAACTGCCCGATGCGGGCACGCGCGCGCCGACAACGGACGAATCCTTCCTCATGGCGCGTTGCTCGCAGGAACTGACCGCGCTGCTGCCGGACACGCATGTGGGGCAGGTGGCCGATCGCATTCACCGCCTGATCGTCAGCCGTGCAGATACCAATCAGGCTTAAGACCTCGCTGGCCGCTCGCGAATGCGTTGCGTTCGTGGGTGCCGGATTCTCCGTGCCTTGCGGCATGCCAAGTTGGGGCCAATTGCTCGAACAGCTGTTGACGGCAGCTCGCGAATCGGTGAGCGCCGGCGACGTTGACAAGCGGAAGCTGCTCGATGCGTGCGAATCGGAGGTCAAGGCGGGTCACTACATGACCGCTTCCATCGGCATCCGAGCCCTGCTGACTCGCCAGGAACTCGCGCGACTGCTGAGCAATGCCTTCTCGCTCGATCGTCTCAAGCGCCTGCCCCAGGCAGATAAGGCCAGAATGCTGGCGCGCATGGAAAACCTGGTGCTGGGCCCGTGGTGCGGCATGATGACGACGAATTACGACACGCTGATCGAAACCGCAATCGACACGTTCTGCCGGACGGCCGCTCCACTTCGCGCGGATGGAGGCGCGTCACTTGGACATGTGTTGTGCGTCTCTGCCGGAACTCCGAACTTCTTCGTGAAGCTGCATGGAGAGGCGTGGGCTCACGAGCCTGTGTTGTGCAGCGATGATTATATTCGTGTGTGGCAGACCTCGCCGCGGATGCGCCACTTCATGACGGCCGTTATGTTGCGGTACCGAATCGTGTTCATCGGCTGTTCGGTCGAGGACGAGATCCTCCGGCTGCGGCAGGACCTGTGGGCAACCTTCAGCAGCACGCTGCCGCACTGCTATGCGCTGATGCCAGACACCGCTCAAAACCAGATACGCAGCCGCTCCCTGAGCAGCGAGGCCGGTATCGAGACGCTACTGTATGAAGTGACCGCCAAGGGCGACGGTCACTGGGAAGTGGATGATTTTCTGCAACAGGTTCGTCAGTGTGCCGAAACTCTGCACTCCGACTCCATGGGTGGTGCGCTAGCCACATTCTCGAGCATGGCTACATCGCAGAAGCTGCAGCAGATCGGGGAGATCAACCGCGCGCTGCTGAGAATATTCAAGGCTCAGCCGAACAGCCGGATGAAAGACACGTTTCTGTACAGCCCACTATGGGAAACCCTGAAACTGCAGGGCGAGGCATCCGCGATTCGCGGTTGCACGGAAGGCGAGCGTGTCTACCGCGTGCTGTTTCTCGTTTCAATCGATCTGCTACGCGAAGTGACTGCGGGCAAGGACCGATTCTTCGAAGTCACCTCGGCCGTGGCAAACGAGCTACCTCAGTTGCGCGGACGCAGTCCGACGTAGGCCAGACTGCTAAACTCCGGCGTCACTATCGACACCGGGGTCTTTCAATGTCAGCTCAGGGCGACTCAAACCGCGCCATCCTGTTCGCGCTCGGCGCGAACTTCGCCATCTTCGTCACCAAGGGCATAGCCGCCTTCATCACGGGCTCCGGCGCGATGCTTGCGGAGACGGTGCATTCGCTCGCCGACTGCGGCAATCAACTGCTGTTGCTGCTCGGCTTGCGGCAGGCTCGCACTCCCCCTTCGCCGGATTATCCACTCGGCTATGGCAAAGCCATCTACTTCTGGTCGTTTCTCGTCGCGGTCATGCTCTTCAGTGTCGGCGGCATGTTCTCCGTCTACGAGGGCGTTCACAAACTGCAACATCCCGAACCGCTCAAGCAGTGGTGGTGGGCAGTCGGTGTGCTCGTCGTCAGTATCGGTGCCGAAGCGGTCTCGATGCGCGCGTGCCTGGTCGAGGTCAACAAGGCGCGTGGCTCGCGCAGTCTCGCGCGCTGGTTTCGCGAGAGTCGTCAGGCCGAGCTGATCGTGATCTTCGGTGAGGACCTTGCCGCGCTGCTCGGTCTCATCTTCGCGTTGGTCGCGATCCTGCTCGCCGTCGTCACCGGCAACCCCGCGTGGGATGCGATCGGCACGCTCGCAATCGGAGTGCTGCTCATCGTGATCGCGGTATTCGTCGCGATCGAAGTCAAAGCGATGTTGATCGGCCAAAGCGCCGATCCGGAAGTGCACGCGGAGATTCAACTATTCTTCGAGCAGCGAGCCGACATCAGCCGCGTCTTCAACTTGATCACGCTGCAACTCGGCAACGACCTCATGGTCGCCGTCAAATGCCAGGTGCGACACACAGGCTCATCGACGGAAGCAGTCATCAATCTCATCGAGAGCGACTTCAAGCGCCGGTTCCCGCAAGTCAAATGGAGCTTCTTCGAGCCCGAT
>CADEEJ010000229.1 GCA_902826315.1 uncultured Steroidobacter sp.
GCAGGTTAGGTCCGGTGAGGCCCACCGCGGAGCAGAAACAGTGTGCTCCCAGGTGCGACAGGTGATTGCGTTGCGATCTCCGCAGATCTCGGTCGATGTCTGTGTGCTCGTGGTCTGCATCCTCTTTGCCGCCTTGTGCAATCGTCCCTTCTGGGCAGCGCTCTTGGCTGGCAGATCCTGGGCCGATGGATCGACTTGGCTGTTCGCCGGCCCGGTGTTCACCGCGATCACACTGCTCCACTTCGCCGTGCTCGCGGCCGTGTGCAATCGCTGGACCGCGAAGCCCATCCTCGCGGTGTTGCTCGTCACGAACGCGTTCGCCATTGCGTTCATGCAGGACTATGGCGTTTATCTCGATCCCACGATGGTGCGGAACATCGTACGGACGGATTTCGCGGAGGCGAGCGAGTATTGGAGTGCTGCACTGCTGGTACCGATCTTGCTGTATGGAGCAGTGCCGGCGGCAGTGCTTCTCTCGGTGAGGTTTTCTCGGCCGCCGTTGGGTAGAGCAGCGCTCATTCGATGCGGGCTCATCGCCAGCGCACTGATCGTCAGCGTCGCCGCGCTTGTGCTCGTGATGAAGGACTTTGCACCGCTCATGCGCGCTCAAAAGCAGATGCGGTACTTGATTACGCCCGGAAACTACTTGTATTCGTTGGGACGCGTGCTCGCGGGCGACGTCCGCGAGCGAGTCGATCGAACTCATCTGAGAGGCGACAATCGCCACGCGGCGGCCGCCCCAGTCACGGACAAGCCGGTTCTGTTCGTGGTGATCGTCGGGGAGACTGCCCGAGGGGATAACTTCTCGCTGAACGGCTATGCGCGTAGCACCAATCCACGGCTCTCGAAGCTGGACGTCATCAACTTCTCTGATGTGAGTTCCTGCGGGACAGCCACGGAAGTCTCGCTACCCTGCATGTTCTCCCCATTCGGTCGTGATCGCTACGACGAAGATCTCGTGCGCAATCACGACGGGCTGCTAAACGTGCTCGCCCACGCAGGCTATCGGGTTCTGTGGCGAGATAACAATTCAGGTTGCAAGGGCGTGTGCGAGGCAGACGGGATCGTCGTGCAGACCGCCGCGGAACTGACCAATGGCGAGTGCCAAAACGGACGATGTCTGGATGAGGTCCTGCTACGCAATCTACATGTGGGCAGCCTCGTGGGGTCCGAGAATGTATTCATCGTGCTGCATCAACTCGGCAATCACGGACCGGCCTACTACCAGCGCTATCCGCCGGAATTCCGACGCTTCACGCCGACCTGTGACACGGTCGAGCTGCGCACGTGCACACAGGAGCAGCTCGTCAACACGTATGACAACGCCATTCTCTACACGGATCACCTGCTCGCAGAAGTCATCGCATTTCTAGGCTCGCGCACCGCCGACTACCGGACCGCGATGCTGTATGTGGGCGATCACGGCGAGTCGCTCGGAGAACGCGGCCTCTATTTGCACGGATTACCCTACGCAATCGCGCCTCACGTGCAGACGCATGTCCCGATGCTGATGTGGATGTCCGACAGCTTCCGCGATGATTTCAAGGTGGATACCCAATGCATCGGCGCGCGCGCCACGCAGCCCGCGAGTCACGACAACCTCTTTCACTCGATCGTTGGATTGTTGGCGGTAGAGACACTCAGCTATCAACCAGATCGCGATCTCTTTCGAGGCTGCACTTCAGGCGCGACGCTTTCTGCTGAGCGCCGCTCCACATCGCCGCAAGGCGTCGCTTATTGAGCTGGACCGTGTGGTGAATTCCATGAGTATCAGATTCGTCATCTACCTGCTCGCGGGCTTGGCTGGCAGTGTGGGGTTGAGCGGCTGCATCTTTAATCCGGCCGCAGATGATCCGGCAGCGGAGACGTTCCCGGAGGCCCTGGGAATCTGCCGCATGCAGCAGCCGGGCCGCGTGAACCGTAGAGTGCATTTGCCGCCGACGCATAGCGGAGTGGCTCGTTGTCTCAAGCGGCGAGGCTGGAATAGCGATGGTTCGCGGATACAGGAAGCGCCGGCGGGCGAACACGCATCAGAGTCGTTATCCAATGCTCCACACAACCCCGCTGACGTTACTGCCGATGATGCGTCAGCAAATAGCGCAGATATTCTCGTTCGTTGGGAAGCTGCTCGCGAGCCTGTTCGTGCCCGTGCAGTAAACCTTCTCGATCGGCCGCCTCCAGCTCTTCCATGAAATGTCTAAGCACGAATACGTGTCGAACTCCGACAGCGCCTCGCAAATGAGTGCTGGGCGCAGCGACCTCGCACGGTTCCATCAGGCGTCGATTTCTGAGCCGGACGGTATTGAGTCGCCGATCGCCACCCGAATTTCAAAGGTGAATCAGAATGCGGATTGCAACAACTATCATGGCGGGCACGTTGCTCGTCGCGCCGGCCATCGGGGCCGGCGACGGGCGCTCGGCCTGCGAGCTGCTGCCGCTGTCCCTCGTGAGTTCGGTCACCGGCAATACCTTGCACATCGATCCGAGCAGCTCACCCGTACAGAAGCGGCGCGCGGATTCCTGCACGTACTCAGATGACGGCACGAAGATCACATTCTCGGTTCTGCCGTTTCAGACCGAGGCTGAGGCGCGTAGCGAATTCGCTGGGGAGATCGCACGCACTTTCGGCGATGGGCAACCAAGCAGTCTGCTGCGTGGCGTTGGTGTCGAAGCGCGTTTCCAGTCATCGGAGCTCAGTGGCGGGGGCACCCTCCTCGCGCGTCACAGCTCGATCGTATTCGTGATCACCGGTAATGCTGACCAAGAGGTACTCGTCGCGTTGGCGCGCGCTGTTGTGGCCCGACTTGAAGAACCAGCACCGGAATGACTTGGGCAATCTCGCGCGGCCGCTATCGGCGATCATGGCAATGGCGCAGCCCGTCGCTCGTCGTGACCCCGTCACGTCGAGATTCTTTTCGACGACGTACGGGTGCGCTTCTTCGGCACGCGCGGCCGCAGGGGCGCCGAGACCCTTTCGGCCGGTGCTATACCGGGCGGACCCGGCTCGATCAGGCGTGCTTTTGCAGTACGCAGCGACTCGATGAACGCCGTGGCGATTCGAGAGGGCAGGCGGTGCTCGGGCATGCATAGAATGTACTCGAATAGAACCTCTGGGACGAAGGGCTTGACGATGACGCCGTGCGGAACGAACTCGCGGGCGCTCAGTGGATTCAATATTGAGCAGCCGACGCCGCGCATGACGAAGCCGCCGATCGTCATGGCATATTGAGTTTCAATCCGCAGGTCGCGTTCCACCCCGGCATCATCGAAGATCCGATCGATCTTGGCGCGCGTCGGATCCTCCAGCGCGAGCGATATGAACGCATCGCCGCGCAGATCTTCCGGCGTAATGACGTCCTTGCGTCGCAGGCGGTGCTGCGGGGGCAGGACGCAAACGCCGGTCAGCGACAGAAAGAGCTCCGTGCGCAGTCCCGGGGTGTGGTCGGAGGGTGTGGCAAAGCCGAGGTCGAACTGTTGAGCGGCGACCCATTGTCTGACGGTGGTGGAACTGCGCGACTGCAGATTGATGCGCACACCCGGAAAGACGGCAAGAAAATCCCGAATTACCTCGGGCAGGAAACCCGTTGCCAACGCAGGCAAGCAGGCGATGCGCAGATTGCCAGTGCAGGCGTTGCGAATGTCGTTGGCAACGCGCGTCAATCCTTGGATTCCTAGAAATGAACGCTCTACCTCTTGGTGGAAACTCTCAGCCTCCGGCGTTGCGCGCAATGGGCTTCCCTTCACGCGCTCGAACAGGCGGAACGCGACCGAGCGCTCCAGGTCAGCAATGAGCCTGCTGATAGCAGGTTGGGACAGGTGCAGCCGCTCCGCTGCCGCCGTCACCGAGCCGCTGACCATGACTGCATGAAACGCTTCCAGTTGCCGTTGATTCATCCGAGCTCACGTTGCGCGCGTGTCAGAGCGGCATCGAGATCCGCGATCAGATCGGCTGGATCCTCGAGGCCGGCGTGAATTCTGACGAGGAATCCGTCATCGGGCGCAGGACGGTGATGTCGCACGGGCGCCGGTGCGGCAGGCACCATGAGGCTCTCGAAGCCTCCCCAGCTCGATCCCAACCTGAACAACTTAAGGCCGGAGAAAAGAGATCGACGCACGGCTTCGAACTGCGGCTGCAGCACGACCCCGAACAAGCCGGACATGCCAGCGTAGTCGCGTTTCCAGATCGCATGCCCGGGATCGGTGGGCAGGGCGGGTGAGAGTATCCGCATGACTTCGGGTCGCTTCTGCAACCACTCGATGAGCTCGAGCGCGTTCGCTTCATGGCGGCGCATGCGCACATCCAAGGTCCGCAGGCCGCGATGCACGAGATAGCAATCATCCGGGCTCGCGTGATCGCCGAAGCGGCCGACCGTGTCTTTGATTCGCGCATACAGCTCAGGATTGCGTACTGTCACTGTGCCCAGCATGACATCCGAGTGCCCGGAGAAGTACTTGCTCGCTGATTGAATCGAGATGTCCACTCCCGCATCGAGCGGTCGGAACAAAAGCGGCGTACCCCAGGTGTTGTCCATCAAGGTCAGAACACTTCGCTTGCGCGCGATCGCAGCAAGCGCCGGCACGTCCGAGACCTCGAAGGTGTGCGAGCCCGGCGACTCGAGATAGACGGCAACTGTGTTAGGGCGGAACCGTACCTGCAGTTGCGTTGCATCCAGCGGATCGAAGTACTCCACTTCCACACCGAACCTTCGCAACATCTCGTCGCAGAACCTGCGTGTCGAGCCGTACACGCAGTCGGCGATCAGGATGTGATCACCAGCCTGCACGCAGCTCGTCAAGGATAGTGCGATCGCGGCAGTGCCCGACGCAGTCACGACCGTCTGTCCGCCGCCTTCCAGAGCAGCCACGTCAGCCGCCAGCGCGAAAGACGTTTCCGTGCCATAGAGGCCGTAGATCACGCGATCGTAGAAGCCTGCGTGCCGGTTCTCGTACTCGGTCACGTCGTCGTAGAGAATCGTGGATGCGCGCTGTACAGGCGTGTTCACCGGGCCACGTACGCGAGCGTCCACGCCGTGTGCGGCCAGCGTCGCAGGTGCCGCGGTTGTCTTCCGAATGTCGGCGGTGCGCTTCAGCATGAGTTCCTCGTCGTTCGATTGGTGCACCCATTCGGTACCAGCGCACCGAATGAGTGCTTCGATCCGTCTTGCTAACGTCCGCCTTCGTATCCCACCCCAATCATAAAGTAAATATCGAGAATGTGAGTAGGTCATCCGATTCTGTTATGCGTATGCCATTACACGCGCACTATCGTCACGGCGCCCGTTAGAGCGTCCTGGGGCGAACGCCCGCTCTAGGGTCATGCAATTCGCGCATGACCTGCCGATAAAAAACCAATTGACGTTAAGACGTACCGTCGGGTTCACTCAGGTCGCGTCGAGAGATTCATAAACACGACGCGAGGGGAGAGGCCGACGATGAAGCAGCGTGACGGTATTCGCAGCGCCGCCTATGCGGCATTAGGTCTGCTGGGAGCAACGCCGTGGACAACCTGGGCGCAGTCTGAAAGCTCGCCGGCACTCGAGGAAATCGTCGTCACCGGCACGCGGCGTGCAGGCGTCGATCCGATCGAATCGATGCGACCGATCGATGTCATCGGCGCGGAGGCGCTGGCAGAGCAAGGCTCCATAAACCTCAATGACGCGTTGCGCACCCAGGTCGTCTCACTCAACGTGCAGCGTTTTGTCGCGCAGGACGGTTCCGCGTTCATTCGTCCGTTCAGCTTGCGCGGCTTACCGCCGGATCAGACGCTGGTGCTGGTGAACGGCAAGCGCCGCCATCGCGCCGCGCTGGTGCAGATCACGAACCAGCCGCTGGCCGCGGGTGCGCAGGGCCCGGATCTCGCCGCGATCCCTTCCATTGCGATTGAGCAGATCGAAGTGCTGCGCGACGGAGCCGCTGCGCAGTACGGCTCGGATGCGATTGCCGGCGTGATCAACTTTCGCCTGAAGGAGGATAGCAGCGGTGCCACGATCGTGGCTCGCGGCGGCCAATACGCTGAAGGCGATGGCAGCGAGTACACTGCACAGGCGAACATCGGACTTCCGCTCACCTCCGAAGGCTTCTTCAATCTCAGCGCCGAGTACACGCAATCGGATCCAACCTCCCGAGGTGCGCAGCGCCCGGACGCGCAGGCGCTGATCGACGCCGGCAATAGTGCAGTCAAGGTTCCCGCCCAGCGCTGGGGGAATGTCGAATCCGAAGCAGCTCGTGCCTTCTTCAATGCCGAGCTGCCGATCGCGGACCAGCTCTCCGCTTACGCTTTCGGCAACTACGGCCGCAGTGAAGGCGAGACCGAATTCTTCTGGCGTAATCCTGCAACACGGACGGACATCTTTCGCAGCATCCCGCTTACCACGGAGCCCGGCGGTGCGCGCTTCAATTTCGTGGAGTGGTTCCCGGGTGGCTTTGCGCCGATTTTCGGCACTAAGATCACCGACATGAGCCTGCTCGCTGGGCTTGAAGGTCAGACGGATGGTGGACTGCGGTATGACTTCAGCGCGGGTGGCGCCGAGAACGAGCTGAACTACCGGCTCTCGAACACGGTGAATCCTTCGCTCGGCCCGGCATCGCCGACCTCGTTCGACGCAGGAACGATCACGCAGCAAGAGACGCAACTGCACGCCGACTTCGTCTATCCGTGGCAGACCGGCGTTTTTGCTGCGCCGCTGAACGTTGCCTTCGGCCTGGAATGGCGCGAAGAGAGCTTCGAGATCGAGCCGGGCGAAGCAGCGTCATGGCAAGTGGGTCCATATGCGCGCGTACTCGATCCTGATACCGGCACCTTCATCGGGCTTGCCGTCGGGTCGAGCGGCTTTCCGGGCTATGCGCCCTCGACCGCAGGCGAGCATTCGCGCTCGAATTGGGCCGCCTACACTGACCTGGAAACCGACGTTACCAAGCGCCTGACGCTGGGCGTCGCGGCCCGCTTCGAGGACTTCTCGGACTTCGGCACCACGTTCAACTGGAAGTTCTCCGGCCGTTTCGCTTTCAACGACACGGTCGCGCTGCGTGCGTCCGTCAACACGGGCTTTCGTGCGCCCACGCCCGGGCAGTCCAACATCTCCGATGTGGCGACCAACATCGACCTTACGACCGGCGGATTGTTGCTCACGGCCACGTTGCCACCGACGAGCCCGATCTCGCAGTTCTACGGTGCGCAGCCTCTGGAGCCGGAGGAGTCGTTCAACATTGCGGCGGGCCTGGTGTTTCAGTGGGGCGATGGATACGAGCTCAGCATCGATTATTTCAACATCGAGGTGGACGATCGAATCGCCATGACATCGCGTATCACGATCACGCCTGCCGACCGCGCTACGCTGATTGCGCTTGGCAGTGACCCTGGGCAAGTGCAGAGCGTCAGGTTCTTCGGTAACTTCTTCGACACGACCACCGAAGGGGTGGATGTCGTCCTGCGCAAAACGTGGGCGCTCGACAGCGGCTCGCAGTTGGGGCTGACCGCGTCGGCGAACTACACGTCGAACGAGGTGAGCAAGATCCGTGATCCACGCGCCGTCGATCGCGAGCGCAGGATCGAGATCAGCGAGTTCAATCCGGAAGTACGCGGAAGCCTCGCCGTAACCTATGGACGCGATCGCTGGCATGGTCTCGTGCGCACGAACTACTACGGTGAGTGGACCGATGCCGTGCCGAATGCCACCCCCACTGCGATTTCGTTCGACCAGAGCTTCCCGGCCGAGTGGCTGGTGGACCTGGAGCTCGGTTATGACTTCACCGAGTCGGTCACCGCGACCATCGGCGCGGAAAACGTGTTCGATGTCTATCCGGATGAAGACTTGCGCCCAAGTCAGCGCAACAATGGGATCGTGTATCCGCAGTTCTCGCCGTTCGGATTCAACGGTGCTTTCTATTATGGACGACTGACGGTGCGGTTCTGATAGGCAAGCCGCGTGACTCGCCATCCAGGTTTTCGAGAAGGGGCAGCGCAAGGTACTACAGGCGATGAAGAAACATGTTCTGACGTTCATGCTCGGGTTGCTCGGCACAGCAGTGCTGACGGGCTGTGGCGCTGGAAGCGGTCCTGCATCCGCTGGACTGGTGGAGAAGATCAAGAGTCGCGGTTATCTGAACTGCGGAGCGAGCCAGGGCGTGCCGGGGCTGTCACGGCCCGACGAGAAGGGCGTCTGGCGTGGTTTCGACACGGACATCTGCCGCGCGTTTGCTGTCGCGTTGTTCGCAGATGCGGAGAAGGTGAGATTTGCGCCGCTCAACGCGGCACAAAGGCTTCCGGCCGTGCAAACGGGTGAAATCGATGTGCTCTCGCGAACCACGACCGTGACGTTCACGCGCGATCTCGCCATGCGATTCGTAGCGGTCACTCTTTACGACAGCGACGCCGTGATCATGCGCAAGTCCCTCGGCATCACCAAACCCGAGGAGCTCGGCGGGCGAACGGTCTGCATGCAGGGCGGCGGAAGCCTGGTCGAGAACGCACTCGATGAGCTGGAGCAGGAAGCCGGCATCGAATTGAAGCGTGTGTACTTCGATTCGACGCTGACCGCGCGCGACACGTACTTCGCGGGCCGCTGCGATCTGTACGTGACGGACGGGCTTGCGGCGAAGGGCCAGCTCGCGACGGTCGCCAAGAACCCCGACGAGCACGCCATGATGTACATCGGGCACAGCGTCGAGCCGAATGGCGTCGCAATCGCCCGAGGTGATGACCGTTGGTTCGACATCGTTCGGTGGACGGTCAATCTGCTCATCTGGGCGGAGCACAACGGCATTACGCAGGCAAACGTGGAGGAGAAGCGCAAGTCTGGAACGAAGGAGCAACGTCGGGTGCTCGGGGAGGACGGCACGTACGGCCGGGCGCTGGGGCTTGCGGACGATTGGGCGTATCAGGTGATCAGACAAGTCGGTAATTATGGCGAGATCTGGCAGCGTA
>CADEEJ010000230.1:0-5074 GCA_902826315.1 uncultured Steroidobacter sp.
CGCCGCTACGGAACCTTGAGCGAGGCGGCAATGAAGTCGAGCGTCGCGTTCTGCTCGAAGTAGTTGCAGTGATGCACCACGCCATTGCTCTGGAAGTCGTGAATGCCGGCCGCCCGCAGCACGCCCGGACCGGCGCCGGCGAATTCGCTCATCGAAATCGTGTCGACCACCAGGTCGTTCTTGTCCTTGAAGATCATGTCGGCGGCCGCATCGGCGAGCCGGCCCTTGTTGAACCACTGCCAGAATTTCCACCCCGGCGCATCGGTCTCGAAGTCCGACTGCACGACGAAGTACGTCGGCGGCGTCTGCAGCTGCACCGAGCGAATGCGTGCGAGGTCGGCGTTGTTGCCGACTCTCGACTGGCCTGCCAGGCCGGGAATCATCTGCACGGCGGCGTCGATGAGCGGCGTCTTCGCCGCGACGCTGATGATGGATGTGGCTACGCGCAGCAGTGCCAGCGGTGCGATCAGCAGCGGCATGTACGCCGAGGCAACGCCGCCGGTCAGCTGCAATGCGGTGCCGATGTTCGACAGCAGACTCAGCGATGTGCGCAACTGCGGAGGCGCCGCGAGTGACGTGCCGCCGATCGGGCATCCGACCAGCACTCCACGGTACGGACCTTCGCCGCCGACGCCGAATCCTTCGAGTGCCCAGCGCACTACGAGACCGCCACGGCTGTGCGCAATCGTATCGAGCGGACCGCTGATACCTTGCAACAGGCGTGCAAGATCGAACGCGTTCAGGATCGGCCCCACCGAAAGCGTGGCGTGATCGAACGCCAGCACTTCTTCATAGTGAGCGAAGACGCGCTTCAGGAACGCTGCGCCGCCGGGTGCGGTACGAATGCCCTCGAGGAACGCATCGGTCTTGCTGAACGTGCCGTGCACGAACAACAGTCGGCGCTTCTTGCCCTTGGGAACCACTGACGCGCCGCGGAGGATCTGGCCGGCGGCATCGCGCTTGAGCTCGACCAGCTTCGGCCCGCCGAATGCGGCCGCATCCAGGTGCGGATTGAGCCGCACGTCCAGGTCCGCGAGAAACTTCCCGATCTCGTTCGGCTCGAGCGGCTCGTATTGATAGAGCTCGATGAGCTCGCCGTCCGGCGCCTGGGGCACGCCGCGACGCATACGACGCGCCGTGCTCGTGAGCGCCGGCGCTCCGCTGTGCCACAGCAGTACACCTTCGTCGTTCAAGATCAGCGAGGCCGAGTTGACTGGATCGGCTTCACCGCGACGACGCATCCGCATTCGCCGGCCGACCGGCGGAAACGCATCGGGCACGTCGGTCGATGCGGGATAGATTTCGGCCTGGGTGGCTGCCGGGTCCACGAGGCGAAAAGCCGCGCGCACTGCGGCGGCATCGAACGATACGGTCGTGGCGTTCATGCTTCGACCCTCAGTATCGGCAGCGGCGTGACGCGCCAGCGTTCGTCCGAGCGCGCGAGCTGGATGTCGAGCATGGAATCGAACTCGCGGCGACTGCCGAGGTTCTTGTAGCCTTCTTCCAGCGCTTCCGCGTAGCCGGCGTGCCCAGTGAGCGAAACGGTCTCGAGCGGCACCAGCTTGCCCGTCTGCACCGCTCCCATGATCTCGCGGAAGTGCTCGGGCCGGTCGAAGTACCAGCTGTAGATCTGGCCGCGCGAAGTGGTCGATCCTTCTTCGGTGCCCGTACGCTCGGCCAGCGGCTCCGCGTCGCTCGGCCGCGCTGCGCTGAACTTCTCGTGATAGATGTTGTGACGCCAGTACGCCGGGAACGCGTGCGTCTTGAGCAGGATGATCGCCGGATAGATCTCGACGTACTCCAGGCACGAAGCCAGCAGCAGCGCGAGATCGATGCACGTGCCGCGCTTGCCCAGGATGACGTCGGAAGGCGTGCGCAAGCGCTGCGAGCTTTCCGTGAACGTCGGCGGTGGATTGATGTACGACAGCGGCGTGTCGTAGATCAGCGCGGACCAGATTGCGCGCACCTGCAAATCGACGGCCAGGCACGCGTTGGCCGGAAGCCTGCGCCCGGGATCTTCGTCGGCGCTCTGATAGCCGTCGAATCCTGCGGTCGGATCGTCGAGCAGCGCCATCAGGTATTTCTGTGCGCGGTCGATGATCTGCGGCACGACCGGGTCGCGCGGCAGCACGAACGACGGCAGCCACTTGCGATTGATATCGTCGTCGCGCCACTCGTCCACCGACAGCAGCGTGACCGGATAGGTCTGTCGATGCAGCGAGACATCGCCCCACAGCACTTCGACGAACAGGCTGGTGCGCACGTTCTCGCGCAGCGCTCGATTGAGCGTCGACGCGAGCGACACGCGCACGTCGCGCGACAGGTCGTATTGCGGCTCGGCGTAGGCCAGGCGCGCAGTCGTGCGGAATGGATAATTGTCGGTGCCGACGTTGAGCTCGACATTGACCCGCAGGTCGGAAACTTCACCGATCTTCGAATCCTTCTTCTTGATCACGAACTTCTCGAACAGCGGGCCGTTGTTGTGCAGGATCGAGTAGTTCAGCTCGCTCATCGGCTTGATGCTGACTTCAATGAGCTCGCGGATGTTCGCCGCGGACAGCTGCGCAGCAGGCCGGCTGTGCTTGCGGATGACCTGCTCGTCGATCGGCTGAGTGCCTTCGAGCTTCTGCTGTGTCCACAGCACCAGCCCGCTGCCCTGCAGCGGCAGCTTGCGCGCGCGGATCTGTTGCCAGGCATAGCTGAACGCGCTGATCGAATCCCATTGCGCCGTCGACCAGACGCGAAAGAACGTCGCGAAGAATTCCTCGGCGAGCTGATCGTCGAACGTATCCTGGAAGCCGAGCGCCGCCTGCGCGCCCGCGGCCACCAGCTCGCGTGCGGTCTGGTACGCGGAGTTGTACACGTTGCAGGTGACCAGCTGCGGCGGCCGGCGGCCGGCGCAGAGCAGCTTGGCGAGAGCAGGCGCCGGCACCGGCTGCCACGTCCGGTCGGCGTCGGCGAGCACGAAGCCCTCGCTGTTGAACATCGCTTCCCGCAGGAACTGCGGGAGCACGAGCCCTTTCTTGCGCGGGCGCTTTTCCGCAACCTCCATTGCCTGCCGCGTATCGAAGCCTGCCAGATGAATGACATCCCAGGGAGGCACGCTCGCGATCTCGTCGGCCAGCAGCTTCGGCGAGGGGTCCACGATCGACTTGAATGCGCCGTTGTTGGCGGCAGCGCCGCGTTGCACGAGCTCGCGCTCGGCGCTGAAGTCGTATTCCCCTTGCAACGGTCCCGGCGCGCTCTGGACCATGAGCCAGCGTTTCGGCGGTGTCGGCCTGGCCGTGCGTTGCACTCGCAGGCGCCGCACGATCGCGAAGGGTGTCTCGCCGCGGAGGAACTTCGTTGCCGAGGCCAGCAGATATTCCCAAGGCAACATGTGCAGCGCGGCGTCGAGGCGTGTATCGCCGGCCGGCAGGTCCACTTGCACGACGCCTGCATGCGCGAGCGGCTCGAGCATGTTCGAGGAAATGCCGAGCCTCTCGACGAACTTGCGCGCTTCGCTGCGCAACTCGAGGACGCCGGCTTCTCTTGCCGACCAACGCCGTCGATCGCGCAGTCGATAGTTCCACTCGCGCGCTTCGCGTGCGATCTCATCGACCTCCAGCGGGATCTGCAGCGCGATCGGCGCCCCGTCGAGCAGGCGCAGCACCACGCCTTGCTTGGAGTCCGTGGATCCTGCAACCGCGCTCGCAGTGCGCCGCCTTTTCGTTGCCACCCGTTACTCCCGAATGCGTCGCGCAGCCGCGCACGCTCATTTGTATGTGCGCGGGTTATAGCTCAAACGCTGGCGTAAGTCCCTCGACAATACGGGCGGGAAGTACGTGCTATCAAGGCAGCTCGCGCGACGAAACGTGGTTGAGCGCGATGACCCACTGGTCGCCGCGCTTGCGCATCAGGCGCGTGTTGATGCCGTCCTGCGGCTGCTGCGGCCGCTCGAGCTGGTAGCGGCTGATCAACTGCGCCGCGTCCGGCCCGAGCATTTCGATCTTGATGTCGAAGAAGTGCAGCGTGCCGCGAGTTTCCGCCGAGCTGCCGTAGTCGCGGATGTAATGATCGAGCGTCCCCTGCCAGTCCTTCTGGAACTGCCCGCGTGAGACGAAGATCACGTCCGGGTTCGCGAAGCCTTCCATGTAGCCGCGGAAGTCGCCGCGATTCCACGCTTGCTCCATGCGGCCGATGAGATCGCGAATGGCCTGCTGCTCCGCTGCCGTATCGATTGCGGCGGCAGTTGCGCACTGCGCCTGCGGTTTGCAGGCGGCAATGAGAGCAGAGACAACGATGATGGCGAGGGTGCGAAGGAATGAAGGCAGGTATGCGTGATGGGTCATTGTGGCTTACGCAGCATCGGTACGATTTCGGGCGACCTGCCCGATTGAATCATACCGATGCGCTCGAAGCCGAGGCTCTCGTAGAAAGGAATGTTGCGCGGGTTGGTCGATTCCAGGTACGCAGGCACGCGCTCGAGATCGCAACGCTGCAGGACCGGCCGCAGCACGTTCGCACCCAGCCCGCGGTTCTGATGTTGCGGCTCGACGCCCACAAACGGCAGGTACCAGTGCGGACCGTCCGGGTGATGCTGCTCGGCCTGCTGGAGAATCGAGAACATGTCGCTCCAGCGCGATGAGTGCACCGTGCCCTGGACGATGTCCATGAGCTCCGCTTCGTCAGGCTCGACGCCCGGCGGCAGCCACAGGGCTACACCGGCGCCGTCGCCGATCTCGAAGCCGCCGTCGGTCGCGAAGGCGCGGCCGCCGAGCGCACGGGCAAACTTCGGGAACGCCTCCATGAAGTCGCCGGTCCCCGGCCAGAACCAGCGGTTGGTGGGATCCGAGGAGAAGGCGAGAGTCAGCGTGGCAAGCGCGTTCGCTTCGCGGTCGGGGTGAATGCGGGTGGTGGTGCGTGGCATGTTCATAGGGCGGGCAGACTAAGGCCCGGCCGTAAACGAACCCGCAAATCAGTCGTGAGAAAAGCGTGAATCACCCGCAAATCTTGCGCGATACGCGCCCGGGCTCGCGCGGAAGTGCTGTACGAAAGTCGCATTGAAATGCGAGAGATCGCCAAAGCCGACGGC
>CADEEJ010000230.1:5174-8802 GCA_902826315.1 uncultured Steroidobacter sp.
TGGAACGACCGCAGGGCACCTGGCCGCCCTGCACTTCCGGCGCGCAGCGCTAACGCTGCGTCCACTCCCCGTTCCAGTTCGCGACTTCGTAGCGATTCGTGGACGGGAAGCCGGGCGGACGCTGCCGCTCGAAGCGATCGTCGTAGTAGATCTTGGTCGCATAGCGCGGCTCGCTCGCCGAAATCGTGCCCGCCGCGAGGCTGCCGTAGATGCGCAGCGTTGCCGCGCGCATGTGATCGATGCTGGTTACGACGAAGCGCCTGCCGGCGTAGATCGCGCCGTCGATCTCCAGGTCGCCGCCGCCCGTGACGTGCGGGGGCGCGATCTCGACCACGCGATCGCTGACGATGCCGAGGTAGTCGTCGCAAGCGGAATCGGCGCGCGGGTCAGTGGCGTATCGCAGGTCGCCTTCGATGGAGATGAGCCGCGGCGAGTAGAGCAGCACCTTGCCGGCCACGACGCCTTGCACGTACAGCGCCGCCTTGCGAATCCCGATGAAATACACGGGATGCTCCGACGGCTCGTTCAGATACTTCGACTCCGACGTGCTGAGATCGGTCCAGCGATAACTGCCGTCGGCGAAGAAGCGGATGCGCGCGTCGTTGGCGAACTCGTGGACGCGCGCCCGCTCGTCGCGCGGCGCCCATTGGAACGGTTGCGACGACTCCGGCAGCTCGATTTCGCTCGTACCGGTTTCGAGGCCGCCGCGGAAGATCTCCGAGTCGCGGCGCCGCCCGACCGACTCGTTACCGAAGCTGCGCGCCGTCGTCGTCACCTTGCCGAGAAACTTCGGCGCCGTGCGCGAGTCCGCCAGCAGGTTGAAGCGCGTGTTGCTGTGGAAGCGGCCGACGATCTCGTCGTCATGCAGCTGCACCGTCGGGTCCCAGCGATCCACCATCTGCGTGAACTGCGAGAACGCGAGACGATTGAGATTCACCAGCGTGGTCATCTGCCTGCCGTGATCCGACGCGCTCACCTGCGCAGTGACGCGTTCCAGCGCAGTTCCTTCGTTGGCACGCTCGCGGATCAGCAGCGCGCTGTACTGCCTGCCGTCCTGTTCCCAGGTGACTTCGTTCTGCGATGACTTGAGCGCCTGCTCCGCCAGTTGCTCCAACCGTCGCGACAGCTCCGCGCGCTCCTTCGAAGACATCGTGACCGTCCCCACGGGATTCTCCGGGACGGAGATCGCAAGCGGCTCGGCAGTGGGCGTATGCACGGCGTCGACCGGGCCCGGCTCCACGGCCATGTCTTCGGTCGCTTCGCTCTGCGGGGGCGAGAGCCTGGCCAGCGCCTCTTCGAGCTCGACGTCGCTCGGCGCTGTCGAGCCCGCGGGCAGCGGCGTCAGATCGACGCCATCTCTTTGCTCCGCGTCGGGCGCTTCCAGCAATAACAGCTTGGAGGTCGGCGAGTCGCCGGAGTCGATGCCGTACTGACTGCCGCCGAGCATGATGACGAGCAACAGGCCGAGGTGGACCGCTGCGGATGCAACGATGCCGATTACCTTGCGCGAAGTGCGCGGGTCGAAACGGCTGGACAGCGCCATGACGTCCCCCTGAGTTGTCGCAAGGATAGTCCGGGGGCCGGCGATTAAGAAGCCCGGCTTGGGCGTCGATGAAGCCCTGCTTGTCGGCCGGGACCTACCGTTACGAATGTAAAATCGGCCGCGCTTCCGGCACTGCAGCTTTGGGAGTAGAGTCGATTCGCCCCCCGTTCGAGCTCAGCGTCATGCGTAGAAACTTCCGCCGATCCACGCTCGTCCTGCTTGCAACCGGCGCTTTGGCCGCCACTGGCACGGCGCTCGCCCAGGAGCAGGATCAGCCAGCGCAACAGCAATCCGAGCAGGTTCCGCCTGCGCAGCAGGGCGACCAGCTCCCGCCCGGGCAGGTTCCGGCGGTGCTGAAGGCGCGCGAGGCGAATTTCATCTACCGCAGCTCGTCCAGGTTGTTGAGCTGCGCCCAGCTGCGCAACCACGTCGCGGTGATCCTCCAGGCAGTCGGCGCACGCCAGGATGTCCAGGTCAGAGCGAACGACTGCGAGACGTTCATCGATCCGATGGATCAGACGGCGAACCGCATGGAGAACCGCAATCCGCTGGACACCTCGGCGGCGCGCTCCGAGAGCGTGCTCGACCGGGTCCGCCCGAGCACCAACACTCGCATCCGCGCTCAATCGACGCCGGTGCACATCCAGCTGATGATGCCCGTGGTGGTCACGGCTGACGTCATGGCCGAAGTCGACCGCGACAAGGCGCGCCGCGAGTTGGTGTCACGGGTCACCGGCAACGTCGGCGTGGCGATGGACGATCCGATTTTTTTCGCCGCGGAACGCCGCGCAGTCACGCTGTCCTACGACACGATTCGCATCGACAACATCGACTGCGAGCTGCTGGACCAGATGACGCAGACCGTGTTCCGCGAGTTCGACCTCAAGGTGACCAGCCAGGCGCTGTCCTGCGATCCGAGTCAACGCTCACGGATGCGGCCGCACCTCACCGTCGAAGCGCTGCTGCCGGTCGGCTTCACTATGCCTAGTGAGAAGCTGCCGGTCGCGCCGCGGCTTGCGATGCCGTAGCCGTTCGCACCTGCAGCGGCGAGAGCCCGGTCGAGCGCCGGATCTGCCGCAACAATGCCGAGCGCGTCGCGAAGCCGACGTGCGTCGCCACCTCGCCCACCGGCAACTCCGTCGATTCCAGCAGACGCCGCGCCACGCTCAATCGCTTGCGTTGCAGGTACGCGAACGGCGTCACGCCGTGCACGAGCGTGAACAGGCGCAGGAAGTGATATTTCGAAAGATAGGCGACCCGCGCGAGCTTGCTCAGGTCCCACGACTCCGAATAGTTGGTGTGCAGGAAATCGGTCGCCAGCGAAACGCGGCGGAAGATTTCGCGCCGGGTCGCGGCGCGCACCAGGTGCAGCGAGCCGATGCGCTCGAGCGCGCGCTGGTGATGCTGATGCATGCGCTCCAGCAGGAAAATCAGCTGCTCTTCGTACCACGGCTCTTCATCGAGCCCGTTCAGCAGGTGCGACTTGATGTAGCGCAGGACCGGCGTGATGCATTGGTCGTGCGGCTGCAGGTTCTCCATGAACTCCGCGCTCTGCTCCGGCCCGGTCTCGCCCTGTTCGAGCGCGCGCTCGACCGAAACGGCCATGGCGCCGTAGATACGCTCGACCAGCCCTGGCCGGAAGCAGATCGCGAAGGATTCGACCGGCAGCGTCGAGCGGATGCTGGTCGCGTAGACGCGGCCGTGATTCAGGATCAGGAAGTTGTCGTCATCGACTGCCAGCGTGCGGCCGTTGACCTGGCAGTACTGGGCACCGCCCCACGCCGCGCGGATGGAAAGCGCGTGCGTGTAGGGACCGAACTCGGCATGCCGGGCGCGGCCCCAGACGATGCAGTTCTCGCGCCCCCATTTCGAATGAAAGGCCTGGGCAAATTCGGCATCGCCGGACGAAGAGAGGTCGGGTAGTGAGCGTAACAGCATGGTTACAGCATGCCCCGCACCACCCCACCAAAAGATCACCGCTGGGGCGCTACAGATATTCCGTGTGCTGCGGCGGTGTTTCCCAGTTGTTTTGCAGGCCGTCGAAGTAGCGGATTGGCAGCGAATCCAGTACAGCCGGCGCCAGGT
>CADEEJ010000231.1:0-2746 GCA_902826315.1 uncultured Steroidobacter sp.
ATCGGATCGTCGCCGAGCGTGGCAAGCGCGGCTTGTACACGCACTCGCTGTTTGCATACGGCGATGCGTTCCTGCGCTCGCTCGGCCCTGCGCTCGAGCTCGGGCGCTCGTTCGTCAGCGCTGCGTACCAGCGGGATTTCGGCGCGCTGCTGTTGCTGTGGAAGGGCATCGCGCATTACGTTGCCTGCAACCCGCGCTATCACGTGTTGTTCGGCCCGGTCAGCATCAGCCGCGAATACCGGCCGGCATCGCATGCGCTGCTGATCGATTTCCTGCGCCGGCACTGCTTCGATGCTCAGCTCGCCAAGCTGATCCGCCCGCGCCGTGCATTCCGTCGCACGCATTCGCTCGCTGCGCTCAGCGGCGATCTCGCGCGGCTGGGAGATCTCGACGACGTTTCGCAATTGCTGGAGGAGATCGAGCCGGATGGCAAAGGCGCACCGGTCCTGCTGCGCCAGTACCTCAAGCTCGGCGGCAGGCTCGCTTGCTTCAACGTCGACGAGAACTTCAGCGGCGTCGTCGATGGTCTGATCGTGGTCGACCTGCTGCGCACCGAGCCGAAGGTTCTGCAGAAGTACATGGGCCGGGAGCAGACCGCGGCCTTTATTGCATATACCAGAGAACAACAGCGCACCCTCGCAGACACTTACGCTGTGTCGTGAACTGACGGGGATTTCGATGCCCAAATTGTTCGTCGTTTGCAGCGCCTCGGCATGCTGGCAAGCGAGAAGTCGTACATCGCTACGACGTGCGCCGCTGCGTTCGTCGACGTGCGAACTGGGTACGTGTATGGAGTCGCCGAAGGCACTGCGTCGACTACGCGACGGTCCAGCCCGTGGACGACTGAAGCTGCGATCGATGCGGCACGTAAGAAAGCCGAGCGCGAAGCTTTCAATGCAGCGCTGAAGGAAATCGCGAAGACCTGGACGTCGATCAACGCTGAGTACAACCGGACCAATCGCAGCGCTCAGCTCGGCTGAGCGGCGCGCTCGATAACACCGCCGTAGATCACCCAGGCATCGAGTCCGCCCGCCAACGGGCGGACGTGCGCAATACCCTTCGCGTGCAGCTGCTTCGCGATCAGCGCGGCCGTCGCGTCGTTCGGGCAATCGCAGTAGACGACGACTTGCTCGTACGGGCCGAGCTGCAGCTGCTCGACGTCCGAGACCCACACGCTGCCCGGAATCCAGCCTGTGTGCTCGCGGCGGTCGGCGGTGCGGGCGTCGAGGATCGCGACCTTGACCTTCGTGCGCAGCATCTCGACCAGTTCGGATACCGAGATCCGCGCCATGCGGATGCGCATCCTGAATCGCCACCGCTGCCACCACTTGGCCGCGACGAACACCACCACGGCCGCAGCGAGCAACATCAGGGCGGAGTTTCCGAGCACCGCGAGCTCGTCCAGCACAGCGTCGATCGCCTCGTGGAAGATCACGCCAAGCGCGACGCCGCCGCCTGCCCAGAGCGCTGCACCGATACCATCGTATAGGGCGAAGCGCGCCACCGGGATTCTCGTGTCGCCCGCGAGGGTCGTGGCGACCGCGGCGAGGCCGGGCACGTACTTCGCGAAGATCAGCGAGGGCGCGCCCCAGCGCGCGTAGATCCGGCGAGTCGTGCCGACGCACGAGTCCGGCGACAGCGAGACGCGGCAGATCATCCGCAACATGGCCGCGCCGAAGCGGCGACCCCCGGCGAACCAGATCAAATCGGCCACGAGCGTGGCTGCCACGGCGACTACGAAGATCGGCCAGACCGGGGCGCCGGTCTCGGTAGCGACACCCGCCGCGACGACGATCAGGGAGAAGGACGGGAACGGCAGGCCGCCCTGGTCGAGCAGCACCCCCGCAAAAACGATCTGCAGGCCGTACAGTTCAAGGATCCTAACGAGGTCTTGCATCGTTACATGGTACCGGGCGAGCGGCTCGGGCGCGCATTGTGACTTGGTACATGGAGCTGAGAATGAGTAAGGGCAAGATCTGGGCAGCGGTTGCACTGCTGGTTACGGCCGGCATGGGGCCTGTGGCCGCTTTGGCGCAGCAGCCGCCACAAGTGCAGCTGCCGATCGAAAGCAAATTCGCACAGGCGAACGGCGTCCGGTTGCATTACCTCGTCGTGGGGCAGGGCGACCCGGTGCTGCTGCTGCATGGCTTCGGCCAGTCCAGCCACATGTGGCGGCCGCTGATGCGCGAGCTGGCCAAGAGTCACACGGTGATCGCGGCTGACCTGCGCGGTGCCGGGCAGTCGGACGCACCGGACGAGGGTTACGCGAAGGCGTCGATGGCGCGCGACATGCACGCGCTCATGACGGGACTTGGCTACGACAAGGTGAGCCTGGTCGGTCACGACATGGGGATGATGGTCGCGTATGCGTATGCCGTGCAGTTTCCGGGCGACGTTCGCAGCGTCGCGCTGCTGGACTCGTATCTGCCCGGTGTCGGCGAATGGACGCGCGTCGGGCTGATTCGCGATCAGTGGCATTTTCATTTCTTCGGTAAGACGCCGCTGGCGCTGGTGCAGGGACGCGAGCGGATCTACCTCGAGCACTTCTGGAACGACTTCGCCGCCGATCCTGCCAAGTCGATCCCGGAGGCGGATCGCAAGGTGTACGCGGCGGAGTTCGCGCGGCCCAATCACGTCCGTGCCGGCATGGAGTACTTCCGCGCGCTCGATCAGGATGCCAAGGAGTTTCATGAGTACGCAGCGAAGCCGCTGACGATGCCGTTGCTCGTGCTCGCGGGCGCGAAGG
>CADEEJ010000231.1:2846-8776 GCA_902826315.1 uncultured Steroidobacter sp.
GAGTACGCAGCGAAGCCGCTGACGATGCCGTTGCTCGTGCTCGCGGGCGCGAAGGCGTCCGGGGATTACCTGGACAAGCAGGCGGAACTGATCGCCACGGACGTGCAGACCGCCGTCGTCCCCGGCGCCGGCCATTGGTTGATGGAGGAGGCGCCGGGGTACGTGATTCCGAAGCTCGTCGAATTCCTGTCGACGAGCGCGGACAGCCCTAGTCCTTGAAGGCTGCGCTAAGCGGCCAGCTCGACAGCGGTGAGGCCGGCGATCTGTTCGCGTGCCGCCGCCAGGCTCTTCTGCCACGATTCGTCGCCGAGACTCAGGCCTTCGGCGATCACCAGCTCGGGCTCGATGCCGATGAAGCGCAGGAACTGCCGCAGATACGGCGCCTGCGCATCGGCGCTTCCGCCGTACACGCCGCCGCGCGTCAGGAACACGTAGGCGCGACGGCCTGTGAGCAATCCTTCGGGACCGGCACTGGTGTAGCGGAAGGTCACGCCCGCGCGCGCGATGTGATCGAAGTACGTGCGCAACGTCGACGGCACGCCGAAGTTGTACATCGGCACGCCGAGCACGATGGTTTCGGCGGCGCGCAGCTCGTCGATCAGCGCGTCGGAGTAGGCGACGATCTCGCGTTGTTCAGGGGTGCGGTTCTCAGCCGGCGTGTTGAACGCCTGGAAACGGTCCGCCGTGAGATGCGGCACCGGATCTGCAGCCAGGTCGCGCACGATCACGTGGCCACCGGGATTGCGAGTCCGCCATTCGGCAATGAAGCGCTCCGCCAGCTGCGACGACGCGCCCTGCGAGCCGTACAGGCTCGTCCGTACATATAGAAGAGTGCTCATATCTGGTCGGCCTCCAATCGTGTTTCGTCGATGGGGCGTATTCAACTATTGAACTGGTCGATAAAAAAGCGCAAATTTTAGCTTTAACCTATCGATTGAGTAGATAGATGGCCGCAATTCGGGCAGAAGATCGGGCGATGGCGCCGCGGATATCGCTGGAACAGTGGCGCTGCCTCGCGGCCGTCGTCGAAGCCGGTGGCTATGCGCAGGCCGCGGCCAGGCTCCACAAGGGCCAGTCTTCGGTGACGTATGCCGTGCAGAAGATGGAGCGGATGCTCAAAGTGCACGCCTTCGAGATCCAGGGACGCAAGGCTGTGCTCACTGGTGTCGGGCAGATGCTCTATCGACGAGCACGAGCGCTGCTCGACGATGCCGGAGAACTGGAGCGTGCTGCGCGTAAGGCGTCAGCGGGATGGGAGGCGGAAATCGGACTGGCCGTCGAGGTGCTGTTTCCGACCTGGATGATGTTCGAGTGTCTGAGCCGCTTCGGTGCGGAGAGCCCCCAGACGCGCATCGAGTGGCTGGAAACCGTCATCGGCGGGACGGCAGAGGCATTGCAGAGTGGCGTGGCCGATCTTGGCATCGCTGTGCGTGTGCCCACCGGGCTCAGCGGCGAGCCGCTGATGGCGGTGAACTTCGTGCCGGTCGCGCACCCGGATCATCCGTTGCACAAGTTGAATCGCGAGATCACTACGCGCGACCTGCGCAAGCATCGGCATCTGGTCGTGCGAGATTCGAGCGCTCAGCGCGATAAGAAGTCCGAGGTGCTCGAAGTCGAGCAGCGCTGGACAGTGACCAACATGAGCACGTCGATCGGCGCGGTTTCGCGCGGGCACGGCTTCGCGTGGCTGCCGCAGGACAAGATTCGCACCGAGATTGCAGATGGCACGCTCAAGATCCTGCCGATGCGCGGCGGTAGCGTGCGCACGGTCCAGCTCTACCTGATGTTCGCCGACCGCGATGCTGCAGGCCCGGGGACGGTGCGGCTCGCGGAAATCGTGCGCGAGGAAGTTGAGCGCGCTTGCCGCGGAATGAAAGATGCGAAGTGATTCACTTCGTGCAGAAAGGGCTCAAGCCCATCGCGGACTTGGTGCCGTTCACGACGAGTTGCTGAAACTCTGACTGTCCGGGGAAGCCGGCGCCTTCGGTGAAAGCTGCGGCGTCGTGCCCCAGCGTCGTGAGCCACGCACGGCCACCGTCGTAGTACTGGCACCAGGCGACGGGGTGCAGGTCGCCGTGGCCTGGATGTATCTGGGCACGCGTCGTCAACGTCTTCTGGTCGACCGTCGCAAGAAATTTGACGCGGGTAGGGAACGGCTCGAGGTCGTACCACTCGTCACGGAATGGCCACGACTTCGGCAGTCCGTCGGTCGATGGATCGCTGCGGGCCACGATCTTCACGGTGCCGTCCTCGTGCTCGCCGTGATCGTAAAAATTCGTGTTGCCGAGCAGCCCCTCGTACCACGGCCAGTTGTATTCGGTGCCGAAAGCGTTGTGGATGCCCACGAACCCGCCGCCGCCACGCATGTACTGACGCAGCGCTGTACGCGCAGCATCGAGGTGAGCCCCGGTCGAGGTGTTGACCGCCAACGCCGGGTCGATTGCACGTCCGTGCGCGAACAACGCATCGCGGCTCGTGCTGGCGAAGATGATTGCCTTGTAGCGATGCAGATTCGTCAGACGCGTAACGTCTTCGGTCCAGTCAGCTTCGATTCCCGCGTGCGCGAGCCACGCGCGCAGCGAGCTCTGCACCACATTCGCCGGGCCGAGCGTGGGATTGAGACCGGCCGCGAGCGGCGGCCCGAGATTGGAATGACGCGGGCCGGCCGTGCGTGTGTAGATCAGCACGCGATTGCCCTCGCGCTTCTCCTTCGCCCAATCGTGGTAGCAGCGCGGATCCGTGCCGCGGCAGACCTCTTGCGCCGAAGCAGGCCCGATCATCGCCGCTGCGCAGAGCAGGGCCGTGGCGCACGCATATATATGTAGAGGCACGCAGCGAGCTTGACACACATGTACCGGTTCGTACACTGCCGCAGCGTGACGCCGTACGGCATTCTCATTGCAGCTTTGCTCCTCTGTGCTGCCTGCACGATGCAGCCGGCTCGCGATTGCGCGCCGAGCGGCGGCCACACTTTCATTTGCGATGCGCAGCGTCCCGAGGATCTCGCGCGCATTCCGAACACGCGCTGGCTCGTGTTCAGCGGCTTCACTGACGGTGCCGGGCTCAAGTTGGTCGATACGCGTGCACGCACCATGCGCCGTTGGTACACGGGGGAGAGCGCGCAGCTCGCGTTCGATAGGCAGCGCTTCGGTTCGTGCCCGTCGCCGCCAGATCCAGCGCTGTTCAACACGCAAGGCTTGAGTCTGCGAACTGTCGGCGAGTCGCAGCACGACCTGTACGTCGTCAATCACGGCGGACGTGAAAGCATCGAGATCTTCCGCATAGATTCCACGCACGACGAGCCGCAGCTGCACTGGATCGGCTGCGTCGAGATGCCTGCCGCAACGCCCGCGAACAGTGTCGCGACGTATTCCGACGGCACGGTGCTGGCATCCGTGCTGACACATCCAGGCACATCGATCACGGATTTCGTGCGGGGCGACGCGACGGGTGGCGTCTATCAATGGCGGCCGGGCGAAGCCGGCTTTCGCCTGCTGCCGGGCACGCGACTGCCGGGCAACAATGGCATCGAGACTTCCCGCGACGATCGTGAGTTCTATGTCGTCGCATTCGGCTGGCACGCGGTAGTCGTCTACGCGCGTGACGACACGTCGCAGCCTTTGCGCAAGGCGATTGCGCCGGGCTTCATGCCGGACAACATCCACTGGGATGGATCGCAGCTGATTCTTGCCGGCATGCAATACGACGAGCCCGCGTGCGGCGGCACGAGGAAGATCGTCGGCGGCAAAGCCGACGACATGCGCTGCCATCGCGGCTACACGGTGGCTGCGCTGGATCCGCACACCCTCGACTTCACGATCCTGGCCTACGCGACGCCCAGCGTTGGATTCAATGGAGTTTCCGCCGCACGCGTGGTCGGCAGCGAGCTGTGGCTCGCCGCTTACCAGGGCGAGCGCATTGCCGTTCGCGCCCTGCCGGGCACGTCCAGCAGCGGCGAATGAGCGCGCAGCGCGCTTGCAACCGGACTACAGGACGGCATATCGTATGCACACACTAGTTCGTACATAACGACGACATTGAGCATAGGGGGCGGCGAGATGAAGCGTTCAGCGAGAATTGGCGCGGCGAGCGGTCTGGCGGTGGGTGTCTCAACGGTCCTGTCCTGCGGCATCGCGCAGGCGGCCCAGGACGATGCGGCGCGCAGCGAAACCCGGCTCGAGGAAGTGATCGTGACCGGATCGCTGATCACCGATCCGAACCGCGAATCGCCGAGCCCGATCGTGATCTCGACCATCGAGAGCCTGCAGCAGAGCGGCGCGATCGCACTGGAATCCGCGCTCAACCAGATGCCGCAGTTCGCGCCGTCAGGCAGTGCGGGCAACGGCGGCCAGGGCACCGGCGGCCACGCGACCGTCAACCTGCATGCGCTCGGTGCGAATCGCAACCTGGTGCTGCTCGACGGCCGGCGCCTGCCGCTCGCGGACATCTTCGGCACGGTCGACATCAACCTGGTGCCCGACTCGATTCTGTCGAGCGTACAGACGATCACCGGCGGCGCTTCGGCCGTGTATGGCTCGGACGCGATGTCCGGCGTCGTCAACTTCATCTCGCTGGATCATTTCGAAGGCGCGACCTTCGACGTGCAATACGGCAACACGGAGCAGGGCGATCGCTCGCAGACCAAGGCGTCGCTCGCACTCGGTACCACATTCGCGGAAGGCAGCGGCCACGCGTTGCTGTCGGTCGGCTACACCGATCGCGGCAACCTGCTCGGCAAGGATCGCATGCCGTTCTTCGACCTGCTGACACCGTCCTCGTTCATCGGTCAGGGCACGTTCGTGCCTGCGGCGACGAACCTGCCGAACCAGACGGCCGTCAACGATCTGTTCGCGAGCTACGGTTCCGCCACGCCCGTCGCCAATTCGCTGAACCTCGGGTTCAACGACGATGGCACGCTGTTCACGCAGACGGGCGCGAAGAACTACAAGGGACCGACGACGGACGACTACCGGATCATCGCCGGCAACGTGCGCATGCCGGTGCAGAAAGGGTTCTACGTGCAGAATCCGCTCGATCGCAAGTCGGTGTTCAGCAAGTTCGACTACGAGATCGGGCCGGTGACGACGTACGGGCAGATTCTCTACGTCGACTCGACGGTCACCACGAACACGGGCAACAGCCTGACGCAGTTCGGCACCCTGACCACGATCCCAGTGACGAATCCGTTCATCCCGAACGACCTGCGCGCGCTGCTCGCGACGCGGCCGCAGGCCAGCGCTCCGTTCACCTGGAACGGCCGCTACGTCGGCTTGCCGTTCAAGTCGTGGGATGAGCAGTACACGACCGCGCAGTACCTCGGCGGCTTGCGCGGCGATCTGCCGTTCGCGGGCTGGACCTGGGATGTGTTTGCAGCCTACGACACAACCGAGCATGTGCAGACGAACTACAACGCCGTGCTCAAGACTCAGGTGCAGAACCTGCTGAATGCAGCGGATGGCGGCAACTCGATCTGCGCCGGCGGCTTCAATCCGTTCGGCCTCAATCACTCCGCGACGATCTCGGCCGCTTGTCTGCGCTACATGACGACTACGGCGCACAGCACTGAGGATCTCAGCCAGACGACTTATCAGGGCGTCGTCCAGGGCCCGCTGTTCTCGCTCGCGGCAGGCGAGGTGAAGGTCGCGTTGCTCGCCGACCACCGCAAGAACACGTACGAGTACCGCCCGGACTCGCAGCTGGCATCGCAGAACATCGAAGCCGTCATCGCGTCGCAGCCGACCACCGGCAACATCTCTGTCGACGAGTACGCGGTGCAGATCGACGTGCCGCTGCTCGCCGATGTTCCGCTGATCAACAAGCTGAGCATCGGCGGTGCTTTCCGCAGCTCCGACTACACGACGTCCGGACGCGTCGACAGTTACGAGGGCGATATCCGCTGGGAGCCGATCGACAGTCTGCTCATTCGCGGC
>CADEEJ010000232.1:0-5344 GCA_902826315.1 uncultured Steroidobacter sp.
GCCCGATGCAGCACCGAAGGTTGACGCAGCGCCGCCGCAGCAGTCTGCGGAGGGCGGACGCAACGAGCGCTCGGATCGCGGTGATCGCAATGGCGAGCGCGGCGAGCGTCGTGGCCGTCGCGGCCGCCGTCGTCGCGGAGGCAGAGGACGCAGCGGTGAAGGCGGTGGCGATGCGGGCCCAGGCAACAACACTGAGGCTCGCGCGGAGTCCGGTGGCGACACGCAGCACAGCCTGGATTTAGCGGCGCCGCGTAGCGAGCATGCAGCACCGCGCACCGAACATGCAGCTGATGCACCGCCTCCTCCGCCGAGGCAGGAGCGCAGCGAGTCAGCCGGCGAATCCGGACAAGGCGACTCGAAGCACTACACGGTGTGGTCGGGCGGACCGGCGCCGACCAGCGGCTCGTGGGGCGGCGGCGGCACGCGCCGCGAAGAATAGGAGTCAGGCTCTGGCCTGACTCAACAGCTCTTTCAACAATCCTTCCGACGCTTCTTCGAGCAGGTCCAGCACCTGCTCGAAGCCTTGCGGCCCGCCGTAGTACGGATCCGGCACAGCGCGCAGCACAGCCTGCTGCGCGAACTCCATCATCAAGCGGATGCGCTCGTGCCGGTGCGCCGGCGCGCGACGGCGCAGCTCGCGCAGGTTCTGCTCGTCCATCGCTAGGATCAGATCGAACTCGTCGAAATCGCTCGCGTGCACCATGCGCGCGCGCAGCGCCGACAGGTCGATGCCGCGACGACGTGCGGCAGCAACCGAACGATCGTCCGGCGGCTCGCCGACGTGATAGTCATGCGTGCCCGCCGAGTCGATCTCGATCGCGAGCTGCGGCGCGCGCGCTGCGAGCATGCTGCGAAACACGCCCTCCGCGCTCGGCGAGCGGCAGATGTTGCCCATGCAGACGAAAAGGATGCGCATTCGCTGCTTTTTACCTCGGGCTCGCCCCTAGACACAAATGCCGATATCGGCGGCGCGCGAACCTGCGTACAAAACGCTGCGCTCTTGCAGGTGCGCGCCGGACGATCCGGCGCGGCATAACGAAGAATGAAGAAACCAGTGCATGGCTTCGCGGAAGGCGACCGCGTACGCGCGCCACGGCGTGCGCAGTTTCCCCAAGGCACCGTCGTCAAGCTGATGAACGATGGCTTCCTGCTCGTGCGCTGGGATGGCGACGTGCTGGAGACCGCGCACTACTCAGAGTTGGAGAAAGCCGGCGACGCGCAGCCCGGCTAAAGACTGATCTACGGCGCGCGCGAGCCCAGCGACGCGCGGACGCGCGCCGCATCGCCTTCGGTATCCACGCCTGCGGGCGGCTGCGTGGCCGCGATGCCGACGACCAGCTTCATTCCTGCCTGCAGCGCGCGCAGCTGTTCCAGCTTCTCCGTGACTTCCAGGTCGCTCGGCGGCATCGCCGTCAGCGTACGCAGCGCGTCGACCCGATACGCGTAGATGCCCAAGTGCCGCTGCGCACCGAGAATGCTGGTCTGGCTGGCGAGTCCATGCACAGCGCCGTCGCGATGCCACGGAATCGGCGCGCGGCTGAAGTACAGCGCGACACTGCCGCGGCCGGTCACGACCTTGACGACGTTCGGATCGAGGAACTCGTGCACGCTCGTGATCGGAGTGCACAGCGTTGCGATTGCCGCATCGGCGTGACGATCCAGGAGCGATGCGACCTGGTCGATCAGCTGCGGCGGCAACTGCGGCTCGTCGCCCTGCACGTTCACGACGACCGTGCGCCCGTCCCAACCGCGCAGCTGCGCAACTTCGGCTATGCGGTCGGTGCCCGACATGTGATCGGCGCGCGTCATCACGGCAAGTGAGCGTCCGGGCGCGCGTGGATCGCTGGCGGCGGCGGCAATGCGCTCGTCGTCGGTCGCCACGAGCACTTCGTCGGCCGCGCTTCGACACGCAGCGTCGATGACCCACTGGATCATCGGCCTGCCGCCGAGATCGAGCAGCGGCTTGGCCGGCAGCCGCGTCGACGCGTAGCGCGCCGGAATGACGACTTTGAATCCCATGCCGCCTGCTTCAGTCCTGTAGCAGCGGATCCATGGGCTCGAGCACGCGCGCTTCCTCTTCGAGCATCACCGGAATGCCGTCGCGGATCGGGTAAGCGAGCCGGTCGGCGCGGCACACGAGCAGCTGCTGCACCTTCGCGTACTGCAAGGGACCCTTGCACAGCGGGCAGGCGAGAATGTCGAGCAGCTTCGTATCCATGCGTGTCATCCGAGTCGATCGAGCATTGCGCGCACCGCCGCTGCATCCTGCTCGCTCACCATGACATCCATGCGTACGGCCCAATGCCGCTGATCGGCGATCGCGCGGGATTTTACTGCATCCTTCTCCGTCATCAGCACTGGCAGCTCATCGGGAAAGAGGATGTCCGCGGCGGTCACGCGAGCATGATCCGGCAGCGCGTGGGGCGCAACCTCGATGCCGAGCTGTTGCAAGGCTGCGAAGAACTGCTGTGGATGGCCGATGCCTGCGACCGCGTGCACCCGGCTGCCCTTGAAGGCTTCCACCGGACGCGTCTCGCCTCCGACCAGCGCGATCGCCTCGGAGAGGCGCGCGCACGCTTGGATCGTTGCGGGCGCGGGCGTCAGCGAGCGCGGCAAGCCGTCACGCCACGACACCACGCGCAGATCGGTCTGCGCGAGCCGGCTGACGGGCTCACGCAAAGGTCCGGCCGGCAGCAGCCGGCGATTGCCGACGCCGCGGCGGCCGTCGATCACCACGATCTCGCGATCGCGCGCGAGGCGATAGTGCTGCAGCCCATCGTCCGACAGCACGATCTCGGCGCCGCGCTCGATCGCGCGCTCGGCAGCCGCGACCCGATCAGGACCTGCGACGACGATCGCGCCCGTGCGACTCGCCAGCAGCACGGCTTCGTCGCCCACTTCCTCGGGTGCTGAATCGCTGCTCACGTCACGCGGCCAGTGCGAAGAGTTGCCGCCGTAGCCGCGCAGGACGATGCCAACTCGCACGCCCTGCGCCTGCAGCTGCGTCGCGAGCCAGATCGTGAATGGCGTCTTGCCGGTGCCGCCGACCGTGACGTTGCCGATCACGACGACGGGCCGACCGACGCGTACGCGCGGCAGCAGACCGATGCGATATGCAGCACGCCGGCACGCGACGAGCGCACCGAACAACCATGACAGGGGCAACAACGCGAGCGAGAGCCACCGAGCGTGCCGGTCGTACCAGACTCGCTGCAGGAACGAATCAGCGGAAGCGCTCACGCGGCGAACTGCATCCGATGCAGCGAAGCGTATTGCCCGTTGTGCGCGAGGAGCTCGGCATGCGTACCGCTTTCCACGATACGGCCAGCTTCCATGACGACGATGCGGTCTGCCTTCTCGACCGTCGACAGGCGATGCGCGATGACCAGCGTCGTGCGGTTATGCATCAGCTCTTCGAGCGCCGCCTGGATGATGCGCTCGGATTCCGTGTCGAGCGCCGAAGTGGCTTCGTCGAGGATCAGGATCGGAGCGTTCTTGAGCAGCGCGCGCGCGATCGAGATGCGCTGCCGCTGTCCGCCGGAGAGCAACACACCGCGGTCACCCACCACCGTATCGAGGCCGGCCGGCAGTGCCTGCGCAAATTCCATCACGTGCGCGGCGCGCGCCGCCTCCTCGATCTGCTCGGGCGACGTGTCGCGCCCGAACGCGATGTTGGAGCGGATCGTGTCGTTGAACAGCACGACTTCCTGGCTGACCAGCGCAACCTGCTCGCGCAGGTTGGTCAACTCGTACTCGCGCACGTCGTGGCCGTCGACGCGGAGGGAGCCGCCGCTGATGTCGTAGAAGCGCGGCAGCAGGTTCACGACGGTCGACTTGCCGCTGCCGGTCCTGCCGACGATGGCGAGCACCTGCCCGGCACCGACCCGCAAGCTGAGGTCGTGCAGCGTGACGCCCTTGCCGACCGGATAGGAGAACGACACATGATCGAACTCGATTTCGCCGCGCACGCGCTGAGCGACGAGCGCACCGCCCTTCGGCTCTGCCGGCTCGTCGAGCAGGTCGAAGATGCTCTGCCCGGCAGCGATGCCCTGCTGCAGCGGTCCGGCGACGCCGACCAGGCTGCGCAGCGGCTGGCTGATGTTGACCAGCGCTACGAGAAACGCAAGCAGCTGGCCCATCGTGCTGCGCCGATGCACGACGTCGGCGATCGCGATCGACAACACCACTGCAGAACCGAAGGCCATCACCAGCTGCACGACTGGATTGGACAGGCCCTTGGTGAGCACGAGGCGCATGTACGAGCGGCGGTTGTGCTCGTTGACCGCTTCGAACTGCGCGTTCTGATAACCCTGCGCGTTGTAGACCTTGACGATCCGCGGCGCGTCGAGCGTTTCCTTCGCGACGCGCGTGATGTCGCCCATCGAGTCCTGGATACGGCGGCTGTAGCGCCGGAACCTGCGATTGATGATCGTCACCAGCCACGCGACCAGCGGACCCATCGTCATCGCGATCAGCGCCAGGCGCGCATTGAGGTAGAACAGCAGCGCGATCGAGCCCACGATCGTCAGCGACTCGCGCACAGTGACGACGACCGAGTCCGTGGCCGCCTGGCCGACCTGCTCGGTGTTGTAGGTGAGCCGCGACAGCAGCAGGCTGCTCGAATTGCGGTCGTAGTAGCCGATCGGCAGCTGCATCATGCGCTCGAAGATCTGCGTGCGCAGACGCTTCACCACGTGACGGCCGACGTGACCCATGCAGTACGTCTGGATGAAGTCGCCGAGGCCGCGCAGCGCGAACAGGCCGATCAGCGCCAGCGGCAAGCCGACGATCGTGCCTGGATCGCGCTGTTCGAACGTGCCGTCACCGAACGCCTGGGCGAACTTGGCGAACGACACCATGCTGGCGGCGAACAGCACCGCGCCGAACACGCCGAGCAGGAACATCTGGCGATGCGGGCGTACGTAGCCGAGCAGACGGCGGTAGGTTTGCCACGCGCTGGAGTTGAGCACTGAGGTTCAGTCCGCTGCCGACGTACCGCGGTTCTCGTTCACGGTCGCGATGCTGATGGCACGAAACCCGAGGCGTCCGAGCACGTCCATGGCTGTCACGACCGACTGGTGCGTGGAGCGAGCATCCGCGCGGATCGTGACCGGCACGTCACGCGATTCGCCGGCGACCTTCGCGACGGCAGCTGACAGCGTCGCCGGGCTCGTGTTGATGAGCGTCTGGCCGTTGACGCGATACTCGCCCGAAGCGCTGACACCCACTTCGATCGGATCGCGCTTCTGCCCGGCGGCTGGCTCCTTGCTGGCCTGCGGCAGCTGCAGCTCGACGCGCGACTCGTCCACGAACTTCGTGGAAAGCATGAAAAAGATCAGCAGCA
>CADEEJ010000232.1:5444-8768 GCA_902826315.1 uncultured Steroidobacter sp.
GCGTTGAACGTGCGGATCATGCCCATGACGGTGCCGAGCAGCCCCATCAGCGGCGACAGCGACGCGATCATGCCGAGCGTGCCGATGAAACGGTCGAGCTCGTGCACGACGTGGCGCCCGGTGTCCTCGATGGCTTCCTTGAGGATCGCGCGGTCGCGATGCCGATTGGCGAGACCGGCGGCGAGCACTTTGCCGAGCGGCGAATTCTGCTCGAGTGCCGCGATGTGCTTGTCCTGGATCTGCCCCTGCTCGACCCAGCGCCACACCTTGTCGGTGAGCTCCGCTGGCAGCACGCGCTTGGTTTGCAACGTCCAGAGCCGCTCCAGAACGATCGCCGCGGCGACGATGGAGGCGAGGATGATCGGCCCCATCATGGGACCGCCGGCTTTCACGATTTCAAACATGAGTGTGCGGACACATGATTGAGGGGAAGGGGCCTCGTTTATTCGCGTCATAGTAGCAGATAGCGGCGCGCCGCCAGTCAGCGATGCCAGTAGCGCCGCCGTGTCTGCCGATACTCGCGCACGAGCGGCGGGCGAGCGGCAGCGAACGTAATCTCGACCGCGCCGCTATCGGCCGTCGTGAGCACGCGCGCGCCAGCGGCTCGCCAGCGCTCGACGACTTCATGCCGCGGCAATCCCCAACGGTTGCGATATCCGGCCGATACCAGCGCGAGCGCCGGCCGCGCGGCATCGACGAACGTCGCGGTGGACGAAGTCCGGCTGCCGTGATGAGGCACGACGACGGCGGTCGCAGGCGACAGCCCGCCGTCGACGATTGCCGACTCCGCAATGGCCTCCACGTCCCCGGCGAGCAGTGCACTGCCGGCGCTGCTGCGTACGAGCAGGACGCACGACGAGTCGTTGTCGCTGGCGCGAATCGACGGCGCTGGATGCAGCAGCTCGAACTCCACACCGTCCCAGGTCCAGCGTTGCCCGCGCTGGCATCGCGTTTGGCCGCGAGCAAGATTGCCGACCGACGGCCCAGCCACAACGCGCGCGACCGGCACTCCGGCGAGCACGCTATTCGCTCCGCCGCGATGATCGAGATCGCCGTGACTGATCACGAGCGCGTCGAGCTGGCGCACGCCACGAGCGCGCAGGTAAGGCAGCACGGCCAGTTCGCCGGCATCGCGCCCCGTCGGGAATGCCGGCCCCGCGTCGTAGACGAGCACGTGCGCCTCGGTGCGCACGACCACGGCGAGCCCCTGCCCCACGTCCAGCATCGTCAGCTCGAAATTACCGACACCTGGACCGGACACGCGATGGAGTGCAACCGGCAGACACAGCAGTACGCCCGCGAGCCGCGTTGGCCAGATGCCCGGCGCGACGAGCAGCAGCACGCCGAGCACCAGCGCGACGAACGCAGCGAGCGGCGGCTGCGGAAAGTGCCACAGCGCCAACGGGCACTTCGCAAGCCATTGCAGGACCGGCCACGTCCACTGCAGGACCAACGTCGGCAACGCCAGCAGCCACTCGCCTGCAGGCAACCACACTGCCGCGGCAACGGCTCCGAGCAGCACGGCGGGCACGAGCACCAGCGTGAACAACGGAATGGCCACGACGTTTGCGAGGGGCGAGATCAGCGAAACGCTGCCGAACGAAGCCAGCAGCAACGGCACGAGCCCGATCGTGACGGCCATCTGGATGCGCGCGAACCCGACGATCGGCCCATCCCGCCGCAGGCGACCTGCGACGGCCAGCAGGATGATCGCGACTGCACCGAACGACAGCCACGCGCCGGGCGCGAGCGGAGCAAACGGATCGATCAGCAGCACACCGACGAGCGCAAGACCGAGCGCCTGTATCACCGCCAGTTGGCGTCGATACCAGCGTGCTCCGAAATAGATGACGAGCATGAGCAGCGTGCGCTGCGTGGGCACGGAAAGTCCCGCAAGCGTCGAGTATGCGAGCGCCGCCGTCGTGCCCGCGATCACTTGTCCCTGCATCGCGCTCCAGCGGCGCGCCTGCGCGGACGGCAGCCGCACGATCGCGCCGCCGAGCCATGCGGCCAATGCTGCGACCATGCTGATGTGCAGGCCCGAGATCGCCATCAGATGCGTCGTCCCGGTCGCAGCGAACATGCGCCATTGTTCCGGCGTCATCGCCTGCGTGTCACCGACCGCGAGACCTTGCAGAACGCCGAGTGCTTGCGGATCGCGCACCGCCTCGCGAATGCGACCGGAGATCCAGCCGCGCGAGCGCGTCACGACATAGCGCAGCGACGGCGGCGCGAGCCGTGCATTGCGTGGGTCGTCGCGCACATAACCGGTCGCACCGATGCCTTCACGAAACAGTTGCGCTTCGTGGTCTACGCCACCGGGATTCGCAAAGCCGTTGCGACGCTTCAGTCGCACGACGAGCTGCCACAGCTCGCCCGCCTGCGGTGCGCGTACGGCGCGATACCAAACGAGGCGAATTCGCGGCGCGACACCGCCGCGCGGCTCCATCACATCGAGCAGGAATTGCGAATCTCCGGCCGCGTTTTGCGGGAACGAGGCCACGTAACCGCGCACGAGCAGGTCCTGTCCCTCCAACGCCGGCGGCAAATCGCCGGCCGTGCGACCGGCGGCGCTCAGCCACGCCCAGCCCAAGCCCGCGAGCAGCGCCGCGACGAGCTTGAATCTCCCGACGAACGCCAGCGCGACCGCGGCGACCAGCAGACCGACTGCTCCATGCCAGTCGGGCAGCTGCGCCAGAGAGTGGATGCAGCACGCCCCCAGCAGAAATGCGAGTGCAAGTCGCCCCATCCAGACCTCCCTGTCTGAGATACTTCGCCTCTTATGCCGAGACGATTGTTCAAGACCCTGACCCGCCAGCGGCAGCGCTGGAAGCAGCGCTGGTTCATGCGGCCGTTCCGGCTGCTACTCGAACACCCCGCCTACTGGTCCCTGAATCGCCGCAGCGTCACGCGCGCGTTCGCGGTCGGGCTGTTCATCTCCTTCGTGCCGCTGCCGGTACACATCTTCGTCGCGACTGCGGCAGCGCTGCTGTTCCGCCTGAACATACCCGCTGCGGTCGCCGGCACGTTCCTCGCCAACCCGCTCACCATGGTGCCGATGTACATCGCCGCGTACTGGGTCGGTTGTCATCTGCTCGGCATCGGCTTCCACAACATCGCGTTCGAGCTGAGCTGGCAGTGGCTGACGACGGCGCTGATTCCGATCTGGAAACCGTTCCTGCTCGGCTGCCTGATCCTCGGCAGCACCGCGGCGATCGCAGGCTACGTCGCGCTCGGCGGCATGTGGCACCTGAGCCTGGTGCTGAAATATCACAAGCGCAAGGAAGACAGCGCGCGTAGAGAGTCGGCGGTAGGGAAGAAATA
>CADEEJ010000233.1:0-6725 GCA_902826315.1 uncultured Steroidobacter sp.
TAGCCGCGCAAGCGCAGCTGGTCAAGCTCGAGAAGCTGTTGCCGATCATTGCAGAACAGGAGACTTCGCTGGCCGAGCTCGCGAAGCAAGGGCTCGTGCCGAAGTTTCAGCACGCCGACAAGCAACGCGAGCGGATCGAGACCGAGCAGAATCTCGCTTCGCAGCGACGCACCGCGACGAGCCTCGAGTCGCGCATCAACCAGTCGCGCAGCCGGATCGCGCGCGTCACTTCCGAATACCGGCAACAACTGCTGACCGAGCGCGTCGAGGCACAGGCGGCACTCGACAAGGCGCGCGAGGAACTCGGGAAGCAGCAGCACCGAGGCAGATTGAACGAGCTGCGCGCGCCGCAGGACGGCGTCATCAAGGACGTGGCGACTTACACCGTCGGCGCAGTGGTCGCGGCCGGCACCGTGCTGATGAGCCTCGTGCCCGTCGACGAGAATCTCGTCGCCGAAGTGTTCATCCGCAACGAGGACGTGGGCTTCGTGCAGGAAGGCCAGCGCGTCAAGGTCAAGCTCGCGGCGTACCCATTCCAGAAGTACGGAATGATCGACGGCACGGTGCGGCGCATCTCGGCCGATGCTGCGCAGACCGATCCGAAGAGCGAGCAGCAGGTGCCCGATGATGAACGCACGGACCTGTCGCCGTACAAAGCAGTCGTGCAACTCGACAGTCAGACGCTCGGCCTCCATGCGTCCGGCTGGTCGCTCGCGCCGGGCATGCAAGTGAGCGCGGAGATACGGCAGGGCGAGCGAACAGTGATGGAGTACTTGCTGTCGCCGGTGAGCAAGACGATTCAGGAAGCGGCAAGAGAGCGCTAGACGACGAGAAGAATTCTGGCGATGCACATCGACAAGAAACTGCATTCGGAAGAATGGCGCGGGATGGCCGTGCTCTATCCCTTGCTGCCGCGTGGGTTGACTGCCGCCTTCGTCGCGTGCGCGGCTGCTGCCGTCGTCGCGTTGGCCCTCTGGTTGCCCGCGGAGCTGCATTCCTGCAGCAGTCTTTGCGATCTGCTGAACGTTGCGCATTCGATCGCGTTGCGAGTTCCCGAGATAGGACACCTGTCGAGCGAGTCCGCTTTCCCGCTCGCCACGAGTGTCAGCTATGTGTTCGCTTTGCTGCTGGGCGTCCTGGGCGCCGTGTGTCTTGCGTTGACACGTTTCGCAAAGTTGAACTACGAGGCGGTTCGCGCCGGTGGCATCGGTACGAAGCTGGTGAGAGTGGGTGCGTACGCGCTGTGGCTGGCGCAGTTCGTGGTGGCTGCGCCCGCGATGAACAAGCAGCAATTCTCCCATGAGTTCTTCGAGGCTGTAGCGTCCGACAGAACATTCCTGCTGGCGTGGACGCTGGGAATGTATGTGCTGTCGCTGGCAGTCGTGCTGGGCATGGTGATCGATCTCACTCACGGAATCATTAAGAGGTGGTTCAAATGACTGCGACTGGCGCAACGACGATTGGGGAGCTGAAAGACGTCCAGCAACAGCAACGGGACCTCGCGACGCAGCTCTGGACGGGATTGACGAATGCGATCAGCGGATCCTCCGAGGTTCTCGAGAAGGGCGCACAGATCGAGGCGAACGAAGCGCGTGCGCTCGCGAATCTCGCGATGTACGAGTTCGATCGCTATCAGCAGGGCCTGTTGGATATTCTCGAGAACGGGTCGCATGCCGACGCTTCGCTCATTCAGCAGCAGCGGGCTTCCTGGATGGCAACGCTGCTGGACTTCCAGCAACAGGGTGACGCGGCCAAGGTAGCGCTCGGGCGCGATCTCGCCGAGGCGGCGAAACAGAGCACCAGGGCTGCGATGGCAGCCGCTGGCGGAAAGATCATCGACGCGGCGCAGGTTGGCTCGGCGTTCGCGGACGCAATGCAGACCGGCAACTGGGGGGCTGTCGGCAATGCAGTCGGCAGTGCGCTCGGTGGCGGAATTGGTGCATACCTGGGCGCGGGACTTGCCGCTTTCCTGTGCGCGTTCTTCAGTCTGGCAGCGTTTCCTGCAGCGCTGCTCACCTTCGCACTCGTCGGACTGTTCGGATTCCTTGGCGACCGCTACCTGGGTCCGATGCTCGGCGAGGCGCTCAACGACATCAGCGGCTTCGTCGCTGACATGTTCGGCGCGGCGTTTGGCTGGTTTCCGCGCCGCGATCCACTCACCCTCGATCTCAACGGCGACGGCATCGAGAGTATCGGCATCAACCCGAACAACCCGATCCTTTTCGACCACGACGGCGACGGGGTCAAGCACGCCACGGGCTGGATCTCAGCCGATGACGGCTTGCTCGTGCTCGATCGCAATGGCAACGGCACGATCGACTCGGGACGCGAGTTGTTCGGCGATTCGACGCAGCTGCCGAACGGGGAGAACGCCGAGGATGGCTTCGCTGCGCTCGCCGCGGAGGACACCAACAGCGATGGCGCCATCACGGCCGCCGATGCTCGTTTCGATCAGCTGCGCGTCTGGCGCGATCTGAATCAAGACGGCGTATCGCAGAGTAGTGAGCTTTTCACGCTGCAGCAGCTCGGCATCGTTTCGATCAACGTCAGCGCGGTCGAGCACAACCAGCCGCTCGCCAACGGCAACCGCCTCGCGGACCTCGGTACCTACGTGCGTTCCGACGGTAGCGAGGGCACGGTAGGCGAGACCCATGGCGCCGCCGACGTCGACCTTGCGGAAAATCCTTTCTACCGGGAATTCCCGGATCACGTGCCGCTCGCCGCAGGCGTGACCGACCTGCCGAACATGTCGGGCTCGGGCCTGGTTCGCGATCTTTGGGAAGCGGCCAGTCTTTCGACCGACTTGCGTGGGCTCCTGGCGCAGTTCGCTGCGGCGACGACACGCACCGAGCAGCTCGCAATGCTCGATCAGTTGCTGCTGGAATGGGCCGAGACCGCGGGAATGGACTCGATGGAGGAGCGGGCGAACGAAAGCCAATTTGGACTGCGCTGGCAGCAGATCGGCTCCGCCGTGAACAACTGGAGTGGCTTCCTGCATGCAGCGCCTGGCGGAGGTAGCACCGGCAACAGCGGTGGCAATCCCGGTTCGATGGTGACGCAGGAGGAGGTCCTGGCCCGCATCAACTGGGAGCTGACGCTCACGCGGACGCGGAATCTGTTCACGGTGCTCGAAGCATTCAACGGCCGCTATTTCTTTGCATTCCCGGAAGACCCGTTCGGCGGAGCCGCCGCAGGCAGCCAGGTCATGCATTGGGCAGATCCGGACGAGCCGCCCTCCGGCGGCGGCAGCGTAGTGACGTATCCCGTGCTGCAGCTGAGAGTCGCGCAGCCGCAGCTCGACGCGCTCGATGCCAGCTACGAAACCCTGCGCGAGTCGGTCTACATGGCGCTCGTGCTGCAAACCCGCCTGGAGCCGCTGATCGACATGATCGTGGTGGCACCCGAGCCGAACGGAACGGGTTTTGTCCTTGATTTCCAGGATCTCGAAAGCGAGTTGCAGGACCGCATCCAACAGAATGCTTGCGACGGCATGGGCGACCTCATCGAGCTGACCCGCGGCATGTCGCGCCAACTTGCCGGCACCGCGTGGCAGGGCTGGCAGATGATCGATCAGAACATCCGCTCGCTGCCGACGACTCCGGAACTGGAAATCCTCTATGCCCAGTTCGGCGTCCAGATCGCGAGCGGCACGAGTGCTCTGAACGGCAACGGTCACTCCAACGTGCTGCTTGGGAGCGCCAACGGCGAATCGATTTCCGCCGATGCCGGCAACGATGCACTGATCGCCGGCGCGGGCAACGACAACTTGTACGGCGGCGAAGGTTCGGACTCGCTGCTCGGTGAAGCCGGTAACGACAACCTCTATGGAGGTACAGGCAATGACGTGCTGGAGGGCGGTACCGGCAACGACCAGCTGCACGGCGACTCCGGCAACGACCTGTACGTCTTCCGCCGTGGCGACGGTCAGGACACGATCGACAACTACGACACGACGGCCGATCGCACCGACGTGTTGCGCATGGGACCGGGAATCAGCGCGCACGACGTCCAGCTAACGTTGTCGGGCACCAGTCTGGTCGTTGCCATCCGCGGGACGAGCGACCGCGTGACCATCGGCGGGTTCTTCGATTCCGACAATCGCGCGATCGACGGCATCGCGCTCGCCGACGGCGAATACTGGGATCTCGAGACCCTCAAGGCCAAGGTGCAGTCCGGGACCTCCGGCAACGATCACTTGATCGGTCACGACTCAGGCAGTGCGTTGTACGGTCTGGGTGGCGACGACATTCTAGAAGGCGGGGCCGGCGTCGATCTGCTCGAAGACCTGTGGGGTGCGAACGAGCTGCGCGGTGGCGCGGGCGACGACACGATCAACGGCACGGGCACGATCGAGGGCGGCACGGGCAATGACACGATCATCGGCACGGGCGCTGCGACGACTTACCTGTTCAACCTCGGCGACGGCCAGGACACGATCACCGAGATCGGTTACGCCTCCAATCCCGACACGTTGAGCTTCGGCGCGGGGATCACGCCTGCGAGCATCACGCTGGTGCGCACCGGAAACGATCTGACGTTCCGCGTGAGCGCGACCGATGAGGTCAAGGTCAAGAGCTGGTTCAGCGATCCGGGCTGGTACGGAATCGAGCGCGTGCAGTTCGCTGACGGCACGTTGTGGACGACAGCGCAGCTGCAGGCAGTGGTGCCACAGGCATATGTCGCGAGCGCATCCGGCGAAACGATCCAGGGCTGGGACGGCATCGACATCATCGATGCTGCCGGCGGCAACGATACGCTGCTCGGCTATGGCAACGACGATCAGCTCGCAGGCGGAGAGGGGACCGATGTCCTCGACGGCGGCGAGGGCAACGATCTGCTGCAAGGCGGAGCCGGCAACGACGACCTGCAGGGCTACACCGGCGACGACGTCATGGAGGGCGGCGACGGCGACGATACGTTCTACGATCTGTGGGGCGCGAATGTTGCGCGCGGCGGCGCGGGCAACGACACCATCAACACCAACGGAACCATCGAAGGTGGCGCCGGCAATGACACGATCATCGGCACCGGTGCAGCGACCACCTATCTGTTCAACCTCGGCGATGGTCAGGACACGATCACCGACTACGGCTTGAGCAGCTATTCGGACACGCTGAGCTTCGGTACGGGAATCGCGCCGGGCGCGATCACGCTGGTGCGCTCGGGTAACGATCTGACGTTCCGCATCAGCGACACGGACCAGGTGAAGGTGAAGAACTGGTTCAGCGATGCCTCCTACTATTGGATCGAGCGCGTGCAGTTCGCCGACGGCACGTTGTGGACGACAGCGCAGCTGCAGGCGCTGGTGCCGCAGGCGTACGTAGCGACTGCGTCGGGCGAGACCATCGCGGGCTGGGACGGCATCGACGTCATCGATGGCGCCGGCGGCAACGACACGATCAACGCTGCTGGCGGCAACGACCAGCTGATGGGTGGTGATGGCAATGACACGCTCAATGCAGGCGTCGGCAATGACCTCGTGCAGGGTGGTGCCGGCGACGATACCCTCAACGGCGACACCGGCGACGACGTCATGGAGGGCGGCGACGGCGACGATACGTTCTACGACCTGTGGGGCGCGAACGTTGCGCGCGGCGGCGCGGGCAATGACACGATCAATACGTTAGGAACGATCGAAGGCGGCACGGGTAACGACACGATCAGCGGCACCGGGGGTTCGAACACCTACTTGTTCAACCTTGGCGACGGCCAGGACACGATCACCGAGCTCGGCTACGCAAGCACTCCCGACACGTTGAGCTTCGGTGCGGGCATCGCGCCGGGCGCGGTTGCACTCGTACGCTCGGGCAACGATCTGACGTTCCGCATCAGCGAGACCGACCAGGTCAAGGTCAAGAACTGGTTCACCGATCCGGGCTGGTACGGGATCGAGCAGGTGCAGTTCGCCGATGGCACGACTTGGGACGTCGCGACCATGCAAGGTCTCGTGCAGGTGTTGTATGTCGGCACCGGGGCGGGCGAAACGATCCAGGGTTGGGACGGCATCGACATCATCGACGGCGCGGGTGGCAACGACACGATCAACGCTGCTGGCGGCAACGATCAGCTCATGGGTGGTGACGGCAACGACACGCTCAATGCAGGCGTCGGCAATGACCTCATGCAGGGGGGTGCAGGCAACGACACCCTCAACGGCGACACCGGCGACGACGTCATGGAAGGCGGCGATGGCGACGACACGTTCTACGACCTGTGGGGCGCGAACGTGGTTCGAGGCGGCGCGGGCAACGACACCGTCCAGGCGCTGGGGACGATCGAAGGTGGCACGGGCAACGACACGCTTACCGGCACCGGTGCCTCGAACACGTACCTGTTCAATGTCGGCGACGGACAGGACACGATCAACGAGCTGGGCTTCAGCTCCAATCCCGACACGCTGAGCTTCGGTGCGGGCATCACTCCGGCGAGCATCACGCTCGTGCGCACGGGCAACGACCTGACGTTCCGCGTGAGCGAGACCGATGAGGTCAAGGTCAAGAACTGGTTCAACGATCCGGGCTGGTATGGCATCGAGCGCGTGCAGTTCGCCGACGGCACGCTGTGGACGACGGCGCAGCTCCAGGCGCTGGTGCCGCAGGCGTACGTAGCGACTGCTTCGGGCGAGACGATTCAGGGCTGGGACGGCATCGACATCATCGATGGCGCGGGCGGCAACGACACGATCAACGCTGCTGGCGGCAACGATCAGCTCATGGGTGGTGACG
>CADEEJ010000233.1:6825-8763 GCA_902826315.1 uncultured Steroidobacter sp.
ACTCCGGCGAGCATCACGCTCGTGCGCACGGGCAACGACCTGACGTTCCGCGTGAACGAGACCGACGAGGTCAAGGTCAAGAACTGGTTCACCGATCCGGGCTGGTACGGCATCGAACGCGTGCAGTTCGCCGACGGCACGCTGTGGACGACGACGCAGTTGCAGGCGCTGGTTCCGCAGGCTTACGTGGCGACGGCGTCGGGCGAGACGATCCAGGGATGGGACGGCATCGACATCATCGACGGCGCCGGCGGCAACGACACGATCAATGCCGCCGCCGGCAACGATCAACTCGCAGGCGGCGACGGCAACGACACGATCAACGCCGGCACCGGCAACGATACGGCGCTCGGCGGCGCGGGGAACGACACTCTCAACGGCGACACTGGCGATGACGTGCTGGAAGGCGGCGACGGCGACGATACGTTCTACGACCTGTGGGGCGCGAACGTGGTTCGAGGCGGCGCGGGCAACGACACCGTCCAGGCGCTGGGGACGATCGAAGGTGGCACGGGCAACGACACGCTTACCGGCACCGGTGCCTCGAACACGTACCTGTTCAACGTCGGCGACGGGCAGGACACCATCAACGAGCTGGGTAACAGCACCAATCCGGACACGCTGAGCTTCGGAGCCGGCATCGCGCCGGCGGACCTGACGCTGGTGCGGTCGGGCAACGACCTGACGTTCCGCGTGAGCGGGACCGACGAGGTCAAGGTCAAGAACTGGTTCACCGATCCGGGCTGGTACGGCGTCGAGCGCGTGCAGTTCGCCGACGGCACGTTGTGGACGACGGCGCAGCTCCAGGCGCTGGTGCCGGCGCTCTACCTGGCGAGCGAAGCGGGCGAGACCATCCTCGGATGGGAAGGCATCGATGTCATCGACGGCGCCGGCGGCAACGATACGCTCACCGGCAACGGTGCCAACGACTACCTCGCGGGTGGCGCCGGCGCCGATCAGATCAACGGCGGCAACGGCCTCAACGGCAATGACATCATGCAGGGCGGAGCGGACGCCGACACGCTCAACGACACGACCAGCAACAACCTGTTCGACGGCGGCGCGGGCAACGACACCCTCATCGGCGGACATGGACAGGCTCACGATCTGTTCATCGGCGGCGGCGGCAACGACACGATCACTACTGGCAACAGCGCGGACGTGATTCTCTTCGGGCGCAATGACGGCGCCGACACCGTGCTCGCTTCCACCAACGGCGGCGACACCGTGAGCCTCGGCGGCGGCATCGCCTACGCGGACCTGAGCCTGCGCAAGAACGGCAACGATCTCATCCTCGATGCCGGCGGCGGCGACCAGATCACCTTCGCGAACTGGTACTCGTCGACGAGCAATCGCAGCGTAGTCAACCTGCAGATGGTCGCCGAAGCGATGAGCGGCTTTGTCGCCGGCGGCAGCGATCCACTGCTGGACAACTCCATCGAACGGTTCGACTTCCTGGGGCTGGTGGGCCGGTTCGACCAGGCGCGAGCCGCTGATCCGGCGTTGACCTCCTGGGCGCTGTCCAACGCTTTGCTGGACTTCCACACCAGCGGTTCCGACACGGCCGCGATCGGCGGCGACCTTGCGTATCAGTACGGCCTGAATGGCAGCCTCGCCGGAATCGGCCTGGCTCCGGCGCAGGCCGTGATCAGCGATGCGCAGTTCGCGGCCCAGGCGCAGACGCTGCATTCGCTTGGCTCGCTCCAAACGGGTGCTGTTCGGCTCGTCTGAGTCGGTTGGACGGTGGGGGCCGCGACTGCGACGTCGCGGCCCCGGTCAACGGATCTCGGTCTCGAACGTTGAGGCTGGAGCGGCCATCCGCCGCCCCGGGACTCGTACCGATGCCGCATTCTGTTAGCCTGCCCGCGTTTTTCGGGCCCCTGTCCACCCTGCGGTGGGACGACGGGCCGCAGGCCTCCCTGGAGGAACCGATTCTGG
>CADEEJ010000234.1:0-3379 GCA_902826315.1 uncultured Steroidobacter sp.
CCGTGCGTCACCAGGTACGTGCCGAGCATGCCGTGTGCGTTGCCGCTGACGGGATCCTCGGGGATGCCGAGCGCGGGCACGAACATGCGCGCCTGCGTGCCGACCACGCCGTTCTCTTCGACGAGCGCGAACACGAAATAGCCTTCTGCGCCGACGTGCGAGGTGAGGCGCGCCAGCTCTTCGAAGTCCGGCTTGATCGAGTCGAGCAGCTCGGCCGACTTCAATCCGATCAGCAGCCGCGTGCCGCCTTTCGCGAGGATCTGCAACGGAGAGTCGACCTGCAGGCTCGGGCTCGAGATGCCGAGCGCATTCAGCACCTGGCGCCGGTGATGGTCCGGCAGGATCGGGCCGAGCGAAGGCGGATTCTGTGTGATGCCGATGCGCAGGTCGCCATCGATCTCCGTCACTTCGATCTCGACGATGCCAGCAGCCGTGCGTTGACGCACCTTGCCGCGCGGCTTGCCGTCTTTCTTTGCACGCACGTATTGCGCGGCGATCGTCGCATGTCCCACGAATGGCACCGGATGGCGCGGCGTGAAGAACTTCACCTGCATGTCGTGATCGCCGGCTTCCGCTTCCAGCACGAAGGCCGTCTCGCGGTTCACTTCCGTCGCGACTGTCTGCATCTGATCTTCCGTCAGCTCGTCTGCGTCGAGCACGACGACCGCGGGATTGCCGCAGAAACGTTCGCGTGTAAAAGCGTCGACGTGAAAAAGCCGGCAGCGGCGATTGGCCATGAATCCTGAACCTCCCGGTTGTTATAGCCCCGCTCTTATGGCGGAAGTGACGAGGAAGGTCAATGAGATCGGCTGGCGGCGCGCGACCGGCGGCTATACAATTGCGCCCGCCTTAGGGGTGGCCCTGACTGGGGCCTGAGATGGCGGCACGCGCACCGAGCGCTCAGCGCTGAACCCGTTGAACCTGATCCGGTTAGTACCGGCGTAGGGAGCAGGTCATGCGCTTGAATCTATTCGTCCCGGTCGCTTTGCTGCTGTACGGCGTCACCACGCCCGCGGCCAACGATCCCACATCCAGCAACCAAGTCCTCGAAGAAGTCATCGTGACTGCGACGCTGCGCGAGCAACCGCTGCTCGTCACGCCGCTGAGCATCACTGTGCTCAACGAACGGACACTGCAGGATGCAGGCATTCAGCATTTCGAGGACGTGCTCGCCGCAGTGCCGAATTTGAATTGGGCGGGCGGCACTTCGCGGCCGCGCTTTTTCCAGATCCGCGGCATCGGCGAGCGCGAGCAGTACGAAGGCGCGCCGAACCCGTCCGTCGGCTTCCTCATCGACGACATCGACTTCAGCGGCATCGGCATGCCCGCGACTCTGTTCGACGTCGGTCGCATCGAGGTGCTGCGCGGACCGCAGGGAATGCGCTACGGCGCGAACGCGCTCGCAGGCCTGATCGTCATGCGCGGTCAGGATCCGTCCGACGAGCTCGGATTTGCGACCGAAGCGTCATTCGGCGAGTACGCGAGCGAATCCGTCGGTGCAGTCGCGACCGGTCCGGTCGATGCGCTGAAATCCTCGTGGCGCGTCGCCGTCCAGCGTTATCGCAGCGACGGCTATCGTCGCGATGTATTCCTGCACCGTGACGACACCAACGGTCGCGACGAGCTCACCGGCCGTGCGAAGTGGCGATGGCAACCCAGCGACGACACGACTGTCGACCTGACGTGGCTGCACGCGAAGCTCGACAACGGCTACGACGGTTGGTCGATCGACAACACGCGCGTCTCGCTCGCTGACCGTCCGGGCAAGGACGCGCAGACGTCCGATGGCGCATCGTTGCGCGTCGAGACGAAAGCGGGATCGTTCGCGCGCCTCACGGTCATCGCGGCGGGCTCCGACTCCGACAGCGAATACAGCTTCGACGAAGACTGGGGTAACGAACGCGACTGGGCGCCGTTCACGTATGACTTTTTCTACGGTTCGCGCCGCAGCCGCACGACGCGCAGCCTCGAAGCACGGCTGGCGTCGCCGGACGCAACTGCGCCGGGAGCGATCGCCTGGCTCGTCGGTGTCTATGGTCTCGACGTCGAGGAAACCTTGAACGAAGGTCGACAAGGCGTGTACATCGATCCGTTCACGCCGGAGTTTTCCGGCACGACCGACTATCGCCTGCGCAGCACCTACGACGCTCGCAACGTCGCCGTGTTCGGTCAGTTGGATGGATCGTTCGGTGCACGCTGGGGCTGGTCGTTCGGGTTGCGCGGCGAGAATCGCGACGCCGACTATCAGGATCGCGGGGCGCGCAACGACGTGCCGCGTGCCACCGACGCCGACGAGAAAGACACGATGCTGGGCGGGCAGGCGACGTTGCATTTCGATGCGTCCGAGCACCTGCGCACGTTCGTGACGCTGTCGCGCGGCTACAAGGCGGGCGGCTTCAATCTCGGCCAGGCGGCGACGATCCGCCCGCGCTTCGAGCCGGAGTACCTGTGGAGCGTCGATCTCGGCGCGAAGGGCGAATGGCTCGATCGCCGCCTGTACGCCGACGTCACGGCGTTCTACATGAAGCGTCAGGACATGCAGGTCTCGACGGGCGTCCAGCTCGATCCGATCGGCGATCCCGGCAACTATTTCTTCCTGACCGATAACGCGTCGGGCGGCCGCAATCTCGGGCTCGAGAGCAGCGTGCGCTGGCGCCTGACGCGGCAGGTCGAAGTCGGCGCGACCCTTGGTCTGCTCCACACCCGCTACTACGGCTATCGCCCCGCCGGCCAAGATCTGAGCGCGCGCGATCAAGCGCATGCGCCCGAGTACCAGGCGTCGCTCAACGCGACGTGGCGACATCCGCTCGGCTGGATGGCGCGCGTCGACGTCTCTGCCGTCGACGACTTCTACTTCGACGTGCCGCCGAACCCGGCACGCAGCAACGCGTACGCATTGACCAACATCAAAGTCGGCTACGAAGCGGCGCACTGGAGCATCCATGCGTGGGGCCGCAACGTGTTCGACGAGGATTACGCCGTGCGCGGTTTCTTCTTCGGCAACCAGCCGCCGTCGTTCGAGTTCGAGCGCTACGTGCAGTTGGGCGAGCCGCAGCAGTTCGGGATCACCGCCCGATGGGAGTTTCGTTGATGCGTACTGCAATAGAGATCAGCTTGTATCCGCTCGATGCCGACTACATCCCGTCGATCAAGGCGTTCATCGATCGGCTGAACACGTACCCGGAGCTGCAAGTCACGACCAACGCGATGAGCACGCAGATCGCCGGCGAGCATGCGCGAGTGTTCGAGATCCTCGGCAAGGAGACCGCGATCACGTTCGGTGAGCGCGGCCGCAAGGTGTTCGTGATGAAGGTGCTCGGCGGGCCGGGCTGATGGAGAAGCTGCTCTCGCAGCTGCTCGCGACTTCTCCGTGGGAAGC
>CADEEJ010000234.1:3479-5876 GCA_902826315.1 uncultured Steroidobacter sp.
CGTTGCCGCCGGCGTCATCGTCGCGAGCGCCGTCAACGGCTGGCTGCTCGCGCATAACACCGATGCCGCGGCACCGTACATCGATTCGTTCGTCACCTGGGGCAGCGTCGTGACGACATGGATGGTTGCGAGGCGCGTGATCGAGAACTGGCTGTATTGGATCGTCGTCGACGCGATCGCCGCGTGGCTCTATTTCACGCAAGGCCTGCTGGCCACAACGTTGCTGTTCGTGATCTATCTCGGCATCGTCGTGCGCGGCTACGTCGTCTGGCGCCGCGAACAGGCGCAACAGCGGCTGGCGGGAGTCGCAGCGTAATGCGAGCGGGCGTCGACCCACCGGCTCAAGTCGTGGCAGTCGCCCGAGACTTGGCAGCCGGCGCGATCCGCGATATCGAGGGGATCAAGCACGGTCTCTCGAATCGCAGCTGGCTCGTGAGCACCGACGATGACCGCTTCGTCGTCCGCATCAGCGATGGCTCGGATCAGGAGCTGCAGGTCGACCGAAACAGCGAGGCGGTCGTGCTGCAACTCGTCGCACGTGCCGGTATCGGTCCAGAAGTTCTGCGTTGCGACCCGCAAAGCGGCGTTCTGGTCACACGTTATCTCGGGCTGACATGGCGTGAGCGCGATGCGCAGATGGGCGACAACATCGATCGGCTCGCTGCGCTGCTGCGACGCCTGCACGCCCTCGAAACTCCGGCAAACGCGCGTACAGTCGATCTCGCGTCTATCGTGCATGGCTACGTTCGCGCGCTGCTGGAACGCGGTACCCATCACGGACTCACATCGTCGGCGGTGCGTGATTGCGCGGACCAGGCGGCGGCGCAGTTGCGCAAGGGTTCGACGCCGTGTCTCTGTCACAACGATGTGCATCACCTGAACGTCGTCGAGGGCGAGAGCCTGCGGCTCATCGACTGGGAATACTCGGGCGTCGGCGAGCCGCTGTTCGATCTCGCCTCGGTGTGCGTGTATCACCGCTATAGAAGGTCGCAGCGTGAGCGGATGCTATCCGCTTACGCTGCTTCCTCCTCCTCTTCCCCAGGCGACTGGCAACGCCTGGAGCTGGCGTGCTGGTTGTTCGACTACATCCGCGACCTGTGGCTCGCGGTCAGGTAGTGCCCTTTAGTCCCACTCGTGCCGCCGCAGCGGCAGCAGATAGTGATTCACCGTCCAATCCGCTACGCGCCGGCCCTGCGTGCGTCCGGCGACGTCCGCGAACCTGAAGTGGATGCCGAGCAGCATGCGTGCCTCGACCATGTCATCCGCGGCGTCCGAGAAGCGGCGATAGGTTCGCGTCTTGCGGACGGCTTGTGGAACGGCCGTCGTAATGTCGAACGTCATGCGGTCGGTCTCGAAGAACAACTGCAAGGTGCGCGTCATCGCGCCCGACACGTTGTTGGCGCCGGACGTGTAGTCGGGATAGTTCGGGTTGTTGATCAGCGGTTGCCAAGCGGGATCCGCTACCGTGTGCGGGTTGCCGTCGTTGGCCGCCTCCACGATGGCTGTGATCGGGCGCCACAGTGCATAGTGGACCTTGCTGTCCCAGCTGCTGATCAAGGCATCAGCAGTGGCCATGTTCGCCAGAGCGAGCAACCGTGCGGAATCACCGGTCCTGTGCAGGTACCGCGTAGCAATTCCGCGCAAGGCTGCGTTCCATTGCGCCGGTATGTTCCCGCTATAGAAGTAGGCAAGGTCGGTTTGCTCGGCGCTGCGCGCGGTGCTCGTCAGCGAGCCGAGGGCTTTGACCTCGTTGAAGTCTTTCGTGTAGCGCGGGCTCGTCAGCTCCGGCGGCGGCTCGGGGCGAAAGCGCGTCGGGCTCGTCAGCGTGAATGGATCGAAGCTGCCCATCCACGGCGACGCCATCGGCGCGAACGGCGGCGGCGCGGGCGGATTGCCCAGGAACGAAGGCGTCGGGCGCCACACGCCGATGTCGGTGCTGCCGACGAAGGGCGGCGGCAAAGGATTCGGATTCACGCGTCGCAACGGCAGAATGCGGGCCGCCGCCTTTTGTCCGACTGCGAGGCCGGGATCGCCTGTCAGGCCTTTGTCGGCCAGGTAATTGAAGTAGATGGGATCGAGCGTTGCCGCTTGCGCCGGATACATGCCAACGAGTACGTCGTGCGCGGCCGCGGCGACGGCGGCCGAACGCTTGCCGTAGGCGTGCTCCATTTCGAAGTGATACGGCTCGAACCGCTTCTCGATCGCCTGCACGGCGTCGTGGACGGCAACTTGTACCAATGCGATGTCGACGAGCGCGATCGGGCCGCCCGTGCGACCGACCGTGGCGGCATCGACTGCGATCTGATTCCAATCGGTCACTGCATCGGCGTAGACAGGCTGCGCCGCTCCCAGCAGTCCGCACAAGACCCAACCGGTAAGACTCCTCATGGCTATCCC
>CADEEJ010000234.1:5976-8730 GCA_902826315.1 uncultured Steroidobacter sp.
GCCTTGATCGCGTCCGCATCGCCGAGGAAGCGGCGCGACTTCGGCTTGAGGCTGGCGTCGAGGTCGTAGTAGATCGGCACGCCCGTCGGGATGTTGAACTCGACGATGTCGCTGTCCGACATGCCATCGAGCATCTTCACCAGCGCACGCAGACTGTTGCCGTGCGCGACGACGAGCACGTTGCGGCCCGCCTTCAGCTCGGGTGCGAGGCGCTCGTTCCAGTAGGGCAGCACGCGATCGAGCGTCGTCTTCAGCGACTCGGTCGTGGGCAACTGTTCCGGCCGCAAGCTCGCGTAGCGACGATCGAAGCGCGGATGGCGCGGATCGTCCAGCGCCAACGGCGGTGGCGTAATGTCGTAACTTCGCCGCCAGATCTTCACTTGCTCGGCGCCGTGCTTCTCGACCGTCTGCGCTTTGTTCAGTCCCTGCAGCGCGCCGTAGTGCCGCTCATTCAGGCGCCAGCTGCGCTCGACCGGCAGCCACATCAGATCCATTTCGTCGAGGATCAGCCACAGCGTGCGGATCGCGCGCTTCAGCACGGAGGTGAACGCGAGGTGGAACTCGAAGCCTTCTTCCTTCAGGAGCCGGCCGGCGAGGCTTGCCTCCTTGCGCCCCTGCTCGGTCAGGTCGACGTCGACCCAACCGGTGAAGAGGTTTTCCAGGTTCCAGGTGCTTTGTCCGTGACGGACTAGAACGAGCTTGCCGGGCATGGTGCGAGCTTACCCTTCTGCCATGCGCCGCACAGCCTGGAGCGCGACGGAAAGCGTCGCGAAGTCCATCTCCGGCAGCGAGCGCATGTCGTTGACTGTCTGACGCAGGTAGTCGACGGCCTTTTGATGACCGGCGACCCACCCTTGCAGTGCCTGCTCGGGTGCGCGCTGGCGCGACTCGTTCAATACCTGCATGCAGAGCATGCGCTGCAGGTTGTAAATGTTATCGCGCAAGGTCGTACGTGCCACCGCCTGCCAGTGGCCTTCGACGCTCAAGCGTTCGATCTGCTCGCGGATCCAGTCGAGCGACAGCGCAGTGCCGACGCCGAAGTACACGCGCGCCGCGGTCGCGATGGGCAGCTTCGCCTGCTCGGCGATTTCGACGAGATCCGGGCCGGAGCGCAGCGCTGCGAGGCTCGCCATGCGCTTGGCGAGCGTCTCGGGCACGTTCGCGGCACGGTACTGGGTGCGCCGATCTTCGAAGAACGCCAGGTCCGCACCGGAGAGTACGCCGGGCAGGGCAGCGTCGAGGTCCGCGAGACCGCGTTGCAGACGCGACACCTGGCGCTCGATTTCGAGCTTGCCCGACTGGTGATGGATCAGCCAGTACGTGCAGAAGCGCAGCAGCCGGGTCGTCTCGTACATCAACTCGTACTGGGTCGCCGCTTTGATCTTCGTGTCGAGCGCTTCGATTTGGCCCCACGTCGCGCGCATCTCGTACGACTCGCGTGCGATCGCGTAAGCGCGCACGACAGTCGCGGCGCCGGCGCCCGTGTCTTCCTGCACGCGACGCGCGAACGTCGGACCCATGCGATTGACCATGCTGTTGGTCGTCGCAGTCGCGATGATCTCGCGACACAGCCGGTGCTGGCGCAGGTACTTGCCCAGGCGCTGCTGCATGAGGCGTGGGAAATAGCGCTCCAGCTCGTGCGCGAGGTACGGATCTTCCGGCACGTCGGAATCGATGAGCCGCGAGTACAGCGCCATCTTTGCGTAGGCGAGCAGAATCGCCAGCTCGGGCCGCGTCAGGCCGCGGTTTGCCTTGTGGCGCTCGGTGAGCTCTTCCGCGCCCGGCAGGAATTCGAGCGCACGGTCGAGGCTGCCGGCCAGCTCCAGCGAGCGGATCGAATGCGCATGTTCGAGCAGATCGCTCACCGCCCGCATTTCGAGCACCGAGAGTGCCTGGCTCTGCAGGTAATTGTCGCGCAGGACGAGTTGTGCCACTTCGTCGGTCATGTCGACCAGCAGCTTGTTGCGCTTCTCGAGCGTGAGGCCGACGCGCTTCGGCAGGTTGTTCAGCAGGATCTTGATGTTGACTTCGTGGTCCGAGCAGTCGACGCCGCCGGAGTTGTCCACGAAATCGGTATTGAGCTTGCCGCCGCAGATCGCGTACTCGACGCGGCCCCGCTGCGACAGGCCGAGGTTGCCGCCTTCGCCGATCACGCGGCAGCGCAGATCCTTGCCGTTGACGCGCACCGAATCGTTGGTGCGATCGCCGACCTCGCCGTGGCTCTCGTCGCTCGCTTTCACGTACGTGCCGATGCCGCCGTTCCAGAGCAGGTCGACCTGCATGCACAGGATGATCTTGATCAGCTCGAGCGGCGTCGCGGACTCGCGCTTGATGCCGAACATCGTCTGCACTTGCGGCGACAGCTTGATCGACTTGGCGCTGCGCGGGAACACGCCGCCGCCCTTCGAGATGAGCTTGCGGTCGTAGTCTTCCCAGGACGAGCGCGGCAGCGCGAACAGGCGCGTGCGTTCGGCGAAGCTCGCGGCCGGATCCGGCGTCGGATCGAGGAAGATGTGCATGTGATTGAACGCGGCGAGCAGCTTGGTGTGCGGTGACTGCAGCATGCCGTTGCCGAACACGTCGCCGGCCATGTCGCCGATGCCGACCGCGGTGAAGTCCTGCGACTGCGTGTCGATGCCGAGCTCGCGGAAGTGGCGCTTGACGCACTCCCAGCCGCCGCGGGCGGTGATGCCCATCTTCTTGTGGTCGTAGCCGGCTGAGCCGCCGGACGCGAACGCGTCGCCGAGCCAGAAG
>CADEEJ010000235.1:0-7317 GCA_902826315.1 uncultured Steroidobacter sp.
CTGTTCTCGCTGAACGCTTGAGGCCGCGGATCACTCCGCGATCCGCTTCGGCATGTCGTCCGCACGCTGACTCGCACGGAACTCGATGACGCGAAAGTCGGCGAGGCCGTGCGCGTGAAACGGATCTTCCTTGATCAGCGCCTCGATCTCCTGCTTACTCTTGCCGACCGCGAGGATGATCCCGCCGTCCCGCGGAATCTTCCGGCCCGAGACCAGGAACGTGCCGGCCGCGTAGTATTTCTTCAGGAACTTGACGTGCGCAGTCATGTGCGCGTCGATCTCCTTGAGATCGCTCTTGTAGGTAAGCTCGATGACGAACATGGTTGACTCGGAGGCGCTATGGCTTGGCTGCTGTTGATCGTTGCGGGACTGTTGGAAATCGTCTGGGCGATCGGCCTGAAATACGCTGCCGGGTTCACGCGGTTCTGGCCGAGCACCATCACGGTGACCGCGATGATAGCGAGCATCATCCTTCTGGGTATCGCGATGAAGTCGCTGCCGGTCGGAACGTCCTACGCCATCTGGGTCGGAGTCGGCGCCACCGGCACCGCGATCCTCGGCATCGTGCTGTTCGGCGAGTCGGCGAGCGCCGGCCGGCTGGCGAGCCTGGCGCTCATCGTGGCCGGCATCGTCGGGCTCAGGCTCGCGACGCCTTCGTGACCCGGGCGAACGGGATGCCGCTAGAATAGCGACCCGAGAATAAAAGGGAGCCAACCCATGCGTCGCCTGATCCCGCTCCTCCTGGCATTCCTATCCTCTGCCGCATTCGCACAAGCGACCGTGACCGGGCCGGCGACTGGCAAGGCCGGCGCGCAGATCGAAGTCACTGTGGCGGGGTCGAAGAACCCGCGCGATTTCGTGACGATCGTCGAGAAGGCCGCACGCGAAGGCGCATATGGCGGCTATGAATATGTGTCGAAGCCTGGCGCGTACAAGCTCATGATCCCGCCGAAAGCCGGTGACTATGAGATTCGACTGTGCGCGGCCGACCCGCCGTACGCCACTCTCGCGCGACGCGCGATACGCGTCGACGCAGTCGAGGCAACGGTCGATGCACCTGCGCAAGTGGCGGCGGGGGCGAAGTTCAGCGTCAAGTGGACGGGACCGAACAACGAGCGCGACTACATCGCGATCGGCAACGCTGCGCGCGCGTACTTCGGTTATGAGTACACGAAGGCGGGCAGCCCGCTGTCCTTGATGGCGCCGGACGACCCGGGCCAATACGAAGTGCGCTATTTCCTCGGCGCCGGCGACGTAATCATCGGCAAGCGGCCGATCGTCGTCGGCTCGGTGACAGCTTCGGTCACGGCGCCGTCGACTGCGGCCGCGGGCTCGAAGATCAAGATCACCTGGCAAGGCCCGAACAATCCGCTCGACTTCGTCACGATCGTCAAAGCCGGCGCACCGGACAAGACCTACGCCGCATACGAGTATTCGTCGAAGGGCAGCCCGGTCGAGATGCGCGCGCCGGACGCCGCGGGCGAATACGAAGTGCGTTATCTCACGGGGCAGACGTACGCCACGCTCGGCTCCGCGAAGATGACGGTCACGTCAGTCACGGCGTCGATCAAGGGACCGGTGCAGGCGGTTGCCGGCAGCACTTTCTCGGTGAACTGGCAAGGACCGAACAACGAGCGCGACTACGTGACGATCGTGAAGAAGGGCGCGCGCGAAGGCGACTACGCCAACTATGAATACACGGCGCGTGGCAATCCGGTGAAGGTGCTCGCGCCGGTCGAGCCCGGCGAGTACGAGCTGCGTTACTCGATGGGCGCGTCGTACGCGACGCTGGCGCGTGCGCCGATCACGATCACGCCGGCGAAGGAAGAGCCTGGACTCGTCGAAGTGACCGCTGCGAGCGCCATGCCCGCCGGCAGCGCGGTCGAAATCATTCTCGATGCATCGGGCAGCATGCTGCAGAAGATCGGCAAGGATCGGCGCATCGACATCGCGCGCCAGACGCTGACGAAGCTGGTGACGACGACGATTCCGGCGGGCACGCCATTCGCGTTCCGCGTCTTCGGCCGCATGGAGGACTCGTGCCAGTCGGATCTCGACGTGCCGCTCGGTCCGCTGAACGCGCAGGCGGTCACCGCGAAGATCGCGTCGCTCGAGCCGAAGAACGGCGCGAAGACGGCGATCGGTGCGTCGCTGGAGCTGGTCGCATCGGACTTGCGGAGCGTGCAGGGCGAGCGGCTCGTCATTCTGCTGACGGACGGCGAGGAAACCTGCGGTGGCGATCCGGCAGTCGCGATCGAGAAACTCAAGAAGTCGGGTACGACGGTGCGCGTCAACATCGTCGGTTTCGCCATCGACGACGCGAAGCTTGCAGCGACGTTCCGCCATTGGGCCGATGCCGGGAGCGGCGGGTACTTCGACGCGCAAAGTGCAGCGGCGCTGAACGAAGCAATGGCGAAGGCGATGCGGCCGGGATTCGAGATTGTCGATGCGCAAGGCGCAGTCGTCGGCGAAGGACTCGCGGGCGGTGAAGCAGTGCGCGTGCTGCCGGGCAGTTACACCGTGCGGCTCGCGGGTCGCAAGACGGGGCAGAGCGTCACGGTGAAGGCGAAGGAAAAGACGGCCGTGAAGTTCTGAAGAGAACTTGCCGGCCAGCGTCAGCGTTGAGCCTTGCTCTGGTGCTTGGCGAAGCGCTGGTTGAGGCGATTCACGTATTCATCGACGACTGCCAGGACTTCGCTCCGTGCACCTTCCCGCAGGCCGACGATCGTGTTCTCGCCCTGCCGGATCACATAACGGTGCCACGTGCCCTCGCAGCCGCTGGGGGGAGGGACATCGTCCAACGAGTCCAGACTGAACGGTGTCTGGAGGATCTCGCTGGACGATTTGTCGCCGGAGGTCACAAGTTCTCCGGCATGCGATCAGCGACGGAAGCCGCCGCCACCACCGCGCGGTTTGTCCTGCGCCTCGTTGACCTTGAGCGGACGGCCGCCCATGTCCTTGCCGTTCAGGCTCTGAATGGCGCGCGCCGCATCGCCCTTCGACATTTCGACGAAGCCGAAGCCACGCGGGCGGCCGGTCTCGCGATCGTTGATCAGGCTGACGCTCTCGACCGTGCCGAACTCTGCGAACAGCGTACGGACGGCGTCTTCGGTGGCGGAAAAGGGCAGGTTGCCCACGTAGATCTTGCTCATTGCTAGCAGCTCTCTTACAGAATATCGACAGCGAAAGACGCGCTGTCATCGTCGGTTCGGAAGCGATTCGGTTTTACTTGAGTCGGCTAGAAACCGCGCAAATAAGGGAGCGGCAGCCAAAGGAAGATAAAAGGAAAGGATTGCGAGCCGCGCGCACTTTACCACAAATAGCAGGGCCCGCACCCCACCGGGTGCGGGCCCTGACTTGGTGCCGGACGAGCCCGGCTAGTGCTTCTTCGAGACCGCCTTCACCGCTGCCTCGGCATTCACGAAGCCGAAGCCGTCGAGCTGGCTGTAGCCCTTGCCGATCAGGTTGAAGAACCGGCCTTCGAACGGCACGCCGCCCTGGAAGGTGCCGAAGAAGCTGGCACCGCCCGAGACGATCGAGCCCTGCGGGATCAGCACGCCGCCGCCCAGCAGGTCGGCCGAGTTGCCGCCCGCGGCGCCCGTGACCGGACCCGCGCCATCGGCCTCGTCGCGATCCATGCCGAACGCCAGCCGGTCGCCGCTGCGGAACGAGCCCGGTGCGAAGGCGAGATCCAGCTGCTTCCACTGGCCGGGCAATCCCGGCGGATCGGCCGGCAACGAGAACGACGCAGTGATGTCTGCAGGACTCAGACCGACGGTGTGGTCACCGATCACGAACGGCTGACCTGGCGCCGGCAGCGGCGCCGCCCGGTCGTCGAAGACGATGCCCTTCGGCGTCTGCGTCGGATTGCCGTTGCTGCCGTTGAGATGGAACGCACTCAGCGTCCGGAACCCGACGTGGCTCAACGTGAACACGTTCGGGTCGAACTGGCTGATCGCATTCGGATCCGCCTGCGCGCTGATCGCCAGCACGTTCCCCAGCGACAACGCAAAGCCCTGCGACATGTAGGGATCGAGGTCGTGCCGGAACGCGCTTTCCTGCAGGATCTCGCGCATCTTCTTCGGCTTGACCTTGCCCGGGCCTCCCGCTGCATCGAGTACCAAGGCTGCAACCGCCGCTGCATGCGGCGCTGCTGCGCTGGTGCCGAAGAAGTTCGGGAACGTATCCGGATCGACCGACGAATCGTTGACGAAGAACGTCGTGTTGGCGCCGTCCATCGCGGCCATGTCGGGTTTGAGGCGGATTTCCGGATGCCTGAGGCGCTTGTTGTCCTTGTCGAAGTAGATCGTCGACGGTCCGGGCGAAGTGAATGCCTCCGGCACGAACGGTGCGAAGAAGGCATACGCTGCTATGCCGCTGGCGCCGTTCGCGGAGTTGTGACCGTACGTCACCGGATCGAGATAGCTGAAGTACTCCTGCGGATTCACGCCGCTGAACCCGACGTAGCGGATCCGGTCAGCGACGTTGCGGTTCTTCGCAGGCGTGTTGGCGCGCGCGACGACCATCTGCAACGTGGTTCCCGGCAGGCCGCCGATTTCGAGCGGACGGTTGGTGAACAGATTCTGCTCGGCCAGCGCACCGATGAACGCGCCGTTGGTCCGGAAGAACAGCAGGTTGTAGTCGGACAGGACCTGCTCGGTGATCGTCACTTCCTGCACGCGATACAGGTAGTCGCCAAACTGCGCGGGCTGGAAGCTGTCTACGACAACCGTGTACGTGCCGGTGGCCGGCAGCTGCAGGATCACAGACTCCGGATTCGTGCCGGTGTCGACGAACTGGATCTCCTGGCCGTCCGGACCGAACAGATCGAGCGTGAGGTCGGGGTTCGGCGTTCCCGTGGTGGTGTTGTCCGCGTCGATGAAGACCTCGACGAGCTGTCCAGCGGTGCCGTCGAACGTGAACTGATCGTCGCCGCCCGCAGGCACGGTGCTTACGCCCTGGGCGAGCGGCGCGCCGACTGGCGTCGGCGGAATCGGATCGAATACCTCATTCCACTGGAACACGAGCGTGTTACCGGCGGTGAACGTGATCGTCTGCGCGACGTCGACGGCGCTGCCGCTGGGGTTGAAGTCGTGGAAGCCCCCGGCATACAGCTCAGGCGGAACGTTCGCGAAGTTCAGGTTCGTTCCGGCCCAGGATTCCGGCGCACCCGGGACGATGCGGACCTGGGAGTCGTAGGCTTGCGTCGCGGGCCGGTTACCGGCGGATGAGAAATACGACACGCCCGCCGCGGCGACCTGGTCGACCGCTTGCGCGACGATGCCGTCCTGGAACATGGGCTCGTCCAGGTAAATGATGTCGTCGACGATGATGTCCGCCTTGAATCCCGGTACCGCACGCGGTGCGCCCGGCAGCCCGGCGAGCGAGCGGATGTTGTCGGCGAAGCCCAGCTGGCCGCCGTTCGCCGTCGCGAACCCGAGGCGTGCCTTCGGCGCCATGTCGTGCACGATCTGCAGCATCGCGCGGCCTTCGTCAGTGCCGCCCGGCGAGTCCTGGATGAGGACGACCGGCTCGGTGTTGCCGGCAGGATTGCCCGCGCCCGGCAGATCGCCCGTGGAGATGTCGAGCGCTGCGCTGTTCGGCGCCGCGTTCGTGTCGTAACTGTCGGACATCACGCCGACCGTGATGCCGGAGCCGTCGACGCCCGCAGGCAGCTGGTCGACGCGGTGCTGTACGACGCCCTGACTGGTCGTAGTGCCGACGTTAGTCGCCATGGGCGCCGCGCCCACGAGCGAGAGCACGCCCTTCTTGGCGGCGAGACTCAGGAGCGCGCTGGTCGGCACCCATGCTTCGACCACGCCGCTGCGATAGCTCAGGTCCGAAGCGACGACATCGATACCGGCCGTGCTCTTGAGACTCTGCAGAACCGATGCGCCTGGCACCTTGCCGTCCAATGAGACGCGCACCAGGACTCGACCCTCAGCGTCGTACTGCAAAGCCGGCGTAAGCGTCAGGTCCCCTTCGTCTTCGGCCGTCGCCGCTGCCAACGAACTGCGTGACAGCGCTTGCGCGCCGGCTGCAGGCACGGCGAGCTGCTCGAGGCCGCCGCCGAGATTACGTACGCCGTCTTTTGCTTGCGCGATGGGCGCGCTGATCAGTGCTGCTATCGCGCAGGCGAGAGCAGTAGCGCCACGTTGCGAGCTTCGTGCTCGCAGCCATGGCAGTGACTCATGACTGTTCATGAATATTTCCCCGTGTGTTTTTTCCGAACGGTGCGTTCGGAAGACTTCTTAGCGTTCGACGACCGTCGAACGTCCCTTCACGTGTCGATCACGTTCGGGCGACGCTACGCTCTCGGCGTTGCCGATTCAATACGAGGAATTTTTTGCAAGCTCGCGCGCGGTATACATCGACGCGAAAGTGTCCCTGTCACGCAACGGTGCCGAGCAGCTCGTGTACGGCGCGATGTGCCTGCTCGATTGCAATGTCGGTGTAAGCGCCCATGCCCGCGTCGGAATTCGCTATCGCGATCCGGCCGAAGCGGCGGCGGCCGATGACATTCGGCATCTTTTCCGGCGGCGTGTCGCCGTCGACGAGGCTGTTGTACTCGGGCGCGTAGCCGTGCGGCCAGCGATTCACGGCGATGCCTTCGATGTCGCGAGCCGGGTCGAAGCCACCGCCGCCGAGTGCACGGCCGAGCTCGCCGCGGATCTCACGCTCGAAGGTTTCGAATGGCGTTGCGAGCAGCTCGGCGCGACCGACCCTGTGCTGTTCGCGCTCGGGCAGTCCGTACTTTGCCGGCGTGCGCTCCATGCGCACGAGGATCGGCTCGTCCGGCGAGCGGACGCTGCGATAGCCGCCGATGTCGACCGCTTCGTTCAACGTGAAGCTGGAGAAGTACGAGCCGGGTGCTTCCACTGCGTGGATACCGAGACGCTGGAAGGCACGCCAGTTCTTCAGAGCAACACTGACGTATACGAGCGGGGTTTTCACGAGCTGATGGAGTGCCGCCTTCTGCACGTCGGGAAGTTCAGGGCACAGGTACGGGATCATCATGTTCCAACAGGCGAGCACGCACTGGCGCGCCGTCGTCTTGTAGAGAGTGCCGCCGCGCGAATAGATCACTTCCACACGATCGTTGCCGACGTTACGAACTCGCAGCACCGTGCTGTTGAGGCGAACGCGTGCCGGAGATTCGGGCCGATCGAGCTTCGTGTAGTCCGCCACGGCGGTCACGACGTCGCGCGCGTCGCGGCCCGGCACGGCGGTCGGAATCAACGACCGAACGAGCAGGCGTGCGATCGATGCGTTGCCGTCAGGAAAATGAAATGTGTCGGAGCCGCCGGTCGCTGCGAA
>CADEEJ010000235.1:7417-8683 GCA_902826315.1 uncultured Steroidobacter sp.
CAGTGTCTTCGCGGCTTTCGCCCTTGCGCACAGCGAGGCGGTCGGCGCCGAACGTCTCGCGATCGAAGAACACGCCCTCGTGCAGGCCGAGCGATTCGTAGAGCTTGTCCTGCGTACACTCTTCATCGAGCTTCTTCGCGTCGATGCCGAGCTTGCTCATGAGGCCCGCGGCGACCTTGCCATACGGCCGCGGGCTTTCGATCAGCTGCGTGCCGCCGTTCAGCAGATGCATGCGGCCGTTGACGCGGAACTCGTTGCGCTTGGCATGACCGCCGAAGTCGTCGTGATTGTCGAGCACGAGCACACGGCCGCGCGGCGAGCTGGCACGGAAGAAATGAGCGGCCGCCAGTCCGCTGACGCCGGCGCCGACGACGATGAGATCGAACGACTCGCCGGTGTCGGTGATCGTTCCTGTCAACGAGCGCGTATCGCGCAGGGTATGGGCTGCTTCGAATGCACCCGGGTGACTGCCGCGCATGCCCAGACGCGCCGGCGGGTAGTAACCGGTGCGATCCTGTTCCGCGATCTCGGCAGCTGCCGCAACGAGCTCCGGTGAGAGACCGCCGAGCAGCACGCCGCCGACGCCGATCGCCGCGCCTTGCAGGAAGTCGCGTCGTGCGATCGGCCGATCCATGCCGAGATCTTTGTCGGAGCGATCAGTCATGGCCGCATCTTAGGGTATCGTTGCCGAATGACGCCATCCGAATCACCGCAGCTCCCCACCCGACGATGGACGTGTGCCACTTGCGGGGTCAACGTGGACACGCTGCATTGCCCGTGCTGCGGCGAGAAGGTGTTGGAAGCGAAGGACCTGACGTTCATGGGGCTCATGAGTCAGGTGTTTCAAAGTCTCAGCAGCGTGGACAGCCGGCTGTTGCGTTCGCTGCGCGTCCTGAGCACGCGCCCGGGTGTCATCACGAAGGCGTATGTGGACGGCCCGCGCAAGCCATACATCGGCCCGTTTCAGCTGTTCCTCATCGTCAACGTCGTGTTCTTCGCTGTCCAGTCGTTCAGCGGCTCACCCGTCTTCTCCACGTCGTTGTACTCGCACATGCACGATCAGGACTGGAGCGCATTCGCGCGAGACCTGGTCGCGCAGAAGCTGCAGGCCGCACACACGACGCTGGCTGCCTACACTCCGGTCTTCGATCACGCGGTCGACGTCAACGCCAGGTCGCTGGTCATTCTGCTCGTGCTGCCGTTTACGCTGCTGCTGATTCCGCTGTTCGCGGGCAGTCGGCGGCCGTTCGTCACGCACCTGGTCTT
>CADEEJ010000236.1 GCA_902826315.1 uncultured Steroidobacter sp.
TTCTGGAAAAGCGGCGTCGCGAAACAGTTCATCGTGAGTCGTCACGATGTTCTCGATCGCCGAGCTGTCCTTGGCCTCTTGCAACCCAAGCGTGCTGATGAGGATGCCCTGATTGGGCATGGAAGCCGCTACGCCCTTCAATTCGGCCAGCTGCCTGCTTGCCGCCGTGAGCTTTTTCAGCACGTCGGGACGGTCGAACCGGGAGGGCGCCAGGGCCGTAAGAGGTAAGATTTCGGCCATTTCTATGCAGATAAGGAGGGACGTGTATAGAAAGTGGCCGATTTATATACACGTCCTTACCAACATGCAAAGACTTTCTAGCGGACAAATCCTCATCCGGCTGCGCCGGCCGACAGCATCTCTATATACCGCAGCACGTCCTCGGCACGACCTTCGGACACAAGAACCTCAGCCGTCTTCCCCTTGAAGTCCGAGATTGGGTGATTACGAAACCAGAGCGCTGCCTCCGATGCGCCACCTACCAAGTCGCTGGCTGCAGCGAGTACGCGACTGGACTCGCGACTACGGCTACCTCTCTCAGTTGCGCAGCGAATATCTTCTGACAGGCCCCGCTTCACGCCACATCCAAGTTCAAACCCCTTACGACCGCCTCCAACATCTCCCGCGCCCTCTCCGGCGACCTCCGATCCATCTCCTGCGGCAGCTCCCCACTCTCGATCTGCGTCCGCACGATATCGCCAACTTTCTTCAGCCCCTTCCCATCCACCAACCCCCGCATGTCATGTCCCAGCATCCGCGCGCCGCCGCGCTCGTAATCGAAATCTGCTGACTCGGTCCAGCCGACGAACTCGCTCCATAATCGCTGTGCATTCACAGACACGGCCAGATAATTTCGCATGATGAGGCTGAGATCCGCTGCGTCCTTGCCTGGCGCGCGACGGTGTCGATCCTCCCAAGCCACGAGCTTGAGCAGCGCCAGCGCAGGCAGAGCGACCATCGAGATCTCGACGTTTGCCGGGAGCAGCGCCGTTTCCGCCGACGCAATGGATTCCTGAAAGCCGAACACATCCATCACGACATCACCACTCGGCGGCCAAGCAATTCTCCGCTCATCCGTTTCGATACCCCCGAACGGCACGAGATCGACGGTCAGCTTGTTGCGATGACGAAGCCGATGCTGCCTTCCCTCGATGTTCCCGAACGCGCCCGATTCGAGCAGCCTTTGCCGCAAGGCATGAAACTGATCCCAGCTCCGAACGGCAAACGCAAAGTCGATATCTTGCGTGGCTCGCTGTATCGGAACTCCAGCGCCGTAGTGCAGATGAAGATCGCGCGCGAACGCGCCGATCACGATGCCCGGAACTTCGATGGAGCCCAGGGCAGTCGTCACGGCCGCGGCAACTTCTGCGTGCAGCGTCAGTTCACGTCGCTGTGAAAAGTCGTGCAAGGTGTTCCTCGTAGATCATCTGAGCCGCTTCGATACAGCGCGCATCGCCTGTCGCCAACAGGTCGGCATACACGAGTGCTTCCGGCACAAGGTCCGCACGCTGTTTGTTGACGAGGCCTTCGCCCCAGAAAGGCGTGCGTATCTCGACGAGATTGTGCGTGTCGTTCGGTCGAGCGGTCGTCATACGATGCTCGACGACAAGTCGCGCCGGCGCCTTCGCTGCGTAGAGCGTCAGCACGCCGGGCTCGAGATAGTTTGTGAGCAGTCCCGCAGCAGGCTCTCCGCCCCACCTTGCTTCATCCACCTGCAGATCCCACTCCCGCCACGTTCCGAAATCCGGAGTCACCAACGTCCGCAGCAGCTGCTTGGGTCGCAGCCTGCGCGCATAGGCGAGCGCCCATTCGTCGAGCAGACGCTTGGTCGCGACGAGCTTTCGCTTGTCTCCCATGACGTGGAGATGCCCTGCCTGCTGCAGCCCTGCGAGCACACCAGGCAGCGCACCTAGAGCCACGTTCGCTGCCGCTGCAATCTGCCTGTACGTTGCCGTCGCGAGTTCGGGATTGCAGATCAGAGCAAACAAAGTCTTCACCCCTGGCTTGGTAAAGACATCACCTGCTTTGCGGGCAATCGTGTCCACATCCTTCTCGGGCTTGCGCCCAGTGATCAGCACGTACATGCCGGGGGCATTGAGATACGCGTTGCCGGCAGCATCGACGAACTGCTGATTCGCCGCAGTCAGACGGTCTGCAACAGGTGGAGTGATGTGAGTTGTGACGAGCAGCGGAGGTTTCTTCGTCAGCTCACCCCACTGCCTCAGCTGTGCGACGACTGCGCCGAGAGTTTGAGGCGTGACTTGCCGCTTCACTTCGACTGCGTAGTCGACGTGCTTCTTGTCCTTGGTCACGCGGAACCAGGCGTCGATGCGTTCGTCACGACGAGCCTCCTTGATTGCGACGGTGAGGTCGCGGGCGCGGAGATGGGCCGCGGCAGCATCTAATAGAGTGGTTTCAGCGGTGTTCATAATTTCATCATTGTTCACAATTGTGAACAGATGAGAATTATGAACAAAAGACGCGAGTTCTTCAACGCCTGACTTGATTAGTCTGCTATAAGCCTTTGTTCTTACTGCTACTTGAGTCGCAGCCCCTAGGCCGGCCCGACTACTCTTCATTGAGCTAGTGCCCAACAGCACGAACTTCCAGCGCCGGTAGCTGCAGACCCTCCAACGAACCCAGGCTGGAACCCGCAATCCCCTGCAGGTCGCCATACAGCCCAGCGGTCGAAGCCATCACACGCTCGATCTCCATGCTCCGCTTCGCCCACTGCTTCATCATCACCTTCTTTTCGGCTCCGAGGTCCTCCTGCATCGTCGTGAACGCCTCCACGATCGCCTGCATGTGCTGCCTGAACCTCGCCCCCGTCAGGTACTGATACACCACCGCTGCCTTCGTCTCCCTCCCCTCCGCCGCCTGCCTCGCTCCCGCCACTTCCACCAACAACCCTCTCAACATCTCCGCCACCGGCCGCACACACTGCGGACTCACCACATACACCCCATCAATCAACTCAAACTGCTTCACTCCCTTCGGCAGCGCCTGGCTCACAATCACCGCGATCTCCGCCTTCGCCGCCCTCTGATCCTGCCTCACCTTCGCAAGCCATCCATCACTCCAACTCTTCGTCCGCTTCGACTCCCAAAGAATCGTCCCGCACACCGCGCCCGTCTGACTCATCACCCGCTGCAGCACATCCCCACCAAATTCCCCCTTCGGCACACGCGCAATCGTGTCGTACACGAAGGCACTCCCGAGCAGCGACTCGAGCTCCAGCTCCTGCACCTCGCCCTGCAGCTGCTGCGAGCCCTGCTCGGCCTTGCGACGCAGCTCCTCGACCTGCTTCTGCATCGCCTGGATCAACTGATCCTTCTCGCACACCTTCAGCTTCAGCTCGTCTTCCGCTTCCTGACGCGCCTTGATCCGCATCTCGCCCACGGCCGCGCTGATGCGCTTCTCCACCGTCAGCTCGATCTCGCGCGCGGCTTCCTCTACCTGTCGCTGCTTGCGGATCAATTCCGCCTGCGCTCGCTGAGCGGCGGCGAGTTTCTCGTCGCGAAGCTTCAACAGCTCGTTCGCTTCCGCCAGCTCCCGCTTGTTCGCCTCCAGCTCAGTCCCAAGCGCCAATCGCGCCTTGCGATGCGCCTCCTCCTCGGCTTTCTTCCGCTCCACCGCCACCCGCTCGGCGACCTGCGCATCCAGCGCCGCCTCCCGCTCCCGCAACCCGGCCTCCTGGCGCTTGAACTCGGCTTCCCTGGCCCGGATGAAGGGTGCGGCGAGCGACTCGGTCAGCTTGATGTCGCCCTGGCAATGCGGGCACTGGATGACCGGCTCCGGCAGCGGCTGCTCGCGGACGGCCAGCGTTCGAGGACTAAGTGCGTTCATGGGAGCCTCCCGACCCTTCTTCAGGAGGCCAGTTGAACGCAGCGGAGTCTCAAAAGGTGAGACTGGCCGGGCGCAGCCCTCTACAGTCCGGCCCGCCGACCTCTATGGATCACATTCTGCACCGAGCGTTCGCTCGAGAGTCTCTGGACGGCCATGAACGCATCGCGATAAAGAGCATCATCAGTGGATCTGCTGGCCCTTCAATCAGCCCCGGGGCCTAGATCCCCGTGATCAGGAAATCCACCGCCGCAACGACCTCGCCTCGGTGCTCAGCGGCGCTGGCTATAGGCGTGCCGAGTTCGCTGGCCGCAATGCCGGCCAGCTGCGACACCATCATGATGAAATCCTGCCCGTCCACGCGGACCACAGGCATCAGGTTCTTGATCGGTTTCTTGGTCAGGGCACCGCGTTTGATCAACGGAACGACTACGCGTGTACCGAGGTCGCTGAGCAGCTCGGACTGCACGTCCACCAGGTATGGATACGTGCCGCGAGTCTTCGGATTCTTGTTCTTGTAGACCGAAAACTGCGGCATTAGAAGGTCCGCTCCCCATCCGAGAAGACCCCGTGCTCTGAGACCAGCTCGTTGTACTCCGCGATCGCCTCAGCGTTCTCTCGCTTCCACTTATCGCGACGGGCCGCCGCCACCTTCACCCGCAACGCTTCCTCGAGCACAGCGGAGAGATTGACCCCCGCTTCGCGAGCTTCATTCAACAGATCACGATCAATGCTCAAGTTCGTTGCCTGCTTGGGAACCTTACGGTTGGGAATGCGCATCATCTGACTCCTTCAGATGCGCAGATTCTATGCGCATTGATCGTACGCATCAAGGCTAAAAGGTGAGACCGGGGCAAGCGCGGTCGATAACCCGTCAACGCGGAAGTTCAGGGAACCCCTGATCCGCCGGACGACACGCATACGAATGGCCGAATGCCTAGCGATTGACCGAGCTCATGCTCGCCTGCGGATAGCGGGTGCCCACGACAACGTTATTGACCAGTGCCTGCTCGATACTGTCCAGCTAGCCGCTCGAAAGCTCCACGCGTGTTGCCGCAGCGTTCTCCTCCAACCGCTCGATGCGGCGGGTGCCAGGGATCGGCACGATGTCCGGACCCTGATGCAACAACCACGCGAGCGCCAGCTGCTGCGCGGGGGTACAACCCTTGGCCGTCGCGATCTTTGTGACGGCGTCCACCAGCCTTCGATTGGTCACCGCATTGTCCCTCGGCGACAATCCCCAGCCCAAGCGTGTGGCCCAGCGCGATGATGGCGCGGCAAATGGCCGCGTCTTCCGCGTCAACACCGATGTCCTTCACGAAGGATCGATCGGGAGAGAGCTCGGTGCTGTTCTTGTTCTTTCGCCCTTTCCCCAGTTCACATTAAACCGCAGGCGGGGGCTTGCGGGAAGTCCCGGGTCTTGCTTTTCAATCGCCGGCCTTCAACCCTGAGGAGGCAAGTCGGATGACCGACCACACAGTACTGATCGCCGGAAGCGGCCCGACAGGAATGATGTTGGCCGCCGAGTTGGCGTTGGCAGGCATCGACGTCGCGATCATCGAGCGGCGCACGACCCAGGACATCACCGGCTCGCGCGCTGGCGGTCTGCACGCACGCACGATCGAAGTCTTCGATCAGCGAGGGATCGCCGAGCGGTTCATCTCGGAGGGCAAGCCGGTTCAGGCCGTGGGCTTCCAGATGATCCACCTCGACCTCAGCGACTTCCCCACGCGACATCCTCACACGCTCGGGCTGTGGCAAGTCCACATCGAACGCATCCTGGCCGACTGGATCGGTGAGCTGAAGGTGCCGGTCTATCGCGGACGCGAGGTGACGGGCTTCTGGCAGGACGACACCGGCCTCGACATCGGCTTGTCCGATGGTCAGTCGATGCGCGCGGAATATCTCGTCGGCTGCGATGGCGGACGCAGTCGTGTGCGCAAAGCAGCCGGTATCGATTTCCCAGGATGGGATCCGACGACCAGCGCCCTGATCGCCGAGGTGGAGATGACCGAACAGCCGCCGCTCGGCATCCGCAATGACGCGATCGGCGTGCACGGCATCGGCAAACTGAACTACGAGATACGCGACGGCAAAGTCGTTTTCCTGGATGGCGGACCGATGCGCGTCATGGTGACCGAGCGACACGTCGGCGCCACGAGCGAGCCCACGCTGCGCGATCTCAGCGAGGCACTCATTGCCGTCTACGGTACCGACTATGGCGTCCACAGTCCCACATCGCTTTCGAGGTTCACAGATATGACTCGGCAGGCCGCGACCTACCGAGACAGACGCGTGCTGCTGGCCGGCGACGCCGCGCACGTGCATTCACCGGACGGCGGGCAAGGTCTCAACACCGGCGTGCAGGATGCGGTGAACCTGGGCTGGAAGCTGGCTCAGGTCATCAAGCGGACGTCGCTGGCAAGCCTTCTCGACAGCTATCACGCCGAGCGCCATCCAGTCGGCGCGCGCGTGTTGCAGATCACGATGGCTGCGGTCGCGCTGCGCCGCCCGGACGAGCGCTCGAAGGCACTGCGGGACATGATGGCCCAGCTTCTCAGCATGGACGAGCCTCGCAAACGGATCGCCGCGGAGATGTCGGGCCTAGGCATTCGCTACGACTTCGGCGAAGGACATCCGCTGCTCGGACGGCGCATGCCGGACCTCGATCTGATCACCGCGAATGGTCCGCTGCGAGTCTTCACTCTGCTACACCGTGCGCGGCCGGCGCTCATCAACTTCGGCGAGCCTGGTGCACTAGACATCGCTCGATGGGCGGATCGGGTTCAGTCGATCGACGCGAAGTACGCCGGCCCGTGGGAGCTGCCGGCAGTCGGCGCAGTCGCCGCTCCGGCCGCCGTGCTGATTCGTCCTGACGGCTATGTTGCCTGGGTGGGCGATGGAACGCAGGCGCGACTCGCTGACACGCTCACGACTTGGTTCGGGCCGCCCGCGTGAGCGGCCCTCCCCGACTCCTCTACACCTCCACGCACTGACTCTGATCGTCCGTGCACACGACCAGCACGATTTTGCAGATCTCGCGATCGTCGTGAATCGTGCATGACCAGTAGTTACCCACGAGGAGCGCCGAAGGCGGCGTCGGCATGCGCGCAATCTTGAGCTTGCGGCTGACATCGAACGGCAGCACCCGCACGTCGCGGGTTTTCACTGCCCCGGTGTCAGCTGCAGGCTCCGCGGCAACCTGCGCAAGCGCAGGAGCGGAGGCGATGAAACCAAACGCGGCGAGCGCGGCGAATTTGCAACCAATGTTCATGACGGGATCTCCCTCGAGCTTTCTCCCACGCGGAATTGCGTGAGATGTCCATCCAACGTCGGCGCTCGCCGTTTCCCCTCACCGTGAGAACTGTGTCTCACGACCATGAGGGAACCGCGTCACACAAACGTCCTCGCAATGTTCAGCGTCACAGATTCGCATTCGCCCCGATCGTACTGGAGTTCACTTATGCGTCGCTGAGGTCTGCACCGACAATAGCCTCGCCCCGATCCAACTCGCGAGGTGAACGCCACATGACGAGACTCTCGACCCAGATTCGCTGCGCATGGCTGGTCGCGCTTGCCACTGCCGCGATGCCGCTGCTCGCGCTTGCCGACAATCCGATAATGGAATCGACCACGTCCGGACTGCTCACGTTCTCGAGCGAGGACAAGGCGCTGCGCGTCGCGATCGTGTTCGCGGAGCAGGACGAAGCTGTCGTACCGACGCTCGTTCGTTTCATCGATTCGAAGGGCAACGTACTCAAGCAGACGAAGGGCGAACTGAGAAAGGATCAGGCGGTCATCGCGCAACTGACTCGCGCCGACGTCGGTACGCGCCCCGATCTGCTCGTGCGTGTCGAGGTCCTGCATGAGCTGCCTGGCGAGCGCGTCACCCCCTACCCGATTCTCGTCACGATGCAGCCGCTGGATCTCGGCGGTGCTGGGCGGTTCGTGCTCAACTGGAATACCGGCGTTTGCGGCATCCCGCCCGGCACAGCCGCTGGCCCGCAGATTCCGCCCGGCGCACACGTCGACTGCGAGCCCGAAGGCCCGACGGACATCTAAGTGAACCGCGGCGCTCGCGTCCGCGCTCTCTTCATCGCGCTCCTCTTTGGGAGCGCGAGCCACGCGGCGGCGGCAGCGAGCTTCGATCGCTGCACGACCGCCGTAGCAGCTCAACCGAATACATACGAGTCATATCGCTGCTACTACGAGGTAGCGGCCAGCAGCGGTGACTGGCAGGCGGCGAGTCGACATCTCGATAAACTCTCTGCCGCACATCCCGAGATCGACTGGATCGCCTTCGTGCGTGCAGTCGTCACCTCAGCCCTGGACCAGCAGGCTGGCGAACGCCTCTACCTGGAAGCGGCACGACGCTTCGCGGCAGCGGGCAACATCCGCGGCGAGGTGCTGGCGCGCGCTAATCTTCAATCACTCTTCTACCAGTCCGGTCGCGTCGCGAGCGCTGCTCGCGAGGTCGAGCGCATCACTTCATTGGCAGCGAGCGCGCAGGATCCCGAGGTCCGCGTCCGGGCACGAGTCGTGGAGGCTGAGTTCTTCATCGGCACCGTGACAAATCTGGGACGTGCCCGACGGGCCTTGGAGCAAGCCGAGGCGGAGCTCGCGGACACGCCCGCGTACTGGTTACGCCATAACGTGCTGCATGGGCTCGGCACCGTGCTGCTGCTCACCGGACGACACGACGAAGCGACCGCTTATTTTCGACGACTGGAAAGAGAGGCAACAGCCCAGCAGGATCTCGTGACTGTCGCGCGCGCACGGCTCGACATCGTGAATACCCTG
>CADEEJ010000237.1:0-3777 GCA_902826315.1 uncultured Steroidobacter sp.
GATGTCTGTATCAGGGGGCAGCGAGCGCATCGCCGAGTGGGCGCGCAACTGGAATGCGGGGCTGACCCGTTTCCTGCGCCGCCGCCTGCCGCAACCGATCGACGCCGAGGACCTGGCGCAGGAGGTGTACGCACGCCTGCTGCGGGTCGAGAAGCTGGAGCTGATCGAGGAGCCGCAAGCGTACCTGTACCGGGTCGCCGTCAACGTGGCCGCGGAGTGGCGCATGCGGGCCGCCCAAAGCAAGCCGCACAGCGCCGACGAGCTCGACGCGCTGGTGGCCGCAACCACGCCCGAAGCGGCGCTGAGCGAGGCAGATTTTGCACGGCAACTCGATGGCGCCTTGCGCGCGATGACGCCGATGGTGCGGGCGGTGATCTACCTGAAGCTGCGTGACGGCATGTCGCACGAAGAAGTCGCGCGGCATCTCGGGATCACGACGCGCATGGTGCGCCGGCTCCTCACGACCGCCTACACGCAGCTACGCGGCAGCATTGATCTCGATTGAACGGCTATGACATCTGCAAACGAAAATTCGACTCGTGATCCGGCCGCGCAACCGCCCGCGCAAGGCGCTGCGTATTGGCTGGCTACGCTGTCGGATGAGAGTTGCAGCGACGCCGAGCGACAGCAGTTCTCGGAGTGGTTGCGCGCCTCGACGCGCAACGTCGAAGAGTTCCTGCGGTTGAGCACGCTGACGCGCACGGCCAGCAGGCATGGCGACCTCTGGCCCGACCGCAGCGTCGAAGCGCTGATCGCGGAGGCGCGAGCGAGCTCGAATGTCGCCACCCTCGAACACAGACGCGCCGGCAGTGACACAACGCGCATGCGCCGCGCCCTCCCCTGGTTGTTGGCCGCTTCGATTGCACTCGTCGTCATCGGCGGCGCATTCGTAACGCCGAACGCGCCGTGGAAGTCGTGGTTCGGCCCGGCATACCAGACAGCAGTCGGCGAGCAGCGCTCGATAGCGCTCGAAGATGGCTCCGTCGTCGAGCTGAACACGCATTCGCGCCTGCACACGCGGTTCAGCGGCACGCTGCGGGCTGTCGAGCTGATCGAGGGCGAAGCGATCTTCCGAGTTGCCAAGGATGCGCAGCGCCCGTTCCGCGTTCGCAGCGGATCGACGGACATCTTCGCCGTCGGCACTGTTTTCAACGTGAACGCGCATGACGCGCGGACCATCGTCACCGTGCTCGAAGGTCGCGTGCGTGTGGACAGTTCTCAACCGGCAGCGGCGCCGATCGTGCTGAGCGTCGGCGAGCAACTGATCATCGCACCGGCGCGCCCCGCCATCCGGCTCGCGGTATCGGACACCGAAAGAGTGACGTCATGGACGCGACGCCGACTGGTTTTCGAAGAAACCTCGGTCGCCGACGCAGCAGCGGAGTTCGCGCGCTACAGTCCGCGACAGATCCGGGTCGTCGACGCAGCGATCGCGGCGCGCAAGGTGACGGGCGTTTTCGATGCGACCGATCCGGCCTCGCTCATCGAGTTCCTGCGCGCGGACGCAACTGTCGCCATCGTCGCTGACGGCGACGGCTGGGTCGTGCGCGCTCCGACTCAGTAGCGATAAGTCACCGATCCCGTGAAGGAACGGCCGAAGAGCGGCCGTGCGACGTAGATCGTGCCGCTCGCGCCGGCGCCGACGTCGGTGCGCGGGTTGCCTTCGGTCAGCCCGATCTCGTCGGTGAGGTTGTCGCCGCTCAACTGCAAGTTCCAGCGGTTCCCCACGTCGAACGACACGCCGGCATCGAACTTGTCGTAGCCCGGCAGCGTGCGCGTGTTTTCGTCGTTCGAATAACGGTCGCTCACGTGCGTCCAGGTCAGAAACACGCGCCCTCGATCCTTGAGAAACGTATAGGTGGGCGTGACACGCCACATGCGCTGCGGAATGCGTCGCACGGTGTTGCCGGTGTTGTCGATGACGCCACCCGCAGCGTCGTGGAACCGGAACTCGCGATACTTCGGGTCCTGCAGAGTCAGGCTGAAGCGGATCGTCAGCGGGTCTGCGGGTAGCAGCTCACCTTCCACTTCGACGCCACTGGTACGCGTTGCGGTCGTGCGGACCAGCGGCGTGCCGCTCAAGTCGATGTCGTTGAACGAGACGTTGTCGAACTGCGTTCGGAACAGGGTCGCAAACACGACGAAACGCTCGTGCGAGATCTTGTAGCCGAGCTCGACGTTGGTCACCGGGTCCTTCCTGAGCACGCCATCGCGGACGTTGTCGAAGTGCGGCAGGCGCGCGGAATCCGTGTAGTGCCCGAAGATCGCGTGCCGCTCGACGAGCTCGTAGTTGAAGCCGACCGACCAGCCGAAGTTGTCGAAGCTCTCGGCGACCGACCTGCGGCTGGCGCCGGCCTGCGACGTGGCGTTGTCCCAGCGGGTTGCCGGATCGCCATCGAGATCGACGTTTGTTGCATTGCTGATGGAGCCGTCGATGCTCTCGTCGTCGTACCGCAGGCCAAGGTCGAAGCGCAGTTGGTCGGTGACCTGCCACTCGTCTACTGCGTACACGGCGTACTGATCCGCGTCGTAGTCGGCGATGAGGTTGAGGAACGAGTACTGCGTGAAGCCCTGCGGATCGGTCACGCCGGGCAGCGACAACCGCCGCGGCCGATCGCTCACATCCATCAACAGCAGGTTGCCCAGGCTCCAGCGGTCGGCCATCGAATAGTCGGCGACGCACATCCCTGCCGTGAGCTGGTGCTGGCCGAGCGAGAGATTGAGGCGCAGATCGTCCTGCAGCGCCCGGTATTCCTTGTGGATTGCCCAGTGACCATGGTTCTGCACGAGCCCAGTCGCCGCGTACGGCGCGCCGCTAGACAGTACGGTATAGCTCGGCGCGACACTTGCCGCTGCCGCAAACTCGGTACCTGTCACCGGATCCGCACCGGGGAAGATGCCGTCGAAATGCACTTCGCCGTTCGTGTAGCGGACCACGTTCGCCAGCGAAACTCTCTCGTCGATGGCCCACTCGAGCTTTGCACCGAAGGTGCCGAGCTGCGGATGGATGCCGTCTCGCAGATCGGAGTGTTGCAGACCGACCTCAGCTGCCGACTGCGGCAGACCGGCGCGAGCGAGGTCTGCACTCTGCAGCGCATAAGTGCCGGGATCGGCACCGTTCAGCCCGCGAGGATCGGCAGGATCGCCGGTGAGCGGAATCGGCACCACGAACAGCGAGCGGTCGTCGATGTACTTCGCGAAGACTTGCAGGCTCGCCCGCTCGAAGGTGCGACCGAGCTGCACACGAACCTGGCCGCCGTCGTCGGCCGTATAGCCGGGATTACGAACGCCATCGGAGCGTCGATAGTAGCCGCCGACGGCCAGGCCCCATTCGTCATCGAGCGCGCCGTTCCACGCCACGTCCGTGCGGTAGAGGTTGTAGTCGCTGAAGCCAACGCTGAAGAGCGCCCGCGGAGCCTGGAGCGGCGAGCGAGTCACGAAGTTGATCGTGCCGCCCACTGCGCCGGCCGTGAAAATCGGAGCTGTGCCGCCGCGCACTGCTTCCACGTGGTCGAGCGTCGCGTCCACGCGCACGAACTGGTCCGGGTTATAGAACGACAGCTCCGAAACCGGGTAGATCGGGATGCCATCCTCCAGCAAGCCGACGAAGCGATAACCGCCGTCTTGAATGATGCCGCGTGCGAACACGTTGCCCTGCGTCGTGCCGGCAGTGGATTCCACCCAGAATCCCGGTACCGCCGCGATCAGATCCGCGGAGCTGGCCGGCGCCTGCTGCACGATGTCGCGGGCGCTGAAGGTCGAGATCGCGACGCTGGA
>CADEEJ010000237.1:3877-8623 GCA_902826315.1 uncultured Steroidobacter sp.
AGTCCCGTATCGAGCAGCAGCTTGTGCAGGGCCTCCTCAGGCGTGAACTTCCCCTGCACCAGGGTCGACTCGATGCCTTTACCGACCTCGGAATAGAACACGACCTGATCGCCGCTCTGCTGCGCATACTCGCGCAGCGCCTGCGACACCGCTTGGGCCGCAATGTTGAAGTCGCGCTCCTCGGCGCCAGCTGCCAGCCCCGGCGCGGCCAAGACGAGCAGCACGAGCGACGTGACCGATGCGTGCATTCATCCCCCAGCAGTCAGCTAACGCCCGTGGTGCCGAAGGAGGACGTGCGTGGCCTTCTGCGATGCTACCCCGCCAATGCCGAGCGGATTATCGAGATCTTGATTCGGGCCTGCTGCGTATCCGTCGAGCGAGATGGTGAAGCTCTCAACGCGAACTCGTGTCATCTCATGCCTCCGTTTGCAAGACCAAAATACCCATGTTGCCTCGCGGCCGCGGCGGCTCGATCTTGGCACACGGTTGTCCGCGACAAAACTGCGGATGGTCAGCCGTCGAGAAGGTAAGATCGAGCGCCATGAGCTCATTGATCCTCTCCCGACGCGCAGTGCTCCAGGGACTGATGGCGGCCGCCCTGCCGCTCGGCCAGAGCGCCTGCACGCAGCACAAGGAGAATGCGCTCGTCGTCGGCGGATTGCCGGTCACGTGCAATCTGACGTTGCCGGTCGCGTGCGTCGCCCGGGCAACGAGCAACGGCACCGCAGCCGCCGGCGCGCCGAAGTTTGCATTCGAATACAGCAAGTACAACGGCTGGCCCGAGATCAAAGAGTCGCTGATGGCCGGGCGCATTCAAGCCGCCTACATGCTGGCGCCACTGGTGATGGATCTCGCCGACCGCGGCATTCCGATCAAGATCGTCTCGCTCGGGCATCGCTCGGGCGCGGTCATCATGGTGCGCAACGACTCGCCCTATCAGAACTTCCGCCAGCTTGCCGGCCGCCGCGTCGCAGTCCCGAGCCGCTTCGCAGTCGACTACCTGTTTCTGCGCCGCATGCTCGCCGAGGAGGACATGCGCATCGAGCAGCTGGAAATCGTCGAGATGCCGCCGCCCGACATGCCTGCTGCGCTCTATGCGAATGCCGTCGATGCGTATTGCACAGGTGAGCCGTTTGGCGCGGCGGCGCAGAGCGCCGGATATGCACGGCCGCTGCGGATGACGCGCGACGAGTGGCCGAAGTACATCTGCTGCGTGCTCACGGCGCGCGAGGAGCTGATCGAAACCAATCCTGCAATGGTGCAGGACCTGGTCAACCACGTGCTCGGCGCGGGTGTGTGGCTCGATCAACAGCCGGCGAACCGCGAGAAGGCCGTGCAGATCGCAGCCACGCCGCCGTACTTCAACCAGGATCCCAAGATCATCCGCTTCGTCATGCAGAATCCGAGCGACCGCGTCACCTATGGCGACCTGCGCATGATCCGCGCTGAGTTCGAAGAGCTCATGCAGCTATCCATGCAGGCGGGCACGATCAAACATCCGATCCCGTACGAGAAGTACGTCGACGAGCGCTTCGCGCGCGCCGCGAAGCCGGCGGTCATCCCATTGTGAACGCACGCACCGTGCGCTGCTTACTGTTGATGCTCGCTGCGATCGTGGCGGCGCCAGTGGCCAGTGCGCCGGCGCTCAAAGCCGGAGTCTTCGACCCGCCACGCGACGCTCCGCGGTTCTCGCTGCAAAGTTCGGGCGGCGGCAAGGTCGATCTGCGCAGCTATCGCGGCAAAGTCGTAATCCTGGGTTTCGGCTTCACGTGGTGCACGGACGTGTGCCCGGTCACGCTCGCAACTCTGGCGCAGGCGCGGCGCAAGCTCGGCGCTGCCGCAGACGACGCCCAGGTCGTCTATGTCACCGTCGATCCCGAGCGCGACGATCCGGCGCGCATGAAAGAGTACCTGCACGCCTTCGACCCGACTTTCATCGGCGGCACCGGCGGAGCCGCTGAGCTCGCCGCGGTACGCAAGGACTACGGCATCGTCGCGGAGAAGCATGTCAAAGGCAGCAGCTACTCAGTTTCGCACTCCTCTTACACCTACCTGATCGACCGCCGCGGACGGCTGCGTGCACTGATGCCCTATGGGCGTGGTGCGGACGATTACGTGCACGATCTGCGGATCCTGCTCGCGGAGTAGCAGTCATGCGTTCGCCGCTTCGGAGCGTCCTGCTGGCATGCGGTGCAGTCGGCATCGCCGTGCTCGCTTGGGCCGGTTTGGCGCCGATCGAAACCCGCACCGGCGCAGACCGCGAGCAGCTCTTCGAGATCCCGCGCGGCACCTGGGCGCGACGCATGTCGGGCGAGGATCTCGGCATCCTGCCGGACGAGATCCGCTTGACGCTCGGAATCCGGGATATCCTGGTGCTGCGGAACCTGGACGAGGTGCCCCAGATCTTCGGCCCGACCCTCATGATGCCGGGCCAGAGCTTCCGGCTCCCGTTCGAGCAGGCAGCGGAATACCAGTTCGCCTGCACCGCGCACGCGAGCGGGCAGATGCGGGTTATCGTGTATGCGTATCCCGCGACGCCGTGGGCCCGAATCATGTGGCGCGCCAGAAGACTATGAACAGAATCAAAAGCACTCTGCCCGCTCTCGGCGTCATCGTGGCGCTGCTCTTCGCCTGGTGGGGCGCGATCGTTGCCACGCAGAGCCTCATATTCCCTACGCCGTGGCAAGTCGTGACCGGCGCAGTCGAGCTGCTCGCGGATGGCACGCTGTGGCGGCACATCGGCGCATCGCTCATGCGTGTGGGCACGGGCTTCGCGCTTGCCGTATGCGTCGCAGTACCGCTTGGACTGTGGATGGGCTGGGTGCGCGGCGCGTACGACACGCTGAATCCCATCTTCCAGATGCTGCGGCCGATCTCGCCGATCGCCTGGATCCCGATCGCGATCCTGTGGTTCGGCGTCGGCGATGCCTCGCCGATCTACCTGATCTTCATCTCGTCGGTCTTCCCGATGATCGTGCAGACCACCGTCGGCGTGCACACGATCGACAAGCGTTACCTGCGCGCTGCGGAGAACTTCGGCGTGTCGCGCGCGACGCTGTTCACGCAGGTCGTCATTCCGGCAGTGCTGCCGCAGGTCCTGGTCGGCATGCGGATCGGGCTCGGCGTCGCCTGGCTGGTCGTCGTCGCCGCCGAGATGATCGCGCTGCGCTCGGGGCTCGGCTACATGATCATGGACTCGCGCAACGCGGGTAATCGCTACGACCTGGTGATCGCGGGCATGATCATCATCGGCGTGATCGGCCTGTCGCTCGACAGTACTATGCGTCGGCTGGAACGCATCCGGTGGGTTCGCTGGCGCTATGCACAGTAAGATCGAAGTACGGGACCTCAACAAGAGCTACGAGTCCGACCAGGGCCGCCTGGTCGTGGTCGACAACGTCAGCTTCACGGTGCGTGACGGCGAAACGGTTGCCATCATCGGCCCCTCCGGCTGCGGCAAGACCACGCTCATGAACATGATTGCCGGCTTCGTCCGGCCGGATGCCGGTGCCATCGTCATCGATGGCGTGCCGCGCGTGAAGCCCGACCCGCGGGGCATTCTGATCACGCAGCACGGCTCGGTGTTCCCGTGGCTCACGGTGCGCGAGAACCTGATGTTCGGCCTCAATGGGCACGCGCCGCGGAACAAGGCCGAGATCGCCGACCATTACGCCGCGATCGTCGGCCTCAAAGGCTTCGAGTCGAGCTACCCGCACGAGCTGTCGGGTGGCATGTTGAAGCGCGCCGAGCTGGCGCGCGCGCTCGTGGTGAAACCGGAAGTTCTGTATATGGACGAACCGTTTTCGGCGCTGGACGCGCTGATGAGCCTGCGAGTGCGCAACGAGCTGCTACGGATCCTCGCGGAGGAGCGCCACACGGTCATGCTGATCACGCATGACGTCGAAGAAGCGATCCATGTCGCCGACCGCATTCTCGTGCTTTCACCGCGGCCGGCACGCATCCAGGCCGAGTTCGACGTGCCCTTTCCGCATCCGCGCCGGTTGGCCAGCGCTCCGGCGCAGGAGCTGCGGGTCGCCATTCTGCGCGAGCTCGGCGTCGACCAGTACGGCGGTTAGGTACAGCTCGAATACGTGTGGTGATGGATCTCGATCTGCATCCCGACCTGCGTCTGCGCCAGTTGGCGATCGGCGCCGAGCGCGCACCCCTGCTCGTGATCGACAACTTCGTCGCCAACGCGGAGGCGCTGGTCGCGGACGCGTGTGCGCGACCGTTGAACGTGCGCAGCCGATACTTTCCAGGCATGCGGGCCGAAGCACCGCCCGCATACCAACAACTGCTGCTCACTCGACTGAGGAGTGCGCTACTCGACTGTCTCGGCATGTCGGAGGGCGTGCTCACGCTCTCCCTCTGCCACTACTCGCTGATCACGACACCGGCGCAGGAGCTGGTGCCGCCGCAACGGATCCCGCACGTCGATTCATTCGCGAAATCCGGATTGGCGACTATTCACTACCTGTTCAAAGCGAATCTCGGCGGCACCGCGTTCTACCGCCACCGCCGAACCGGCTTCGAATCCATCGACGAGACGCGCCGAGCGGAGTACGCGCGGGCGCTGGACGAGGAGCATTCGGGCCCTGCTGCGCCCGGGCCGGGATACATCAACGGCAGCACCGATCTGTTCGAGCAGATCGCAAAACAGGACGGTGTTTTCAACCGTATGCTGATCTACCGACGCAACTCGCTGCACTCGGGTTGCATCGAGGCCAGCGTCCCGGACCCGAGCCC
>CADEEJ010000238.1:0-5418 GCA_902826315.1 uncultured Steroidobacter sp.
CTCTTGCTGGCAACTTCCGCGCCGGCCGCAAGTTTCGCGACAGACTCGATTGCTAGCTTGGCTTGCGATGACGATCAATCGTTCGAGGAACCAGCCATGCTGAATCGATTCGTGCCGCTTGCCGCTCTCATATACGTTTCTGTCTCGCTTCCCGCGCATGCCCAGGCGCAACAGGGGGCGGCGGGCGCCGTTCGCGGACGCATCGTGGATTCGGTGACTGGACGGGCGGTGCCGACGGCTACTGCACACCTCATGCGCAATCAGCGGGTTCAAGGCACGGTTGAAGCCGATACCGCCGGAGAGTTTTCGTTCGATGATGTGCCGGAAGGTGTGTATTCGGTCGAGGTGGAAGAGCGGGGCTACCTGAAAGCCGTGCAGGCGGATGTACGGGTCGTGCTTCGCAGAGCGGCTGCCGTCGAATTCGCGTTGGTGCGCGGGAGCGATGAGGTGCTTGCCGAAGTGGTTGTCTCGGCGCGCGCGACAGTTGGGGATCCGCGGGCGACGCCGAACACCGTGCTGCTGGAGCGTGAAGAGATACGACGTAATCCCGGCAGCGCAGGCGACGTGTTCCGTGCGCTGGACGTTCTGCCGGGCGTCGTCGCGACGGGTGAGTTCTCAAGCTTCACCGTGCGCGGCAACGGGCCGCGGGACAACCTGATCCTGATCGACGGCATTCCTTTCGATAAAGTTGCGCATTTCGATGAGTCGCTCGGCGAGCAGGAAGCCGTCGATGGCGGCGGACGATATTCGATCTTCGCGCCGAACATCATCGGCAGCGCCAAGTTTTCTCCGGGAGGTTGGCGGGCGGCGGAAGGCGGCAAGAATGGTTCGTTGCTGGATCTGCAGATCGCGGACGGCAATCCAGTGAGCTCCACGGCGGGCGTACGCGTCGACATTATCGGAGTGGAGGCCGACTACGACGGGCCGAGCTACGTGGCCGAGAACACCAGCCTGCTGCTATCGGCGCGCCAGTTCGATTTCAGCAACTTGTTCGAAGCGATCGAAGAGGCCGACATCGGCACGCAGCGCCTAGCTGATTTCATCGCGAAGTCCGTCACCGAGCTGAATGACGATCATCGTCTCGAGCTGCTGGCGATTTACTCAAGTGAGGATTCCAAGCGAACAGTCGAGAATGCGCTCGCGTCCGAAAACTTCGAGGACGTGGGGCTCGAGGACTCGAAGCAGGACAGCACATTGCTCGGCGTGACGTGGCGGTGGTCTCCCGGTGAGGTCGCACAGTTGCGCAATACGTTCTATTACCGCAACAGCGACACGACGGGCACGGAGGGCGAGGCATATCCGGATCTCGCGGGCCCCGACCCGACACCTGCGACGACGCCGGTCCGCGAGGACATTCTGCGCATCGAGGAGCGTGAAACAGAGATCGGCTGGCGCAGCGATTTCAGCACGTTGCTCGGCTCGGATGGAATCTTCTCCGCTGGCGCGCGGGTCGCTCGCGTGGATCTCGACTTCGACCGTCGTCTCTCCGGCGACTGGACACGGTATGTGTACGAACAGTCGGACTTTCGCGCCGACCCGACACAACAGTACATCGTGTTGGTGCCCGAGGAATACAACTCGAGGTTGAGCGCAGCGCAGACGCAGATTGCCGCCTACGCCGACTACGCCTGGACCAGCGGCGATTTCACATGGACACCCGGAATGCGCTACGAGCGCGATGGGTTTTCCGGAAAGTCCGTCGTCGCCCCGCGCCTGCTATTGAGTTGGCAACCCGATGCGGTCACCCGAGTGTGGACCGGAGGTGGCGTGTACTATCAAGCACCGCGTTACCTTGATATCGCGGCCGATCCGTCCAATCTCGACCTGAAGAGCGAGCGCTCCACGCAGTGGGTGCTGGGCTATTCCCGGCACCTGCGCGAGGATCTGCGTTTTTCGGCAGAAGGGTACTATCAGAAGCTCGACGATCTGCTCGTGTTCGACGATCGGACCACGAACACCGCAACGAACATCGGCGAGGGTTCAGCCACGGGCGTGGATCTGATGCTTGCCAAGCGCATGAGCCGAGGCTGGAGCGCTTCGGCGACCTACTCATACTCGCGCGCCCGCCGCGATGACAGGCTCGGCGAAGGCGAATATGCGTCGGATTGGGATCGGCCGCATGCATTCGGAATCGTCGGCGTCTGGCAACCGAGCGATCGATGGACGTTCGCGGCGAAATGGAAATATGCTTCGGGCCGGCCCACCGATGCTTTCGTCGTACACAGCGACGTGTTGGGAGACGCAGGCCCCGTGCGCTACTCGAAGGAGCTGACGCGCACCAACGCCGAGCGCCTGCCTGCTTATCATTCGCTGAGTCTGCGCGCGGACTACCAGCGCCGCTTCGGCCCCCTAAGTCTGGTTGCTTATCTGGACATCCTGAACGTTTACGGTCGCGAGAACGCCAACGGTTATGAATGGGACGAACGTCGCGGCGTCAACATCATTGAAGGACTCGATGAGGCGTTGCCCACCATCGGGCTCAGGTTCGAATACTCCTGGACGCCAGGCGAATGAGCCGGTCACTGAGTCTTGTCCATTGAGATTGGCCAGTGAGATTGCTCATCATCGAAGATAACCAGCGTCTCTGTCAGGCCGTCGCGGAGAGCCTGCGTGCGCAAGGGTTCGCAGTCGATACAGCGGCCTCGGCGACCGAGGGACTGCGGATCTGGCGAGCGGCCGACTACGATGCCGTCGTGCTCGACCTCATGCTTCCGGACGGCACCGGCCTCGGCGCGCTGCAGGAGATGCGCGACCGAGGTAACATGACACCGGTGCTGATTCTCACCGCGTTAGGTTCGATCGAGGATCGCGTGCGCGGTCTGGATGGCGGCGCGGACGACTATCTCGTCAAACCCTTCGCGATGCAGGAACTCATCGCTCGGCTGCGCGCGCTGTTGCGTCGTCCGGGCGCGGCATTGGGTCGCACGCTGACCCTCGGTAGCGTGAAGCTCGATACGTCCGCACGCATCGCCACCGTCGCCGAGACGCCGCTCGATCTGACACGCTCGGAGCTGATCGTTCTCGAAGCGCTGCTGCGCCATCAGGGACGTGTCATCTCGAAGGAGCGGCTGGCCGAATGTCTGTACGATTTCGAGCAGGAGCGCAGCGCGAACTCGGTGGAGACGCAAGTGCACAGGTTGCGCAAGAAGCTCGCGGCCGCGGGCGCTGATGTGTCGCTCCGGACTCTGCGCGGTCTGGGCTATCTTGTCTCCTGAGCGCGGCTCGATGCGTGCCCCATCCCTGCTTCGAGCACTCGTCGTTCGACTGACCATCGTGGTTGTGCTGGGGCTGGCCGGCAGCTATCTGGTGTTGTACTTCGAGTTTCGCAATGGGCTGTGGGGTCTCGAAGGCCAGAGCATCGCCATCCAGGTACAGCACCTGCGTGCCGCGATTGTGTCGGGGACGGACCCACCCCGTCTCGAGTTGACTCCGTCCCTGCGGGAGTTCTACGCCCAACCGGATACATTGAACGGCTATCAGTTGCTGAGGGCAGATGGCACGGTGCTGGCGTCGGGCGGTTTCCCTGCGCCGTATCTGCCATTGCCGGTCGCTCGCGGCGATGGGCAGGTCGTCATGCAGCGGGAAACAGACGCGGTGTCGGGCAACAGCATCATGGCTGCCGCGCTCGATCTCAATGATCGTCACGGCCGATACTGGTTGCGTGTGGTTCGGAATCTCGAAGATGCAGAGAGTCTGGTCGCCCAGCTCATGCTAGGCGCATTGGACGAGCTGTATCCGCCGATTGCCCTGCTGCTGATCGCGGTGGTCAGCGTCGTGGTCGTGACGGTGCTGTCATCGCTGCGCTCCTTGCGTGCCGTCTCGCATCAGGCCTCGATGTTGTCGCTGCATCGTTTGGACAAGCGGTTGCATGCCACAAACCTTCCTCGCGAACTCGTTCCGCTGGTTCAGGCAGTCAATACCTCGCTCGATCGGCTCGAAGCAGACTATCGCGTGCAGAGGGAATTTACCGCCAACGCCGCGCATGAGCTGCGTACCCCGCTTGCAACGTTGCGAGCACGGCTCGAGTCCCGCTTTTCGGCGCAGGAGCTGGGCGATGTTGCATTCGAAATCGAACAGCTCGCGCGGCTCGTCGAGCAACTGCTCTGTCTTGCGCGCCTCGATTCGCAGGAACAGTTCCAGTTTGCCGCGTTCGACGCTCACGCCGTTGCGCTGGAAGTGGCTCGGGAGCTGGCGCCTGTTGCGCTCGAATCAGAGCACTACGTGACCGCCACGACGCCCGACGCTTCCGTGCCTGCGCATGGGAATGCAACACTGACGCGCCTGGTCTTTCGCAACCTGATCGAGAACGCGATCCAGTACACGCCCGCCGGCACGTCGATCACGCTGTCCGCTGATGCTGCCACTGTGATCATCGCCGATGATGGGCCCGGAATCGCCACGCATGCCGCGGCGTCTCTGTTCGAGCGGTTCCGTCGCGGTCCCAAGGCCTCGGGCCCCGGCGCGGGCTTGGGGCTCGCAATCGCCAAGTGCATCATGGAGCGGCAAGGCGGACGCCTCTCGCTCGACGCGAATGCGGCCCGCGGGGCGCGTTTCGTGATGGAGTTTCCCGAACCAATGTAAGTTGTCAGCTGAACCCCCGAGCCTCCTTGATCGCCTCGTACGCGGCGTTGATCTCGCGCGTTCGTTCTTCTGCCATGGCACGCATGCTCTCGGGCAATCCCTTGCCAGCCAGTTTGTCTGGATGATTCTGGCTGACCAGACGCCGATAGACCTTCTTGACTTCGGCGTCGCTGGCCGATGACGACAGTCCCAGCGCCGCGTAAGCATCCTCCAGGCGCGAGCGCGTTGTGCGTGCGGCGCCATCGAAACCGGCGCCGGGCGAACCGGTTCTCAACAGCGCCTCGAGTTGGGCGACATCGGCTTCGCTCAGTCCCAAAAGCCGGGCAACGCGCACTACCAGTTGATGCTCGGCAGGATGCACCTTGCCATCGCCCGCGATCGCCGAGCACTGGATCTGCAGAAACATGACGAGCAACGCCCGCTGTCCATGGGCGACCTGCGCGAACCCGCGCACCTCGGCATCCAGGTCGAAGCCCGGTGATTTGCCGCGATTGAAGGCCGCCCTTGCACGCTCGCGCTGTTCGCCGGACAGCTGCAACCGATCGAACATTGCCTCGGCAGTTGCAATCTCGTCCCGCGTTACCACGCCGTCCACCTTGCACAGCGCACCCATGACGGCAAACGTGGATTCGAGAAACCGCGCTTGCACCGTCGCGAGCTTCTTCAGCAGCGCGCCCTTGAGTATCCAGCTCGCCAGATAGCCCAGCGCGAAGCCGATGAACAAACCGCGGACGCCGCCGGCCATGAGTCCGACAAGCGCGAAGAGGAAGCTGAGGAGCATGGAGGTGGACGAAGTTAACTTTGGCCAGCGAGGCTCGTCAACAAGATCTGCTGCGC
>CADEEJ010000238.1:5518-7225 GCA_902826315.1 uncultured Steroidobacter sp.
GCGCTTCGGTCGAGGTGCCGTACCGAATGCAAGCATCGCGAGACCGCCGCCGACGAGAGCTCCTGTCATATAGAAACCCGGCGCCAGTGAACTGCCGGTTGCCTCGACGAGGAGGCCGACCATGAATTGCGTCGAGCCACCAAATATCGCGATGGCGAGTGCATAGATCGTCCCCAAGCCAGTCGCGCGAACAGATCTCGGCAGCGTCTCTGTGACCGCAGTGAGGACTGCAACGGCCGCTGTTTGTACTCCAATACTCAGTACGCCCGTCACGATGTACAGCGAAGCAGCACTGCGCATTTCCACAAGGGCGCGAAAGCAGGGGACGACCAGAACCAGCAACGCACCCACAGCGCACAGCATCACCGGTTTGCGTCCGAAACGATCGCACAACATTCCAGCAAGCGGCGCAGCGAGCGCAAAGCTCAATCCGTTGATCAGGATCGCGCCGAATGCCAGCTGCGGCGTGAGATTCAGACTCTGCTGCGCAAACGTGTTCAGGTAGCCGAGCGTATAGGTCGATATCGTCATCGACCCGAGTATGAGAAGACCGAGCGCCGCGACGCGCCAGGATTCCAGAGGCGTCGTCGCGAATGCAGTTACGCTGTCGGACTGTTGCAGCGTTTCTGGCAGGTGACGGCGAATGTACAAACCAACCGGCACGATCGCCGCACCGAGCAGAAAGGCGACGCGCCATCCCCACGCCTGCAAAGATTCGGCGGTCAACAGACCCGTCAAGACGAATGCGACGACCCCCGCCGTCAGAATTGCAACACCTTGCGACGCTTGCTGAATCGATGCATACAGCGCGCGTCGGTGCGGTGGCGCCGCCTCTATCAGGAATGCAGTCGATGGTCCAACTGCGCCGCCAAGCGCGAAGCCCTGCAGCGCTCTGAAAAGCAGGAGCAGAATCGGTGCGGCAATGCCAATCTGAGCGTACGACGGGGCAACCGCGAGCCCAACAACGCTGATACCCATGAGCGCCAGCGACAACATCATCGCTGGCATTCGGCCCACAGTGTCTGCGTAGTAACCAATGACGATTGCGCCGATGGGGCGGGTGAAGAATCCGAGACTGAAGAAGGCCAGCGAGAACAGCGGTCCTGTCGACGCCTGGGATGCCGGGAGGAAGGTTTGAGCGATCTGAGATGCGAAGAACGCAAAGACGATGAAGTCGTAGAACACGAGAGCATTGCCGATGCCGACGGCAAGCACCTTGCGAAGAGGTAGATGCTTCTCGGCGGCGGGCAGGACATCGTCGGCAGCAACAAGCATGGAAAGTCAGTGGCCCCCGTCTCCAGATATTCGCGCAAGAAATGGGACTGGCGCCAGTCTAGCGCGTACCTACCAGAAGCCTGGGCCCGAGTACCGTCTTGAAATCTCTACTGACGCCGCCACTTCGCACCGATACAATTTTGCTAACGGCGCGCGGCTTCGGTGGGCGGTTGCGCGTCGGCGAACAGCCCACGGCAACTGAAGGAGGTGATCCAATGTCTACTTCAAACGTTGGTTCGGTCGCTACTCTGGGTCTACTGGTTGGCGAGGTTCGTCGCTAACGAACTCACTCCAGCCGCACGACCTCAGACGATGCGCGCAGGCTTTCGCCACGCGCGCGACCGAGGTCCAACGGCCGAACGCTCCGATGCAGTTGCCACGCGGTCACCTTGTCCGCATGGGTTCATGCTCGAGCAGGGATGGCGGAGTCCG
>CADEEJ010000238.1:7325-8592 GCA_902826315.1 uncultured Steroidobacter sp.
TGCGTCGGCACAGGATCAGCACTTCATCCACGTCCTCGTCCGCGATCAACCCGTCGACCCAGGTCAGGGGCTTCTGAAATCTGACGCCGAGCGGCATGAACACGCGGTTGTACCACCACATCGCACGCTCCCTTTGATTGGCCAGGTACCACAGTCCCAGGTCGAGCAGGTGGGAGGAGCGCGGCTGCATGCCGAAGACGGCACTGCGCTCCACGTGCAGCCCGAATTGCGCCAGCAGTGCCGTCAACTGGGCCGGCTCGTAGCGCCGGCAATGACCGACGAAATCGTCGAAGGCCGTCCAATGCGCTTGATGCAGCGGCACGGAGAGCAACAACGTGCCGCCGGGGGCGAGTACTCGGGTCAACTCGCGCAGTGCGCCGAAGTCATCTTCGACATGCTCGACGATGTCCATCGCGCAGACCAGGTCGAACGATCGATCTGCAAACGGCAGGTCGACGATCGTTCCGGTCTCGGCGCATGCACCGGCCTTACGCAGTCCGGCGACGGCTCGCTCGCTGGCGTCGATGAAGCGAGTTCCCGCCAGCGGCAGGCGAGGGCGCAAGCCGGGGGCGACTTCGAGGCAACGCGAATCGGCGTGCAGCAGCGATTCGACCAGCGGCCAGGTATTGAACCGCTCCGGGGCGATCAGCCGCGACTCGTCCCACAGCGACTCGTAGAAGCTGCGGTTGGTCCGCTCGAGCTGGGTTTCTTCGGCGACGCTCATCGGCGCAGGATACCGCAGGACCCGCCGGCGGATATTTTTGCGGCTGCGCGCCCGACTCGCGCGTTGGGTCAGCATCGTTAGGCCAACAATCCCAAATGGATTACCAGCTCGTCATCAAGTTTTGGCGTAAGTCTCTGGAAGACGAAACGATCCTGCCGGCCATCCAGAGCGAACTGAAGGGTGTGCTGGGCGACGCTGTCGAGCTCGACGGGTACGACGTCAGTGACCAGGAGATCAACCTGTTCGTGTTGACGCCCGACCCCAGGCGTTCTTTTCGACGCATCAGGGCCGTTCTGGAGAGCCGGGGTATCGTTCGGGGAGTTTCAGCCGCGTCCCGGCTGGTAGGCGGCGCACAGTTCACGTCGATCTGGCCGCCGCGTTCGACTCGAAAGTTCAAGCTGCCGTAGCGGCTCCAGCACGCCTCGGCGTGCTGCCTGTGTGCCTCTGAAAACAAACACTTAGTCGAACCGCCGCGGCGACTTTGCGAATCCGTAGCCAATAAATAGGGGCCCGCACTCCACAGTGCCGGCCCATGACGAAGCC
>CADEEJ010000239.1 GCA_902826315.1 uncultured Steroidobacter sp.
GATTGCCGCCAACGAACAGCGGATGAAAGCTCAGGATGAAGCGCAGGCGCGGATCGGTGACGTACTCTGCCACGAGCGAGTGCAGATTGCGCCAGCCGCCGAGACGCACGAGTTTCGGCAGCAGGCGAACCATGTCCCACGCAGATTCGAACGGAACATGAGCGAGTTGCTCGAACGCGACGCGGTACAACGCGGCACTGCGCTCCATGTACCGGTCGTAGCCCGCAAGATCTGCAGGCGCGAGTCGCGCGACACGCGTGCGCATGCCCTCCACATCGCCCACGCACTCGAACACTTCTCCATCGGCGAAGCGAATTCGATAGGCAGGTGTCAGTGGGCGCAAGGTCACGTCCTGTTCCAAGCGCTGCCCAACCAGCTGCCACAATTCCTCGAACAAGAAAGGCGCAGTGACAATGGTTGGACCGGCGTCGAACGTGAAGCCGTCCTGGTGAAAGACCGCGGCGCGACCGCCCACAGTGTCGAGCCGCTCTAGCACCGTGACTCGATAACCGCGCGCGCCCAACCGTATCGCGGCTGCGAGCCCGCCGATACCGCTGCCGATCACGACAGCGTGGGACTCTCGCGGCACGGGCACGGTCGCCAAGGGATGTGGTTTCCTGTGATGGATCTCGGTCAGTCGATCCGAGTCTAGCAGTGTGCCGCGCCAGCGAGGTCGTGGATCAGCGCGGCGATCTGCTGGGGCGCTTCTTCGTGCGCCAGATGTCCAAGAGCGTTCAGCATCACAATGCGCGCGCTCGGTAGCAGCGCCTGGACGCGGCGTGCTTCACGAGGATCCACCGTCCGATCATTGTCCCCGACGACCAGGATGAGCTGCATCGGCAGTCGGCCGACGTCGCGCTGGATGGACTCGACGTCCCAATGCGCCATCATCTGCAGGACACCCTGCACATGTGCGCGGCTGCCGACGACGCGACGGTAGAGCTCCGCGCCGTGCGCGTCGATCGTCGAACCGGTGCTCGCCAGCAGTCGGCTTATGGCAGCGGCATCGGCAGCACGGCGCGCAGCCAGATGCGGAATCAACGAACTGCGGGAGAGCAGCTTGGCGGCAGGCGAGAAAATCAGGCGAGTCAGCCCTTGAGGCGGCAGCAGTGCGCCGTTGACACTGATGAGCGCACGAGGGGCAATCAGCCCGTCGAGAGCCATGCGGATCACGATCGCGGCGCCGGCCGAGTGACCCACGGCGATCGCCGGCTGCAATTCGAGCTCGCGTAGCAGTTGTCCAAGCGCAGCGCTCATTTGATGAAGCGTAGGACGCGTACCGTTCAGAACTTCGGTAAAGGCGTGTCCGGGAAGATCGGGAATGACGACGGTGAAGCGCTCAGCGAGCAGTGATGCCACGGCGCGCCAGGAGAACGATCCCGCGCCGGTGCCGTGCACGAGCAACAGGACCGGGCCGGTCCCGACCGACTGCACGTGCCAACGAACACCTGCTGCCACCACGAAGCGACTGGCCTGACGGTGCGGCCAGTCTGCGCCGTCGAGATCCCATTGCAGCCTCTCGCGCGACACGAGGGTTCCGTCAGGGACCGCGGCCCGAGGACAGCCGCACCGCATTGGCCAGCGACGCAGCGTCCGCGTGCGGCAACGGCACATAGCGCGCCCCGAGTTCCCCAGCCAGTGTTTGAGCGGTGGCGCCCGGACGCGGCGAAGTATCGATCAGCAAGCTGCGAATCGCAGCCGCGCGCACGCGACGCGCAACACTCACCGCATCGGAGTGCGCTTGCTCACGTCCGCCGCGGCCGTCGAGCGCAACGTTAGCGCGCGCGTCCGTCAGCAACACCATCGTAGGCGTTGCTCCGCGCCGTGCGAGTGCTTCGGCCAGCACCCTGCCGGCTTCGATGCCCGCGGCGAGTGGCGTGCCGCCGCCGCCGGGCAGATCCGACAATTCCCGCCGCGCACGGACCAGCGATCGCGTGGGCGCGAGTAACACTTCAGCACCTTTGTTGCGAAATGCCACGACTGCAACCTGGTCACGTCGCACGTAACAGTCTGCGAGCAGCAGCTCGACCGCTCCTTTTGCCTCGGCCAGGCGATGCAACGCGGATGAGCCGGACGCATCCAGCACGAAGATCGTCGCCGTCGGCGAACGATGCTTGTAGCGAGTCACATGAAAATCTTCGCGACGTACGCTCACGACGACACGGGACGCGGCAGCTGGAGAGTCGGTTGCGTTGGCGCGCAGCCGTCGAAAAGGCGCCGCCGCGCGTAGCGTCGCGAGGATGTTCAATCGCGCGCCTTTTGCAGGTTTGCCGCGCCGAACCCCGGCTGGCCGACCGAATTGCACACAACGACGCTGCACCCCGAAGCGCCCAGCGGCGGCGCTCTTCACACGTCCCGGTTGTGACTCGTTGGAACGATCGAGAAGTCCTGCAGGCAGCGCCGCGCGCGCGGCTGCGAGCACAATGTCGTCGTGCTCGCTAACGTTGCGGCCTTGTTCTGGATCCTTTGCGTCGGGCCGGTCCTGTCCGCTCTCGGTGTTTTGCGTCTGCTGCTGCTCAGGTGCAGGCGGAACGACGAGAGCACGCGGAGCAAGGACCAGCTGTGCCGCGACGGCCGCGTCGAGCTCGCTGGCTTCTTCTCTGGAGGCAAGTGCCGCCGATGCACGTGCAGCCTGCACGGCAAAGATCAGGGCTCGAAGCGAATCGATGCCAAGCGCGCCCGCTGCGGAGCACAGCGATTCGATCAGCGCTGTACCGACGACGACGGACGAGAGTCGCTCGCGCGCTGCCGCGATGTCGCGCGCGGAATAGTTCGTCGCGTTTTCCGCAGCACTGCGAAGAACTGAAGCATCGATCCGGAATGCGAGACGATCGAGCAGCGCCGCAGACGGCTGTTCATCGTCCGCGAGCCCTTCGTCGAGCGCCACCACGCCGAGTCGGGCCGGGCTGCGCATCGCGAAGCCGTCGCGCTCGACGACCACCTCCCGACAATCCAGCGCCGACGCAATGAATGCGGCGGTCGTGGGCTGCATGCGCTCAGCCATCGAAAGCACGATGACGCCACGATCCGCTTCCGCGAGCAATCCACGTGCAGCCACCGGCTGCCCCGACTTAAGAGTGGCGGCAAGGTCCAAACCACCGAGCAAACGCTCATCACTGACGTGCGCCGGAACGCGCTGCATCGGCGTCTGTTGCGGCAGCAACGATCGCAGCGACGCCAGGAATTGATCCCGCTCGATACCGGGCGGAGACCGCACTGCTATTCCGCCCAAACCGAGCGGATCGATTGCGAAGAGCGCCGTCGCCGTGATCATGCGCCGTAAACTTCGTCGACCGCGCGCTGCACGCGGAGTGTCGACGCGGTCTCGTCCAGCGGATTGCGGCGCAGGCGGTGACGCAACGCGGGCGCGGCCATGCTGCGTACGTGCGCATCCGACACTTGCTTGGCGCCGGCATAGCTCGCGCACGCGCGCGCCGCGCGTATGAGAGTGAGCTCGCCCCGCAGCCCGTCGGTACCAAGCGTCATGCACAGTCGAGCGACGCTCTCCAGAATCTCATCGGGAACCTTGACGTCCGGCAGCAGCCCGCGTGCGGCGACGATGCGACGCCGGATCTGCGCGTCCTTCTGCTTCCATTTTTCGGCGAACGCCGCACTGTCGCGCTCGAACTCGTCTCGTCTGCGCACGACTTCGACGCGTCCCGCGAGATCCGCTGGCGTGCGCTCTTCGACCGACAGCCCGAAGCGATCGAGCAGCTGCGGGCGCAGCTCGCCCTCCTCCGGATTGCCGCTGCCGACGATGACGAACCGCGCCGGATGCCGCACGCTCAAGCCTTCGCGCTCGACCAGGTTCTCACCTGATGCCGCCACGTCGATCAGCAGGTCGACCAGGTGGTCCTCGAGCAGGTTCACTTCATCGATGTAGAGGAAGCCGCGGTTCGCCTTGGCGAGCAGCCCGGGCTCGAACGCCTTGATTCCCTGCGTCAGCGCACGCTCCAGATCGAGCGCGCCGACGACGCGATCTTCGGTCGCGCCGAGCGGCAGGTCCACGACCGGGACCGGGGCGCGGCGTGTCTTGAGTCCGCCGTTCGCACTTCGCGCGCGGCATGCCTCGCACCAGGTATCCGATTCGTCAGGGTCGCAGTTGTAACTGCATGCTGCGACGACCTGCATCGGCGGTAACAATCCGGCCAGGGCTCTCACCGCAGTCGACTTGCCGGTGCCGCGATCGCCAAAGACCAGTACGCCGCCTACAGTTCGATCAACCGCGGCGGCAAGCAGCGCGAGCTTCATTTCTTCTTGCGCGACGATGGCAGAGAACGGAAACGGAGTCGGCACAGTTGCTATCTCTATAGAGCGGCTGCGGCACACTGCAGCAGATCGCCAGCCTGAGTCAACGGCGTGATTTCCGGACTCGCGCCGGTGCCTGAGGTCCTGCGAAGTACGTCTGCACGAACCTGCCCCCGCTCTCCAGTACGAAATGGCGAAACATTTCGGCGGCCGGTGACAGCACGCGCTGGCTCAGATGCACGATGTGCCACTGGCGCAGCAGCGGTAGCTCATCGATCTGCAGCGCGATCAGCTTGCCCGAGCGCAGCTCCTCGGCAACGGTGTGCAAGGACAGAAAGGCGATGCCGAGGTTGGCCGCGACTGCCTGCTTGATCGATTCGTTGCTGGTCATCTGCATGATCACCGGCGGCGCGATGCGCCATTCTCGGAACACCGCCTCCATGATGAGACGCGTGCCCGAGCCGGCTTCACGGATGATGAAGGGCTCGCGTGCCAGCTCGCCGGTGGCAACTTCCGACGCCGAAGCGAGCGGATGCCGCGCAGCTGCGACGATCCCGAGCGGATGCTGCGCAAACGGTTCGGCGCGCGTGTCGAGCTCCTTCGGCGGGCGACCCATGACGGCCAGGTCCAGCTCATTGCGATGCAGAGCTTCGACGAGTTGCTGACGGTTACCTTCAGTCAATCGCGGCTGCACGCCGGGATGCTCGCGCATGAACTCTGCAAGCAGATGCGGCACGAAGTACTTCGCTGTCGTCAGCATGCCGAGCTGCAGGATTCCCGTTTCGACACGGCGCAATTTCGCGACCAGATTTTCGGCTTCACGCAGCGAGCCCAGCACTCGTTGGACGTGAACCAGGAAGTACTCGCCGGTGAGCGTCAGGCTCACTGCATTGCTGTTGCGATCGAACAGCGGCAGCCGCACCGTCGATTCGAGCTGCTTGATCTGCATCGAGACCGCGGGCGCCGTCAGATGCAGCTCCTCGGCAGCTCGGACGAAACTCAAATGCCGGGCGACCGTTGCGAAGACCTGCAGCTGCCGGATCGTCACATTGAGCATAAGTAAAACCTTATCCTCTCAGTAAAAAAACATGACTTTACGTTAACGTACCTTTTCGCGAGCCTCGGCACAACGAACACGAGGGGAAACCGATGCACGAGTTGGCGATGAAGGGCGAGGTCCGCACGCCGGCCAAGCGCGGACGCTACGACGCCGGAGTGCTGAAGTACCGCGAGATGGGCTATTGGCAGCCCGACTACGTTCCGAAAGACACGGACGTCATTGCTCTCTTTCGTATCACGCCGCAGCCCGGGGTGGAGCCGGAAGAAGCGGCGGCAGCCGTTGCCGGCGAATCGTCGACTGCGACCTGGACGGTGGTGTGGACCGACCGACTGACGGCTTGCGATCTGTATCGCGCCAAGGCGTATCGCGTCGATCCCGTGCCGAATACCGGCGCGGGCACTAACACTTCGCCGCAGTTCTTCGCCTACATCGCCTACGAGCTCGATCTGTTCGAAGAAGGGTCGATCGCCAACCTGACGGCGTCGATCATCGGCAACGTCTTCGGCTTCAAGCCGCTGCAGGCGTTGCGACTCGAAGACATGCGAATTCCGGTCGCATACGTCAAGACTTTCCAGGGCCCCGCCACGGGCATCGTCGTCGAGCGCGAGCGTCTCGATAAATTCGGACGCCCGCTGCTCGGCGCGACCACGAAGCCCAAGCTCGGCTTGTCGGGTCGCAACTACGGGCGCGTGGTTTACGAGGCGCTGAAGGGCGGCCTCGATTTCGTGAAGGACGACGAGAACATCAACTCGCAGCCGTTCATGCACTGGCGCGACCGCTACCTGTTCTGCATGGAAGCCGTCAATCGCGCTTCGGCTGCGACCGGCGAGGTGAAAGGCCACTACCTCAACGTCACGGCCGCGACGATGGAAGACATGTACGAGCGTGCCGAATTCGCCAAGGAGCTCGGCAGCGCGATCATCATGATCGATCTCGTGATCGGCTACACCGCCATTCAGAGCATGGCGAAGTGGGCGCGCCGCAATGACATGATCCTGCATCTGCATCGCGCCGGTCACGGGACCTACACGCGGCAGAAGAATCACGGCGTGTCGTTTCGCGTGATCGCGAAATGGATGCGACTCGCGGGCGTCGATCACATCCATGCTGGCACCGTCGTCGGCAAGCTCGAAGGAGATCCGGCAGTGATCGCCGGCATCTACGACACGCTGCGCGAGCCGCTGACAGCGGCCAACTTGAGTCACGGTTTGTTCTTCGAGCAGGACTGGGCGGGACTGCGCAAGGTGATGCCGGTTGCGTCGGGCGGCATTCACGCCGGGCAGATGCATCAGCTGCTCACTTACCTCGGCGAAGACGTCGTGCTGCAGTTCGGCGGCGGCACGATCGGCCATCCTGAAGGCATCCAGGCAGGCGCGCAGGCGAACCGCGTCGCGCTCGAGGCCATGGTCCAGGCCCGCAACGAAGGCGCGGACATCTGGAACGAAGGGCCGGAGATTCTCGACCGCGCGGCGCGCTGGTGCACCCCACTGCGCGCCGCGCTCGAAACCTGGCGCGACATCACCTTCAACTACACGTCCACGGACACCGTGGACTTCGTTCCGACCGCAACGGCGGTCGGGTGAGAGCCGACATGCGCGTCACACAGGGCACGTTCTCGTTTCTGCCGGATCTGACCGATGCGCAGATCGCCGCGCAAGCCGACTACGCCTTGCGCCAGGGTTGGGCGCTGTCCATCGAGTTCACCGACGATCCACACCCCCGCAATACCTATTGGGAAATGTGGGCGCTGCCGATGTTCGACGCGCGCGATGCGGCCGCTGTGCTGCGCGAAGTGCAGGCTTGCCGCAAGGCCCATCCCTCGAACTATGTGCGCGTCAACGCGTTCGACGCCACGCGCGGCTTCGAGACCGTGCGCCTGTCGTTCATCGTCAATCGGCCTGCAAAGGAGCTCGGTTTCACCCTGACGCGCACTGAGGACGCGGGGCGCAACGTGCGTTACACGATTCACAGCCGCCGCGCCGCAAGCGAGACGGCGGAGTGAGTGCGAACCCCTCCTCCATCGGCGCAAGCGGGACCGTCGACCTGCAAGCGCTGTTCGCGCAAGCGAACGTCGCGGATGTCATAGAGCAGCTCGATCGCGACCTCGTCGGGTTGGCACCGGTCAAGCAGCGCATCCGTGAGATTGCCGCCTTCCTGCTCGTGACGCGCGCGCGTGAACAGCTGGGCATCGTCGGCTCGATGCCCAGCCTGCATATGTGTTTCACCGGCAATCCAGGTACGGGCAAGACGACCGTCGCGATGCGCACCGCGGACATTCTCCATCGTCTCGGGTACGTGCGGCGCAATCACCTCGTGACCGTGACGCGCGACGACATGGTCGGTCAGTACATCGGGCATACCGCGCCCAAGACCAAAGAAGTGCTGAAGCGCGCGATGGGCGGTGTCCTGTTCATCGACGAAGCCTATTACCTGTACCGGCCCGAGAACGAGCGCGATTACGGCCAGGAAGCCATCGAGATCCTGCTGCAAGTCATGGAGTCGAGCCGCAACGATCCGGTGGTGATTCTTGCAGGCTACAAGGACCGGATGGACACGTTCTTCCGTGCCAATGCGGGCATCTCCTCGCGGATTGCCCATCACATCGACTTTCCGGATTTCTCGGCGGAGGAGTTGCTGCAGATTGCGCAGCTGATGCTCAACGCTATGCAATATCGCCTCGACGAAGCAGGTCTCGACGTCATGCGACGCTACATCATGCGGCGCATGCAGCAGCCGAACTTCGCCAACGCGCGCTCGATACGCAACGCCCTGGACCGCGCGCGGCTGCGGCACGCGAGCAGGCTCTTCATGCACGGCGGCTCGGCGCTGACAGCGGGAGCGCTGATGTCGATCGGCGCCGAGGATCTACTGGCCTACCGCGTGTTCAAAGCCGCATAGCGACGAGGCTGTCATGCGCATGTACTCCGGCCGCACCACGTTGTCGAAATTTCTTATCGAGCACTGTCGCGACACACCGCAGCGGCAGCAGCTCGCCGCACTGCTGATCGACGTTGCCGCGGCGGTCAAGGCGATCTCATCGGTGACCGGCAAAGGTGCGTTGGGAGGCTTCCACGGAACGGTCGGCGTCATCAACGTGCAGGGTGAGGAGCAGCATCGCCTCGATGTGATCGCCAACGAGGTGATGATCGATCATTGCGAGTGGAGCGGACAGGTCGCGGGCATGGTCTCGGAGGAGAACGAAGCGCCGCTGCCGGTTCCGGTCGAAGTCCAGCGCGGCGACCATTTGTTATTGTTCTATCCGCTCGACG
>CADEEJ010000240.1 GCA_902826315.1 uncultured Steroidobacter sp.
TGGAGCTCGTCGCGAGAACGAAGATCAACCTGCAGCAGGCAGGCGAAGTGACGCTCCCGGGACGCAAGTTCCTCGACATCGTGAAGGCATTGCCGGAAAAAACGCAGGTAACGGTTTCGATCGAGGGCGAAAAAGCGACAATCAGGTCAGGAAAGAGCCGTTTCACGCTCGCCACGCTGCCTGCTTCCGACTTCCCGACGGTCGAAGACATCCGGGCTCAGCAGACCCTGACGATCGCCCAGCCTGCGCTCAAGCGCCTGTTGGACAAGACGCATTTCTCGATGGCGCAGCAGGACGTTCGCTATTACCTGAACGGCATGTTGCTCGAATCGGATGGGAAATCGCTGCGAACGGTCGCGACTGACGGGCATCGTCTCGCTTTCTGTGAATCGGCGCTCGATAGCGAATCGGCCTCGTCGCAACAGGTCATCGTGCCGCGTAAGGGCGTGCTAGAGCTGCAGCGTTTGCTCGGCAATGAAGGCAGTGTCGAGCTCGCCATCGGCAGCAATCACGTTCGCGCCCAGATCGGCGACATTCGGTTTACTTCGAAGCTGATTGACGGCCGATTCCCCGAATATGGTCGGGTCATTCCTGCCACGCCGCCGAAGAAGATCATGGCGGATCGCGACATCCTGCGCGCGGCACTCCAGCGTGCAGCGATCCTGTCCAACGAGAAGTACCGAGGCATCCGGCTCGCGGTGAAGACCGGTGTGTTGACCCTGCAGTCCCACAATCCCGAGCAGGAAGAGGCGGAAGAAGAGTTGGAGATCGCGTATGCGGGCGAGGAGCTGGAGATCGGCTTCAACGTCAATTACCTCCTCGACGCGCTGGCTGCCATCGAGGCGGGCGAAGTCGAGCTGGGACTCACCGACGCAAACAGCAGCTGCCTGGTCAGCGCCGCTTCGACGCCGCAAGCGAAGTACGTCGTGATGCCGATGCGGCTCTGATCGAGCCGCTCCGCCCATGTGCTGACCACGATCGATATCGAGAATTTCCGCTGCATCCGCGCCGCTCATCTCGAGCTCGATCCGCAGGCAACGGGAATCGTCGGAGAGAACGGCTCGGGTAAGACGAGTCTGCTCGAGTCGATCTACTTCCTGGCCCACGGTCGCTCGTTCCGGGCAAACCAGCGCGAGAAACTGCTCCCGCCGCAAGCTGACTTCCTGCGCGTCGTTGGACGCGTCCGGACCGCGCGCGGCGAGCTGGTCGCGGGCATCGAATACAGCCGGCAGGGGACTCGCGCCAATCTCGCCGGCCAGGGCATTTCCGGGATCGCCGAGATCGCCGAAATCCTGCCGGTCCAGGTGATCGATCCGGGCGTGCACCGGCTGATCGAGGAAGGCTCGGCGCGACGCCGGCGACTACTCGACTGGGGAGTGTTTCACGTGAAACACGAATTCCTCGGCGTGTGGCGGCGCTACCAGCGAGCCCTTCAGCAACGCAACGCGGTGCTTCGATCGGCGGGCGACGAACAGTCATTGGCTGCCTGGGAGCGGGAGTTGAGCGCGGCCGGGCAGCGCGTCGACACGCTGCGGGGTGAGTACGCGGCGCAGTTGCTGCCGCACTTCGTGGAGGTCGCGGATCAGCTCCTGGGAGCTCAGGGAGCACGCTTTACTTATCGCCGCGGCTGGGCAGCTGATCAGGATCTCGCCGCGCAGCTGGTCGAATCACGACCCAGGGACCAGCGCTTGCGCACAACGACTGTGGGCGCGCATCGCGCCGATGTGTCGTTCTTCTTCGAAGGGGCGCCGGCCCGAGATCGAGTGTCGCGAGGTCAGCAGAAGCTCCTGGCCGCCGCCTTCATCCTTGGCCAGCTCGCATTCCAAGCGGCACAAGGAGCGCCGCCGGCATGCCTGATGCTGGACGATCCAGCGGCCGAGCTCGATGTGGATAATTTGGGGAAACTCCTCGCCGCCGTCGCAAAAATTCCCGCCCAGCTCGTCATCACGTCGGTCCACGAAAGAGGTTTGGAAGGCGTGAAACTCGGCCGAAAGTTTCACGTGAAACAAGGCAATTTCTTATAATTCCGCACCTCATATTCCAGGCCGGCCCATGACAGATTCCGACGTTTACGACTCAAGCAAAATCAAAGTTTTGAAGGGTCTCGACGCCGTCCGAAAGCGGCCCGGCATGTACATCGGAGACACCGACGACGGCAGTGGTTTGCACCACATGGTGTTCGAGGTCGTCGACAACTCTGTCGACGAAGCTTTGGCCGGTTATTGCTCCGCGGTCACGGTCACAGTCCACGCCGATGAGTCCGTAACTGTCGCCGACGACGGCCGTGGAATTCCTGTGGATATCCATCCGGAGGAGGGTCGCTCGGCTGCCGAAGTCATCATGACCGTCCTGCACGCCGGGGGTAAGTTCGATGACTCGTCCTACAAGGTCTCGGGCGGTCTGCACGGCGTCGGCGTCTCGGTCGTCAACGCTCTTTCCGAATACCTGCTCCTGACGATCCACCGGGACGGCAAGCTCTACCAGCAGGAATACCGGATGGGCGACCCGCAGGCGCCGCTCGGCGTGATCGGCACGACCGACAAGCGCGGCACGATCATTCGCTTCAAGCCCAGCGCGACGATCTTCACGAACATCGAGTTCATCTACGACGTCCTGGCGAAGCGCCTGCGCGAGCTGTCGTTCCTGAACTCCGGGGTGCGCATCGAGCTGATCGACGAGCGCGACGACAAGCGCGAGGTCTTCCAGTACGAGGGCGGCATCCGCGAGTTCGTGCGTTACCTCAACCGCAACCAGACCGCGATCCACGAAACGATCATCTGGTTCCGGACGCAGCAGGACGCCGTCACGGTCGAGCTGGGCCTGCAATGGAACGACTCGTACCAGGAGAGCATGTACGCGTACACGAACAACATCCCGCAGAAGGACGGCGGGACGCACGTGGCCGGTTTCCGTAGCGCGCTGACGCGCACGCTCAACAACTACATCGAGAAGCAGTTCGCCGCGAAGGACAAGATCCCGACCTCAGGGGAAGACGCGCGCGAAGGGCTGACCGCGATCCTGTCCGTGAAGATGCCGGACCCGAAGTTCTCGTCGCAGACGAAGGACAAGCTGGTGTCATCCGAGATCAAGGGCATCGTCGAGTCGGCTGTCGGCACGAAGCTCGACGAATTCCTGCAGGAACACCCGCAGCAGGCGAAGGCGGTTGCGACCAAGATTCTCGAAGCGGCACGCGCACGCGAGGCTGCGCGTAAGGCGCGCGAGATGACTCGTCGCAAGGGCGCGCTCGATCTCGCCGGCTTGCCCGGCAAGCTCGCTGATTGCCAGGAACGCGATCCGGCGCTCTCCGAGATGTTCCTGGTCGAGGGCGACTCGGCAGGTGGCTCGGCGAAGCAGGGCCGCGATCGGCGCACGCAGGCGATCCTGCCGCTCAAGGGCAAGATCCTGAACGTCGAGAAGGCGCGCTTCGACAAGATGCTGTCGTCGGCCGAAGTGGGCACGCTCATCACGGCTCTCGGCACGGGTATCGGCGCCGACGACTTCGATCTCTCGAAGCTGCGCTATCACCGCGTCATCGTCATGACCGACGCCGATGTCGACGGCTCGCACATCCGCACGCTGCTGCTGACGTTCTTCTATCGCCAGATGCCGCAGCTGATCGAGAACGGGCACATCTACATCGCGCAGCCGCCGCTCTACAAACTGAAGAAGGGTAAGACCGAGCATTACCTGAAGGACGAAGCCGAGCTCAACGCGATGTTGCTGAAGCAGGCGCTGGAAGACGCCGAGCTCTTCGGCGATACCGCGCAGCCGCCGATCACCGGCAGTGCGCTGGAAGCTCTCGCACGCCGATGGATGGAAGTAGCTGCGATCCTGCGGCGCTCGTCGCGCCGTTACGATCAGCGCGTACTCGAGCAGCTGCTCTACATGCCCGAAGTCACGCTCGCCGATCACGACCGCATCGACTGGCTGACGCAGTGGGGGCGCACGCTCGAGGCGCAGCTGAATGCTCAGGACGATCTATCGAGGCGCTACCGCGTTCGCACCATCGGCACGACCGATGGCGGAACGCCGCGGCTGCTGGTCGCACGCACCGAGCACGGTACGACGACGGAGAAGCACATCCACCGCGAGTTCTTCGAGTCGGCCGAGTATCGCCGCATCGCCGAGCTGGGCAAGACCCTGACGGGTCTATTGCAGCCTGGTGCGTACGTCGCGAAAGGCGACCAGCGCCAGGAAGTGGGCAGCTTGAAGCAGACGATCGAGTGGCTCCTGGATCAGGCCCGACGCGGTCAGCTGATCCAGCGCTACAAAGGTCTCGGCGAGATGAATCCGGAACAGCTGTGGGACACCACGATCAATCCGGCCACGCGACGCCTGGTCCAGGTGCGGATCGAGGACGCACTCGCGGCGAATGACATCTTCGCGACGCTGATGGGCGATCAGGTCGAGCCGCGGCGTGAGTTCATCGAGAAGAACGCGCTGGCCGTTGCGAACCTCGATATTTAGTTTTATCAAACAATAAGGGCGGTCCTATGCCGCCCTTGCCGCGAATCCGAAAGCTTTTATTTACTTGGTGGGCGCAATCGCGGCGATCTGATACTCGATCCACGCGCGCACTTCTTCGTTGAGCTCGCGCGGATCGCGACCGGCGGCTTCGATCGGCGGCCCGATCACAACGCGAATGACGCCGGGCTTCTTCACCCAGCCGCGACGTGGCCAGTAGTAACCCGCGTTGTGCGCAACCGGCACGATCTTGCAGCCGGCGCGCGAGGCGAGCAGGGCGCCGCTCACTCCGTACTTGCGCGTCTCGCCGACGGCCACGCGGGTGCCTTCGGGGAAGATCAGGATCCACATCCCTTCACGCAGTCGCTGCGTTCCTTGCGCGATCACTTGCGACACCGCCGCGGCACCCGCGCCCCGATCGATTGCGATCGGCTTCAGACAGCGCACGGCCCAGCCGACCAGCGGGATCCACATCAGCTCGCGCTTCAGCACCCAGGCTTGCGGCGGAAAGAGCGCGGCCTGCGCGATCGTTTCCCACGCCGACGAATGCTTCCACATGGAGACGTGCGCGCCAGGCGGGATGTTCTCGCGGCCTTCGACCGTGTGAGTCAGGCCGCAGAACGTCTTGAGCAGCCACAGGTGCGTACGCGCCCACGAGCGCGCTACGACGTACAACTTCTTATTCGGCAGCCACCCCAAGGAAAGGACCGCAACAGCGAACAGCAGCGTGCCGATGAACAGGCACGTCGTGAACAGCACGGACCGCAGCAGCTGCACTCTGATCCTCCGCTCAGCCCGGCAGACGCGACAAATCCGCGAACTGCAGGAACAGTCCGCGCAGCCGAAGCAGCAGACCGAGCCGGTTCGCGCGCACGTCAGCGTCTTCCGCCATCACCATCACCGAGTCGAAGAAACGATCGACGTCATCGCGCAGACTCGCGAGCTGCGTGAGCGCCTGCCCGTACTCGCGCCGCGCAAACAGCGGATTCACCGCGCGCTCCATCGAGAGCACGTGCTCGAACAGCTGGCGCTCGGCTCCATCCTGCAAGCGGCTGGTATCGACCGCACCGGTGAGATCGCCCGGCGCTTTGCGCAGGATGTTCACGATCCGCTTGTTCGCGGCCGCCAGGCTTTCCGCCTCGGACATTTTCAGGAAGCGCTCGAGCGCGCGCAGACGCACGTCCATGTCGAGCACCGACTGCGTGCGGCTCGCCAGCACCGCGTCGAACATTTCGGTCGTGACGGTGCGGCCGGCTTCGCCTTCGAGGTACGAGCTGCGCAAGCGCTCGACGATGTACGTCCACACTTCCTCGGCGACCTCCGGTTTCTTTTCCACGGGTTGCGCGGCGACCGCAGTTTCCACCAGCTGGCGCAAGTCGAGATCGAGCTGCCGTTCGAGGATCGTTCGCAGCACACCAAGGGCCGCGCGGCGCAGTCCGAACGGATCGCGCGTGCCGGTCGGCTTCTGTCCGATCGCGAAGATGCCTGCCAGCGTGTCGAGTTTGTCGGCGAGCGCCAGCGCAATTCCGGTCCGCGTTTCGGGAACGCGATCGCCCGCGAAGCGCGGCCAATACTGTTCTTCGAGCGCGACGCAAACTTCTTCCGGCTCGCCGTCGAGCTGCGCGTAGTACTTGCCCATGAGCCCTTGCAGCTCCGGGAATTCGCCGACCATCAGCGTCAGCAGATCGCACTTGCTCAACTCGGCAGCGCGACGCGCCAGCGCGGCATCTGCGCCTATCGATTCGGCGATGCGCACAGCGAGCCGGCTGACGCGCTCGACCTTGTCGTACTGCGAGCCGAGCTTCGCCTGAAACGTCACGCTCTTCAGCGTCACTCGACGCGCTTCGAGCCGTTCGCGCCGATCGCTGTCCCAGAAGAACGCGGCATCGGCGAGCCGCGGCCGGATCACGCGCTCGTTGCCGTCACGCACCTTGTCCGGATCGCGACTCTCGATGTTGGCGACGGCGATGAAAGCGTTGCACAACTTGCCCTGTGCGTCACGGATCGGGAAATAGCGTTGGTGATCCTGCATCGTTGCGATTGGCACCTCCTGCGGCAGCTGCAGGTAGCGCTCGTCGAAGCGACCGATGAGCGGCACCGGCCACTCCACCAGTGCCGTAACTTCATCGAGCAGCGCGTCCTCGATGACGGCCTCCCCGATCGCCTGCGCCAGTTCCGTCGCTTTGCGTCGAATCGTTTCGCGCCGCTCAGCGACGTCCGCCATGACGTGCGCCTTCTTCAACGCCGGGAGATATTTCGCCGGGCTGGAGATCTCGAGCGCACCGGGTGCGTGAAAGCGATGGCCGCGGGACTTGTTGCCCGTGCGCACGCCGAGAAGCTCGGCCTCGACGACGGTCGTGCCGAACAGCATCACGGCCCAGTGCACCGGCCGCACGAACTCTGCATCTCCGGCGCCCCAGCGCATGCGCTTCGCGATTGGTAATGCATCGAGCGAGGCCTTCACGATGCCAGGCAACAACGTTGTCGTCGGCTCGCCGTTCCGGGTGCCGACGAACATCAGCACGCGGCCTTTCGGGCCGTCCACTTGCTGCAACTCTTCGACGCTCACTCCGCACGACGCCGCAAATCCGCTCGCCGCCTTGGTCGGCTGGCCGGCCGCGTCGAACGCGTTCGCGACGGCGGGCCCTTGGCGCTTGATCTCTTGATCCGGCTGCCGCTCGGCGACGCCGTGCACGCGCACCGCCAGCCGGCGCGGGGTCGCGAACCACTCGATTTCTGCGTGCGCGATACTGGCCGCTGCGAGGCCCTTCGCTATGCCGTCGGCGAGTGCTTGCGCCAGCGTGAACAGCGATTTCGGCGGCAGCTCTTCGGTGCCGAGCTCGAACAGGAAGTCCCGTTTCGCCATGCGCTCAGGCTCCAGCCGCGGCGCGCTTGAGCATCGGGAAGCCGAGTGCTTCGCGACTCGCGAAGTAGGCCTGCGCGACAGCCTTCGCCAGCTCGCGCACGCGCAGAATGAAGCGCTGCCGCTCGGTCACGGAAATTGCCTTGCGCGCATCGAGCAGGTTGAAGGTGTGCGAAGTCTTCAGCATCTGCTCGTACGCCGGCAACGCGAGTCCGTTGGCCAGCAGCGCACGGCAGTTGGCCTCGTGCTCGTCGAAGTGGCGGAACAGCTGCGTCGTGTCCGCAAACTCGAAGTTGTACTTCGACTGCTCGACTTCGTTCTGGTGATAGACGTCGCCGTAGGTGACACCGTCGGTCCACAGGATGTCGTAGATGCTCTCGACGCCTTGCAGATACATCGCGAGCCGCTCCAGGCCGTAAGTGATCTCGCCCATGACCGGGCGGCAATCGAGCCCGCCGACCTGCTGGAAGTAGGTGAACTGCGTGACCTCCATGCCGTTCAGCCAGATCTCCCAGCCGAGACCCCAGGCGCCGAGCGTCGGCGATTCCCAGTTGTCCTCGACCAGGCGGATGTCGTGCGTCAGCGGATCGAAGCCGAGCGCGGCCAGCGAGCCGAGGTAGAGATCGACGATGTCGTCCGGGGACGGCTTCAGCACGACCTGGAACTGGTAGTAGTGCTGCAGGCGAAACGGGTTGTCGCCGTAGCGCCCGTCGGTCGGCCGGCGCGAGGGCTGCACATACGCGGCGCTCCAGGGCTCAGGACCCACCGCTCGCAGCAGCGTAGCCGTGTGGAACGTGCCGGCGCCCATCTCCATGTCGTACGGCTGCAGGATCACGCAGCCCCGCTTCGACCAGTACGCCTGCAGGGCGAAGATCAGGTCCTGGAACGTCCTGGGCGGTGCGACTGCTTTCGATGCGGCCATGCGTCAGTCCGAGCGAAAAGGCGCGCGAGTATAGCCTGCGACGCGCCGCGAGCCGCTTGCCAAAGCAGGTCTGCACGGTAATAGTGCGCCGGCTTCGGACGACGCCCCGCGACGGCGCGGTCGAAGCGACGATTCTCAAGCGAACGACGCCGGATCAAGTGCTTGCGCCCCACTTTGTGGCGGCGGTGCAATGGCATAGATCCTGCAAACTCGCGAGCCCAGACTCAATAAACCACCGGCATCGCAGCGGCGAGCGGCCGGTGATCATCAATTTTTGCCGCCAACCGGAGGAAGACTCATGACGACGCCCGCTGAAGT
>CADEEJ010000241.1:0-3808 GCA_902826315.1 uncultured Steroidobacter sp.
CGAAGCGCAGGTACAGCGGCAGGAACTGCTCGGCGTCGTCCATGATGAAGACGCGGCGCACGTACAGCTTGAGGCCGCGCGCCGCCTCGCGATGCCACAGGTCGTACGGCGCCCGCGACGGCACGTACAGCAGGCTGGTGTATTCCTTCTTGCCTTCGACCTTGCCGTGCGACCAGGCGAGCGGGTCCGTGAAATCGTGCGTGATGTGGCGATAGAACTCCTTGTATTCGTCGTCCTTCACATCGCTGCGCGGCCGGGTCCACAGCGCCTGCGCGTGATTGACGGTCTCGTATTCCGGCGCTGCGGCGTCCTCGCCTTCCTTCTTTTCTTCTTTCTGGGCGTGCATGCGCACGGGGAAAGCGATGTGATCGGAATACTTCCGCACCAGCGAGCGGATGCGATAGGCGTCGGCGAAATCCTGCTCGCCCTCCTTCAGGTGCAGCACGATGCGCGTGCCGCGCTCCGGCAGATCGACGGTCGCGACGGTGAATTCGCCGTCGCCGCTCGATTGCCAGTGCACACCCGCAGCGGCATCCAGGCCGGCGCGGCGCGAATAAACGTCGACGCGGTCGGCGACGATGAACGAGGAATAGAAGCCGACGCCGAACTGGCCGATCAGCTGCGCGTCCTGCTTCTGGTCGCCGGTCATGCGGGCGAGGAATTCGGCGGTGCCAGACTTGGCAATCGTACCGAGGTGCTCGATGGCTTCCTCGCGGCTCATGCCGATGCCGTTATCGGCGATGGTGATCGTGCGCGCCTGCGGGTCGGCATCGATGGTGATGGCGAGCTCACCGCTTCCCTGCAGCAGATCGGGCTGGGCGAGCGCCTCGAAACGCAGCTTGTCGAGCGCGTCCGAAGCGTTGGAAATCAGCTCGCGCAGGAAGATTTCCTTGTGACTGTAGAGCGAATGGATCATCAGCTTGAGCAGCTGCTTGACCTCCGCCTGAAAGCCCAGGGTCTGCGCTGGTGCCTGCGCTGTCTCGCTCATCTCGATCCCTCCCTGCGGGTCCACGGTGAAAAGTGCCGAATAATAGGGGACGCGGGCGCTTATGGGGACCCGGGAAAGGGATTCAAGGGGAATGCATCATCCCCGCGCAGGCAGGGATCGAGGTCGCAGCAGGGAATGGCTGCCCGCTGACGCGGGACTGACGGGAGCTATTCGCTCGGGTCGGAAGCGGTGCGCGCTCGGCGCCGGCGCAGCGTTTCAAAAAGTGTCGCGGAGGAGATCACCGCGAATGCCACGAGCGTGACCTGCGGTGCGTACACGAGCGCGAAGCCGGTGGCGGCGAACAGCGCGAGTGCGGCGATCAGACCGAGAATGCGCGGCGCGTAATGGCGCAGAACTGCCAGCGCGTCGTCCAGCTCGTCGGCCCACAGCAACAGAAATTCCATGCACGCGTTCCTGAGTAAACTCCGCGACGACTGTACGCACAACATTCCGGGCGGGATGTGAGGCGACTCACAGCGTCCGCCACTGCGACCAGTGAACATCGTCACACTGCGCCGGAGCTGCACTTTCGCCTTAAGCGCCCCAGAGGGTTCCGACTGATTGCGCTGTAACTCTGCTGAAACACACTGCAGGGAGACACTGTTCAATCGTCACGGATGCACTTCGGTTGCAGTGGCTCGTACCGCTGCGTAGGCTTCCACTGTCAAATCGGGATCGTGCCGCCCGCATGCAGAAGATCGTCCTCCTCAACCCCAAAGGTGGTTCGGGCAAAACCACGATCGCGATCAATCTCGTCAGTTACTTCGCTGTCTGCGGGCTCAAGCCCACGTTAATGGACCTGGACGCGCAAGGTTCCAGCACGCGCTGGCTCAACAAGCGCGCCAAGGGTCAGGCAGTGATTCACGGCATCGCCGCATACGAGCGCAACTCGCGCGTGACGCGCAGTTTCGCCACGCGCCTGCCGCTCGATACGGAGCGCTTGATCGTCGACACGCCCGCGGCGCTCGAAGGGCAGCTGTTGCCGGACATCACGCGCAACGCCACCGCCGTGCTCGTGCCGGTGCTGCCATCGGACATCGACATCCACGCCGCGGCGAAATGTATTTCTGACCTGCTTTTGATCGCCAAGATCCGGCGCGAGGAACAACGCATCGCGGTCATCGCCAACCGCGTGAAGAAAAACACGCTGGTGTACAAGGCGCTGATGAAATTCCTGGAAACGCTCAACATCCCGGTCGTGGCGACGCTGCGCGACTCCCAGAATTACATCCGTGCCGCCGAAACCGGCCTGGGACTGTTCGAGATGAAGCCGAACCAGGTGCGCGAGGACATGGAGCAGTGGTTACCGCTGATCGGCTGGCTGGCGCAGCGCCGTCCGCTGCACATAGCGCCGGGCACCCCTGCGATCACTTCGGCGTCGACTGCAGCGGCGAGTCCGACGGTGAGTCCGGTAGTGAGTCAGGCGGCAAATTCTGCACTGACGACGGCTGCGGCAGGCGTCAATCCGGTTATCACAAGCCCGGTTGTCACGAGCGCGGTCGTGGTGACTCCAGTCGCGACAGCAGAAGCGGCTCCCGCTGCGAGCGAAACCGATCCGGCAGCGCCGCCGCCGCTCGGCTGAGCGGGCTTACTTGCCGCCTTTGTCCTTGTCCCAGTTGCTGCGGACCTTGTCCGTCCAGCTCTTGTAGTTCGACCAGCTGTTCAGCGAGCGCGTGATCGCCGCGTGGCGCGGATTCGCAGGCTGAGGTGCCGGAACATGAGCGCGGTCCAGCCAGTTGCGCTGCGGATCGCGCGGCGCTCCGGCACGCACGGCCGGAGCGGCAGTTTCGCCGGTCCAGATTCGATGCGATCCAGTCGCGCTGAGCTCGTCGCCTTTGTGCTCTGACATGGTCGTGCACTCTCCTGTTGCACGCACCGTATCGACTCGTTGCCGGATTAAGTGAGGAACTGCATCACAGCGATCCGGCACCGTAGTGCAAGTGCGACAGGCATCGCATCGAAACACTGCAAGTGCGGATTTTCGCAGGCGTATTTAACAGGCCGTTATTTATTATTGGCGTGCCCGCGACGTTGCGCGCGCAACACGGCGTGCACGCGTCACGCGCTCGGCGGCTCGCTCAGCAGAGCTGCGAAGGCGGGTTTGATCTCGCCGAGGATGTCGTGGATCGCTGCAGGCACGAGGCTGCTGTAAACGTCGAGCAGCACGATCGCGTTCACGATCGCATCCTGGCGAGTCGCGGCGCGCAGGCGCTGCGCCATGCCGCGGTTCACGGCGTGTACGCCGCGATAGACGCGGCCGAGATCTTCCAGTGCGAAATCCGGCTTGCCGCCTGCGCCTGCGATGAAGTGCTGCGCGACCAGGTACATCGCTGCGACCCGGTACGCGGTCTCCGACTCGTTCGAGAACGGCAAATGGAAGCGTGCCATCGGGCGGAACACCGCCGTGCGCGGGCAACCGCTCGACGCCATGATCAAGCCCATCAGCGACGCCAGCGCCTGCTGCGCAGACAACGTCGCCACGACGGCACGCTCGTCGGTCTCGACCTCGACGCGGACCTTGTCGTACGAGACCAGGTCGGTGAAGCCATCGATGACCGTCGACAGATGCACGGCCGCGGGACAATGCGAAACCTTGTCCTTCTCGAACGGGCAGCCGGTGCACTGGTGGAAGCCCAGCTCGGTCCAGGCCGGCGGATTCGGATCGGTCGGCGTGCTCAGCTCGGCCGTATCGCGGTCGAGCTCCAGCTCGAACGTACGCTCGCGCGAGTCGGGGAAAGTGAAGTGATACTTGAGAGCGACCTTACTCATGCCACTAGCCGATAGCACGGCCGGTACTCGCCGGCGAGCTTCATGCGCTTC
>CADEEJ010000241.1:3908-8552 GCA_902826315.1 uncultured Steroidobacter sp.
TCATGCCACTAGCCGATAGCACGGCCGGTACTCGCCGGCGAGCTTCATGCGCTTCTGCGCGACGAAGGCCGACAGCAACTCATCCATCAGTCGCATGATCTCCTTGTCGCCGTGCAGCTCGAACGCTCCGCGCTCCTCGATCGCCTTGATGCCCTGCTCCTTGACGTTGCCGGCGACGATGCCGGAGAACGCGCGGCGCAGGTTGGCGGCCAGCAGATTCGGCGGCAGCTCGCGGCGCAGATCGAGCCGCGCCATCGCCTCGTGCGTCGGCTCGAACGGCCGCTGGAAGTCCGGCGGAATGCGCAGCAGCCAGTTGTAGTTGTAGGCGTCGCTCTTCGTGCGACGGTAATCGCGCACGGTCTCCACGCCGCGGAGCACTTCGCGTGCGGCCTGCGCCGGATCGCCGATGACGATCTTGTAACGCTTCTGCGCTGGCGCACCGAGCGTCGCCGCGATGAAGCGGTCGATATGGCCGAAGTACTCGGCGGCCGAAGGCGGGCCGGTAAACACGATCGGCAGCGGCTGGTCGGCATTCGCCGGGTCCGCCAGGATGCCGAGCAGATACAGAATCTCTTCCGCGGTGCCGGCGCCGCCCGGGAACACGACGATCGCGTGCGCACAGCGCACGAACGCTTCCAGGCGCTTCTCGATGTCCGGCATGATCACCAGCTGATTGACGATCGGGTTCGGCGGCTCGGCCGCGATGATGCCGGGCTCGGTCATGCCGATGTAGCGGCCGTCGCGAATGCGCTGCTTCGCGTGGCCGATCGTCGCGCCTTTCATCGGTCCCTTCATCGCACCCGGGCCGCAGCCGGTGCAGACGCTGAGCGCGCGCAGGCCGATCTCGTAGCCGACACGCTTGGTGTAGTCGTACTCGGTCGAGCCGATCGAGTGGCCGCCCCAGCACACGACCAGGTCCGGCTTGCCGCGGTAATCGAGAATCCGCGCGTTGCGCAGGATGTGATAGACGGCGTTCGTGATGCTCGCCGGATCGGTCAGATCGAAGCGGGTGGTACCAAGGATGGCGTCGTGGATGTAGACGATGTCGCGCAGCACCGCGAACAGGTGCTCCTTGATGCCGCGGATCATCGAGCCGTCGACGAAGGCGCTGGACGGCGCGTTCTTCAGCTCCAGCTTCACGCCCCACGCCTGGCGGCCGAGGCGGATCTCGAAATCCTTGTAGCGATCGAAGATCGCGCGCACGTCGTCGGATTCGAGGCCCGAGGCGAGCACGGCCAGCGCGCAGCGGCGGAACATCTCGTAGACGCCGCCGTGGCCCGCGCTCAGCAGCTGCTGCACTTCGCGTTGCGAGAGGTTCTCGAGGCTGCCGAGCGGGGAGACCCGCGCATCGACCAGTCCTTCCGCTTCGAGTTGCGTGACCGACGCGGAGGCCCGGACGTCGTTCGAGCTTGACGTCACGGTTTGATCTCGATCGGCGTGTCCGGTGGCGTCATCAGCCAGATTTCGACCATGTCGGAGTTCGACACGGCGATGCAGCCCTCGGTCCAATCGACGTTGCTGTAGTAATCGCGCGGCTTGCGCGGCATGTTCGGCTGACCGTGGATCATGATCGCGCCGCCCGGTCGCTGGCCGTGGCGGCGGGCGCGCAGGACGTCGCGGTCGTTCGGGTAGTCGATCTGGATCGACAGGAAGAACTCGCTGTTCGGGTTGCGGCGGCTGAGGCGGTACTGACCTTCGGGCGTGCGGAAGTCGCCTTCGTATTCCTTGTGTCCCTCGGGACGCAGGCCGAGCGCGATCTTGTACTCCCGCAGCACTGCGCCGTTACGCAGCAGCTGCAACTTGCGTTCCGACTTCTGCACCAGCACCCGATCCGCCATCGGCAGCGCCGGCTCGACGCTCGGCGTCAGCAGCGCGGAGGCTTGCAACGGACTCTCGGCGCGAGCAGCACCTGCCAACAGTGTCAGCGCAGCGAGAGAGAGTGAGAGGCAGCGAAACATGGCGCGATTATAGCGTGTGAGGTCGAGCGCCCCGCGCGGCGTCAGAAATCCACCGTCTGAAGTGTGACCTGCGTGCATTCCCGCAGCCCCGGGCCGGTCTCGGCGACCAGCTTGTAGTGTCGCCCGGCGGAGACCTCGGCGTCGATCGAGTGCCGGCTGGTGCGCTTGTTGTCCGCCTCCGAGATCCGGCAATCGGCCAGCACGCGGTGCTTGCCGGGCAGGACCTCGACGGACGCCTGTCCAACATTCAGCGCGACACCGTCCACCTCGCGCAGGACGACAGTCACGGGCAAGCCCGCAGTAATCGAGGGGTCGCCGCTGATCCGCGCGACTTCGGTTGAGCTCAACCTCGGACCGTCGTAGAGCTGCACGGTCGCGCAGCCGCTGCAGACAGCGGTGAGCGCAAGCACGGCGAGACGCAGCTTCATGCCGGCGCGGGCTCGGGAGGCGCAGTCGCCTCGACCAGCGGGATCACGAGCTTCGTGCCCGGACGGATGTCGCCGAGATCGAGATCGGGGTTGTACTGGCGCAGCAGCCAGATCGGAATGTTGTAGCGCTGTTGCGCGATCACCCAGATCGACTCGCCCGCGCGCACCATGTGCGTCGTCGTGTCCTTGATACGGAATTGCGTGAAGAACACTTCCTGCAGCTGGCGGTGATATTCCATGCGCCGCGCTTCGAACTGGTCCTGCGTGACCTTCGCAAACGACAGCTTCACCTTGCGGCCGACGATGACCGGCGTGGCAAACGACATCTTGTTCAAGCGGCGCAGGTCGCTGGCGCGCACGTCGAGCCATTCGGCGTAGTGACCGAGCGTCTCGGCCGCCTGCACCATGACCGTGTCGTCGCTGCCGACCGAATAGTCCGCGGGATCCGCGGAGTCGGCAGCCTGCGTGCCCGCGACGAGGGCCGGACCGATCTCCTCGGCCTCGCGCTCGGAAGTGGGCTCGGCCCCTTCCGTTTCCGAGGCGGGCTCGGGCACCGGCGCGGACGCGACGACTTCGACCGGAACCTCCGCCTCGACCGGCGGCGCCGCGCGCGCGGACTTCGCCAGCGCGAGCACCTGCCCTTCATAGAGGAAGTTGCGGTTGCGGATGTTGTTCAGCTCCATCAAGGAATCCTGGCTCAGGCCGTGCTTCGCGGCGATCTTCTCGAGCGTATCGCCGCGCCTCACGACGTAGCGGTTCTCTTCCGTGCCCACGACGCCGGTCGGCGGCGTCGGCGGCTTCGGCGGCGCGATCTCGGTCCTCGTGTTCGACGCGACCACGGCTACGGGCGCTTGCTGGCGGCCACCCGGCAAGGCGAGCACCTGGCCGGCACGAATACGATAAGGACGGTCGAGATTGTTGAGTTCCGCGATCGCCGCGATGCTCACGCCGTAGCGCGAGGAGATCGTGGACAGCGACTCGCCACTGCGGACGCGATGCTGGGTCTCGGCGACCTGGGCGTCATAGAGCTCGCCTCCGGACAGCTGGCCGAGCACGGCGCTGAGATCGATCGAGCTCGGGACGCGCAGCTCGAAGCCGCGCGGTACGTGGCGCGCGCCGCGCCACACGGACGGCAGCAGCGAAGGGTTGAGACGGCGCAGCTCATCGCGATCCAATTCGAGCACCGTAGCCAGGCGGCTCGCGGGCACGAATGCCGGCACCGCCATGACGAGGCTCGTGTCGGTCGGATTGCGGCGAATCTGGCCGAAGAATTTATCCGGATCGCTGTCGATCTCGAGTGCGGCGAGGAACGCGACGTAGAAGTTGCGCGAGGCGAAGCCGAACGAACGGCTGTTGTACTTGCGCACGACCGTGACGATGTCGCTGGTGCCGAGCTGCTCCTGTGCGCGCTTCATGCCGCCGGGGCCATGGTTGTAAGCGGTCAGCGCGAGCGGCCAGCTACCGAGCACGATGTAGTTCTGCTCGAGGAAGCGCGCGGCGGCTTCGGTCGAGCGATACGGATCGAGCCGTTCATCGACCGCCGCATCGATGCGCAGGAAGCGACGGCCGGTGCCGCGCATGAACTGCCACATGCCCGCCGCGCCGACCTTCGAGTATGCATAGGTGTTGAACGACGACTCGACGTGCGGCAGCGCCGAGAGCTCGCGCGGCAGACCCATCTTCGTGAATGTCGCCGCGATGTGCTCGCGCCACGCGCCGGAACGCACGACGCCTTCGCGGAAGCGATCCGATTGGCCCAGCTGGAAGCGCACGCCTTCGGCAGCCTCCTCGAAGCGCGAGCGCCGGGTGCCTTTCGGCCAGAGGTCGAGGACGCGCTGTTCTTCCTCACTCAGATCGGTCGCGCCGGCGGCGAGACGATCGAGGATCCGCGCGTACTTCTTCTTCGCTTCGTCGATGCGCTTGGAACGCTGCTTCGCCGACAGATCGGACGGCAGCTTCATCACTTCGTAGACGACGCTCAGATCGTCCTGATCGTGCAACAGGCCGCCTTCGGTCGTGACTTCTGTATAGACCCGTCGCCAGAACGCGATGTCCGCCTCGAGCTCGGCGGGACGCACGAACGGGCTGTCCTCGGCGGCTGCGGTCAGCGGTGGCAAGGAAACGGCGAAGACGAAAACCAGCAGAGCGAGGCAGCGGCGAACCTTATCCATTGACTGCACAGACCATCGACCGGACCGGGAGTGCCGCAAGACTATGTAAAACCGACCGGTTGCGACAGTGCTCCAGTTCGCATTTGG
>CADEEJ010000242.1 GCA_902826315.1 uncultured Steroidobacter sp.
AGCTTCATCACGCGCTGCGGGGTCGCGATCGCATAGCCCTGCGCGTAGTCGACGCCGAGGCTGCGCAGCATCTCGACGATCTCCATGTTCTCCGCGAACTCCGCGATCGTCTGCTTGCCGGTGAGATGCCCGATCTCGTTGATCGAGCGCACCATCTCGCGATCGATCGGATCGTGCAGGATCTCCTTGACGAAGCTGCCGTCGATTTTCAGGAAATCGACCGGGAAGTGCTTCAGGTAGCCGAACGAGGACAGGCCGGTGCCGAAGTCGTCGAGCGCGAAGCGGCAGCCGAGCTCCTTGAGCGCGTGGATGAAGCGGTTCGCCTGCGAGAAGCTGGCGATCGCCGCGGTCTCGGTGATCTCGAAGCAGATCTTCGAGGCGTCGATGCCGCTGCGGTGGAAATGATCGATGACGAACGGCAGGAACTTGTCGTCGCCGAGGCTCTGCCCGGAAAGATTGATCGAGCACAGTTCCAGCTTCTCGCGCTCGTCCGCTTCCGAAACCAGCCAGCGCAGCGCGTGCTCGATCATCCAGCGGTCGATGTTCGGCGTCAGGCCGTAGCGCTCGGCCGCGACGATGAACTGGTCGGGCGTGACGATCTTGCCCGCCTCGTCGCGCATGCGTAGCAGCAGCTCGTAGTGCAGGCCGTGGTCCTGCGGATTCTGCAGCGGCAGAATGACCTGGCGGAAGATCTCGAACCGGCCGTCTTCGAGCGCGTTATTGATGCGCGCCGCCCACTGCATCTCGCGCCGGCGCCGCATCAGGTCGATATCGTTTTCCTGGAAGCTGTAGATGCGGTTGCGGCCGTTTTCCTTCGCGGCTGCGCAGGCGCTATCTGCTGCGGACAGCAACGCGGCGACGTCCTCGTTCTCCGGCGAGATCGGCACGACGCCGATGCTCGCGCCGAGCCGGAACGTGCGCTCTTCCCACACGAACTTGTAGTTGCGAATCGCCTCGCGCAGCGACTCGGCGTTGCGCACGGCCTCTTCGAGCGAGCAGCTCTCCAGCAGCACGCCGAACTCATCGCCGCCGAGCCGCGAGACGGTATCGCGCCAGCGGATCTTCGACTTGAGCAACGCACCCACCTGGCCGAGCAATGCGTCGCCGGCACTGTGACCGCAGTTGTCGTTGATGATCTTGAACTGGTCGAGATCGATGTGGCACAGCGCGAAGGATGCCTCGCGCGCCCGCGCGCTCTTGATCGCGCGCTCCAGCCGCGACTCGAACTCGCGCCGGTTCACCAGTCCCGTCAGGATGTCGTGGCTGGCGTGATAGGACAGCTTGCGATTCAGCTCGCGGCTCTCGCTGACGTCATGGAACACGAGCACGCCGCCCAGTACGTTGCCGGCACCGTCGCGAATCGGCGAGGCGCAGCTCTCGATGTACAGCTCGTTACCGTCGCGCCGGATCAGCAGCGTCGGGCGCACGCTCTTGATCGCACGCGTGCGGCGAATCGAGACCGCCAGAGGATTCTCCAGCGGCTCGCAGGTCTCTTCGTGGAAGCTGCGGAAAATCTCGTCGACGATGCGGCCCTGCGCATGTTCCAGGCGCCAGCCGGTCAACTGCTCGGCGACCGGGTTGAGATATTCGATGCGGCACTTCGAGTCGGTCGTGATGACGCCGTCGCCGATCGACTGCAGCGTGATCTGTGCGCTCTCCTTCTCTTTGAACAGCGCATCCTCGAACAGCTTGCGCTCCGTCACGTCCAGGTCGACGCCGACGATGCGGTGCGCACGGCCCTGCTCGTCGACGCGCGCTTTCGCACGACTGACGACCCACAGCCACACGCCATCGCGGTGGCGCAGCCGATGCACGCTCTCGAACAGCGGCTCGATGCCGGCGAGGTGATCGCGCAGCCCGGCACGCACCCGTTCGAGATCGTCGGGATGAACGAGTTGCTGCCAGTCGGTCAGCGGCTCGACCTCGTCGTCGCCGTAGCCGAGCATCGACTTCCAGCGCGGCGAGAAATACGTGGTCTTGCGATCGAGATCGAAGTCCCACAAGCCGTCGTTCGAGCCGTGCAGCGCGAGCGCATCGCGCTCCTCGATCTGCTTCAAGTGCCGCTGATAGCGCACACGCTCGATGCCGGTCGCATAGCTGGAGCCGAGCAGCTTCAGCATCAGGTGCAGGTTCGCGTCCCAACTGTCCCGTGGCAGCGTCGAGCACAGCGCGATGAAGCCCGTCGTCTGCCCTTGCGTCGCGAAGCCGATGATGAGCGCTCCGCCGATGCGCAACGCCGCCAGCTGCGCCGCTTCGGGCGCGAGATCGGGCCGCGGCTGCGACGTGTCGCGGATCTCGACGACGCGCAAGTGCTCCAGGCGATTGCGCAGGTACGGGAAGCGTTCGAGCGATTCGCCGCACAGCGTCTCGGGATTGAAAGTCGCGAACAGGCCGGTCACGCCGACCACATGCTCGATGACCGCGTGCGAGGAATCGAACGATGCGATCAGCAGTGCGTCGAGGCCCGCGGCGTCACGCAGCGCTTCGAGGTTGAGGCGCACGAGCGCGTCGGCGTGCTCGCTGGAAAGATTCTGGAAATCGATCGCGGCCTTCGTGAGCAGGACATCCAGGCCTGCCTTGGTGCGACGCTGGCCTGCATGGGAGGGAAACAACGCGTCGGCGTTGCGTAACGAGGCGATTGCCCCGGGTCTGCTTGGTGGGTTCGGTTGACTCGACACTCGCCGGTGCTCTGCTAGGACGTCAACGGCGCCACGTCGTCAAACCCAACGTGTCGTGGGTGTTCTTCTTCATCCCCATCCTCCCGTCTGCCATCCGCGTCCGCTGGTCGTTGTGCAGAATGACAGCCCGGGCGATTGTGTCACAGAGAAAATGCAGAAGAAAGCGCAGAGCGCTGGCGGATAACGGGTTTTCCCTCAGCGTTCGCTGACCGTCACCGGCGGCGGGTTGCGAACGATGAGCCAGCGCACGCCGAACAGGTCAACGATCCCGACCCACAAGCGGTTATGGAGCCCGTATTTCGAGGTGCCGCGCGTGCGCGGGCGGTGGCGCACCGGCACGGAGATCACCTTCGCGCCTGCTCTTTGGAACAGCGCGGGCAGGAAGCGATGCATGTGATTGAACCGCGGCAATTCGAGAAAGGTCGCCCGATGTAGCAGCTTGATCCCGCAACCGGTGTCCGGCGTGCCATCGCGCAGCAGCCGGCCCCGTACGGAATTGGCGACACGCGACGACACCTTGCGCAGCCAGGTGTCCTTGCGCGTCGTGCGATTTCCCATGATCAGGCGCAAGGCCTGGTCGCCGCTGCGCAGCGCCTCCAGCAACACCGGAATATCCGCGGGATCGTTCTGCCCGTCGCCATCCAGCGTCGCGATCCAGTCGGCGCGCGCTGCACGCACTCCGGTCCAGACCGCCGCACTCTGACCACTGCGCCGCGAGTGCTGCAGTAGACGGATCTCGGGAATCCCCCCGTCGCGTGCGGCGATCGCCGCAGCCGCGGTCGCATCCGTACTGCCGTCGTCGACGAAAACGATCTCGAACGGTCGGTGCGTAGCCAGCGCGACTTGGATTTCGCGCGCGAGCGGCTGCACGTTCTCGGCCTCGTTACAGACAGGGATGACGACGGACAGCTTCATGGGGGTGCGCAGTATACTGCCGTCATGAGCGACGACCACCGCGCGCACGATCATCACGGCCACCATCACGGTGGTCATGGTCATCATCGTCATGAGATGCGCAGCGGCACTCTGCTCGGCATCGCGCTCGCGTTGACCGGCACTTTCATGCTCGTCGAATTCGCTGGCGGCATCCTCGCGCGCTCGCTCGCGCTGCTGGCCGACGCCGGTCACATGTTGACCGACACGGCGGCGCTGGCGCTCGCCTGGGCCGCGACGCGCATCGCGGCTCGGCCGGCCGATCGACGCCGCACGTTCGGATATCAGCGCCTGCGAGTGCTCGCAACCTTCGTCAATGGCTGCGCGCTGCTGTTCATCGTTGCGTGGATCGCAATCGAAGCCGTGCAGCGTCTGTTGAATCCGCTTGCCGTCAACGCGAACGCCATCCTATGGGTCGGCGGACTGGGGCTGATCGTGAACCTCGTCGTGTTCGCGCTGCTGCGCCGAGGCGACTCGCACGACATGAACATCTCGGCGGCGTCGTTGCACGTGCTCGGCGATCTGCTCGGCTCGGTGGCGGCCGTGCTCGCCGGTGTCGTCATACTCTTCACGGGCTGGCTGCCGATCGATCCGCTGTTGTCGTTGCTGGTGAGCGTGCTCATCGTGCGCAGCGCTTGGGCACTCGTGCAGCGCTCGGCGCACATCCTGATGGAGGGCTCGCCGGATTGGCTGGACGTCGGCGAGGTGCGTAACTCACTCGAGAAAAGCATTCCGACGATACGCGATGTTCACCACGTGCACGCCTGGCTGGCCGGACCGCAAGAGACGCTGCTCACGATGCACGTGGCAGTGACTGCTGCTGCCAATCATGCAGTCGTCCTGAAGGATGCGAAGGCGCTGCTCGCCGAGCGCTTCGGCATCACGCACGCCACGATCCAGATCGAAGTCGAAGATTGTGTCGACGAAGACTGTGTGGAGAAGGAAGCGGTTGGCGGTTAGCGGTTGGCGGTTAGTGCAGCGGCGGCTTCGCGATAGGTTTGCAGCAGACGGCGCTCTAATTCCAGTTGGGCGGCGGCCATTTGTTCCTCGTCGAGCTTTTTCGGGGGGAAGTACGGCTCGCCGATGGCGATGCTGACTTTGGCGAAGGGCGCCGGGACTACGAATTTGTCCCAGGTGCGAAGGATCCACGCGGGCTTCGCCGCGTAGGCAATCGGCACGACGGCCTTGCCGCTGATCTGCGCGGTGAAGATCGCACCGGGCTTGAACTTCCACCGCGGGCCGCGCGGTCCGTCCGGCGTGATGCCGGGCGAAATTCCATCCTTGACGATCGCCTGGTAAACGCCGCGCACCGCGCGGATTCCCGTGTAGGAGCCCGAGCCACGCACGACGTGCGCGCCGTACAGCCCCGCGAGCATCGTTGGCGCCTGGCCGTCGACCGACGGCGAGATCATGAAGCCGGGCTTGAGACCGGCGCGCCGGTCGACGACGAAACGCGCGCACATCAGCAGGTGCTGATGCCAGAACACCGGCACGACGGCGCCCTGCTCCCGCACCAGCGTCGACAGGCGGTCCAGGCCGGTGATACGGAGCCGGCACGTGCGCCACAGCGTCTCGAGGATCGCGTAGGTCAGCAGCGCTGCGAGTCGATAGACGAACAGGCGGGCGGGCGTCAGGCGCCGCTGCGATTTCGTTCGGTGCGGTCTCACTGTCACAGGCAGCCCACAAGCAAACGCCGCGCCCGTTTCATCGATCTGGGCGCGGCGTTTGCATCTGACGGTGGTGCCGGAGAAGAGATTCGAACTCCCGACCCGCGCATTACGAATGCGCTGCTCTACCAGCTGAGCTACCCCGGCGAGGGGGCGGAAGTATACGGGAGCGCCCGGCCTGCTGCTAGGCGCCGCCGCCGCGCTTTTTCCTGAGGCGGATCACGACCTCGACCTCCGCTTCCATGCCTTCGGGCAGGGTCGGGAAGCGGCTGAAGGCGATGTCGTTCGGGTCGATGTCGCGCAGCTCGCCGGTCTCGAGGTCGTGGAAATGATGGTGGGGCGTGCGCGTGGAGTCGTAGACGGAGCGCTCCGGGTCGAGATGGATCTGCCGCACCAGGCCGCGCTGCGCCAGCACCTTGAGTGTGTTGTACACGGTGGCCTTCGAGACGCGCTCGCCGCCGCGGCGCACGGCCGCGAGGATCTGCTCCGCCGTCATGTGCGTCGGCACGCTCATCAGCAGCTCGGCAATGCGAATGCGCTGCTCGGTCGGCTTCAGGCCGTGGGCCTGCAGCTGCCCGATGATCTCTGCACGCGTGATGTGCTCGCGGGACAGCGCCCGTAACGGTTGCTGGGAGCTCACGATTCCGCCTCGTACCGGTGCGATGGCCGAGCATACCGCGGCCCCCGCCCGGACGCGAGAATCCCGGCAAAAGCCCTGCAAAAGCGTGACCGCGACCCGGCCGGCGCGACGTAACGTGGCTGCCGTCGATCCCCGTCTGGAGGCAAAGGGATGTGCAAGGCGGCCGGTACCACATTGCTGGAATTGCTCACCACAGTCGCCATCGTCGCCGTGCTCGTGACGGCGGCGGCGCCGAGCTTCCGCACGATCCAGTTGAACGCGCGGCGGACGGCCGTGGTCAACGGCTTCCTGCATACGCTGTTCGTCGCGCGGTCCGAAGCGATCAAGCGGGGGCAGACCGTGAGCGTGTGCCCATCCAGCGACGGCCAGCACTGCGATCGCCGCGTCGCGTGGAGCAGCGGCTGGATCGCGTTCGCGAATCGCGACCGGGACGATCCGCCCGAGCGCGACTCCGCGGAGGAGCTGATTGCCCGCTCCGGCGGTTGGCCGGGCGGGTCGATCACATCGAACCGCGGCGCGTATTCGTTTCGGCCGGTCACGCAGGGCGTCGTCAACGGCACCATCGTTTTTTGCGACGCGCGTGGCTCCGCACACGCGCGCGCCATCATCATCAGCCACACCGGCCGGCCACGCGTCGCACAGCGCGACGCCGCAGGCAAGCCTTTACGCTGCGCGTCAGGATAGCGATGATCGCGTGCAGATCATTCAGAGGTGCCCTTGTTGTTCAGTCGTTCGCGCGGCTTCACGATCGCCGAGGTGTTTGCCGCGTTGCTGGTCATGGCGGTGGGCGTCATCGGCATCGCGGCGCTGTATTCGGACCAGGTGCAGACCAATCCCGAGGCGAACCTGCATCGCGAGGCCGCGATGCTCGCCGAGCAGATTGCGAAGCGTATCCGCGAAACGAAGGAGGGACACGCCGGCTTCGCGACGACGATCGGCGTGCTGTGCGACCACCCGTCGAAGCCGAAGTTGCCGCAGGATGTCGCGGCGCGCGAGGCCGCGTGCTGGGAAGATGAAGTCGAGCGTAAATTGCCGAGCGGCCTCGGCACGATCACGCGCGACGCGCAGACGAGCCCGCCGACGTACGTGATCGCAGTGAGCTGGTCGGCGCCGGATGCCGGCACCGCGTCGTACGTTATTCGAGTGACCTCACCGGAATCCGCAACTCGCGGGGCAGGCTGAACACCACGTTCTCGGGCTGGCCGATCACATCCACGGGCGCGGCACCGCCCCACTCGCGAATGCGCGCGACCACGCGCTCGACCAGCACTTCCGGCGCCGACGCGCCGGCGGTCACACCGACCGTCTGCTTGCCTTCGAACCACTCGCGCTTCAGGTCCTCGGGACCGTCGATCAGGTACCCGGGGATGCCCGCCTTCTCCGCAATCTCCCGCAGCCGGTTGGAATTCGAGCTGCTCGGCGAGCCGACGACGAGAATCAGGTCGCAGCGCTCCACCAGTCGCTTCACCGCATCCTGCCGGTTCTGGGTCGCGTAGCAGATGTCTTCTTTGCGTGGACTCGCGAGCGTCGGAAACCGCTCGCGCAACGCTTCGACGATGCGCTGCGTATCGTCGACGGACAGCGTGGTCTGCGTAACGAATGCCAGCCGCGCCGGTTCGTTGACCTGCAAGCGCGCCACATCTTCAGGCGTTTCCACGAGCAGGATGCGACCGCCGAACGCCGTGTCGAACTGACCCATCGTCCCTTCGACTTCCGGATGCCCGGCGTGGCCGATCAGGATCACTTCACGGCCTTCGCGCGCATAGCGTGCCACTTCCATGTGCACCTTGGTCACGAGCGGACAGGTCGCATCGAAAACTTTGAGCGCGCGACGCTTCGCCTCGTCCTGCACGGCGCGCGAAACGCCGTGCGCGCTGAAGATCACTGTGGCGTCGTCCGGCACTTCATCGAGCTCCTCGACGAAGATCGCCCCGAGTTTACGCAAGCGCTCGACGACGTAGCGGTTGTGCACGACTTCGTGGCGCACATAGATCGGCGCGCCGAACAGCTCGATCGCGCGCTCGACGATGTCGATCGCCCGGTCGACGCCCGCACAGAAGCCGCGAGGATTGGCCAGCAGGATCTGCATGCGCTACTCCGTGCCCGCGCGGCGCTCGCCGGCGGACTCCTTGCCGTGGCCGCGCTCGCGGAATGCGTCGAGCAGCAGACAGCCCGCGCCGAGCGAGATCGCAGTATCGGCGATGTTGAACGCGGGAAAGTCCCAGCTGCGCCAGTTGAAGTAGATGAAATCGACGACGTAGCCGTGCATCACGCGATCGATGACGTTGCCGAGCGCGCCGCCGAGCACCAGCGACAAACCGATCGCCAGCAACGTCTGCTCGGCGCGGATGCGCCGTAGCCAGAGCATGAGCACGATACTCACGACGAGCGCGAGCCCGATGAAGAACCAGCGCTGCCACCCGGACGCCTGCGCGAAGATGCTGAACGCCGCGCCGGTGTTCTCCAGGTACACGACGTCCAGAAACGGTAGCAACGCGATCGTGTCCTGCGTCTTCACGGTGCCGATGACCAGCGCCTTGGTCGTCTGGTCCAGCAGCACGACGAAGAACGACAGCCACAGCCAGTTGCTGGCGCCG
>CADEEJ010000243.1:0-4446 GCA_902826315.1 uncultured Steroidobacter sp.
ACCGAGAACTCCGTCATCACGAACATCGAGCACGCGCAGCGCTTCATCGGCGTACTGCACGGCATGGGCTGCCAGTTCGCGCTCGATGACTTCGGCCGCGGCCTGTCTTCGTTCGGCAACCTGAAGAACCTGTCGCTCGACTACCTGAAGATCGACGGCACGTTCATCCGCAACCTGGCGGTCGACTCGGTGAACCAGGCGATGGTCGCCGCGATGATCAAGCTGGCGCGCACGCTGAACTTCCGGGTGATCGCCGAGCAGGTCGAAGACGCCGGCGCGTTCGAAGCGGCGAAGCGCATGGGCGTGGATTTCGTACAGGGTTACCACCTGGGCCGCCCGCAACCGCTGGCTCGCGCCGCCGCCACGCCTGCCACTCGCGCTCCCGCCTGAGCGGCGTATCATCGGGCCCACCGCCCTCCACGGGAATCTCCGATGATGGAACTATCGCTCACGGTCAATGGCCGTCCGTTCGCCGTGCATGTCGATCCTGCGACCACGTTGGTAGAAGTGCTACGCGACGAGCTCGGCCTCACCGGCACGAAGATCGGCTGCGACCGCGGCGCGTGCTCGGCGTGCACCGTCTGGCTCGACGGCGAAGTGGTCGCGAGCTGCATGACGTTCGCCCTGGACGCTCGCGGTAAACAGATCACGACGATCGAGGGACTCGCCAAGGACGAGCAGCTGCATCCGGTACAACAGGCGTTCGTCGATCACGACGCCCTGCAATGCGGCTTCTGCACGCCGGGAATGGTCATGAGTTGTGCGCATCTGGTCGAGCGCAATCCAGCTTGCACGCTCGATGACGTGCGCGGCGCAGTGAGCGGGCATCTCTGCCGCTGCGGTGCTTATCCGAACATCTTCAAGGCAACGCTGGCGGCTGCAGCAGCAATGCGCCAGCGCAAGAGCGGAGGTGGCACATGAGCACCACCGACCAACGCGACAGCCGCACCGTTCTGACGGGAATCGTCGGCGACTCGTTGCAGCCCATCGCGCGCAACATTCCGACCGATGAGCCGCCCGAGCTGCCGCCAAATGCCGAGTTGCGGGTGATCGGCAAGCCCGTCAACCGCGTCGACGCGATTCCGAAGGTGACGGGCAAGGCGCGCTACACGTACGACGTACAACTGCCCGGGATGCTCTACGGGCGCATCGTCAGCAGCACGGTACCGCACGCCCGCATCAAGTCGATCGACACTTCAGCCGCGGAGGCTTATCCCGGCGTCAAGGCCGTGCACATTCTCGATCGCATCCTGTCGATCGCGCAGCTGCGCGATGCGAGTGCCGAGGCGAATGAGCGCTATCCGCTCGTTCGCTACAACGGCCAGCCGATCGCCGCCGTCGCTGCGACTAGCATGCGCGCGGCGAAAGCGGCTGCGAAGCTCGTGCGCATCGAATATGAGCGCCTTCCGCACGTCACGAATCTCGAAGCAGCGATGCGTGACGACGCACCCGTCGTCTTCCCCGGACCGGTAGAGCAAGCCGCGACTGCAGGCGGCGGTGGCGCTCCTCCGGGGTTGCCGCAGAAGGGCAATTTGCGTGGACCCGCGCGCGGCGGCCTCGGCGGCGGTGGACGCGGCGATGTGCAGCAAGGCTTCGCACAAGCCGATCACGTCCTCTCGCGCGAATATCGCACTCAGGTACAGACACACACGCCGATGGAAACGCACGGTCTCGTCGCGGACTGGCGCGACGACGAGCTGACCCTCTACGCCTCGACGCAGTTCACGCTCAGCGTGCGCGATGAGGCGGCGCAACTCTTCCAGCTGCCCAAGGAAAAAGTCCGGGTCATCAGCGAGTTCACCGGCGGCGGCTTCGGCGCGAAGTTCGGCATCGGCAACTACGGCGCGCTCGCGATCCACCTGTCGCGCAAGGCGCGCGCGCCGGTGCGGGTCGTGCTCGATCGACGCGAGGAACACGCCAGTGTCGGCAACCGGCCGAGCAGTCTTCAGCGCGTCAAGCTGGGCGCGAAGAGCGATGGCACGGTGACGGCGCTGCAAGTCGAGAGTTTTGGCACCGGCGGCGTGGCCGCGGGAGCCGGTGTCGGCTTCTGCCACACAGCGATGTATCCGTTTCCTAACGTCTCGACCGAGCACTACGACGTGTTCATCGATGCCGGTCCGTCCGCCGCATTTCGTGCACCTGGACAAGTGCAGGGAATCTTCGCGCTCGAACAAGTGCTCGACGAGATGGCGCACGAGCTCGGCATGGATCCGCTTGCGCTGCGCGAGAAGATCGACACGAACGACGTGGACGATGCGCGTGCGCGCAAGGTGGAGCGGCGTATCGGTGCCGAGCGCGCGGGCTGGTCGCGTCGCCGGCCGCCGGCCGCCGACTCGGGTCCAGTCAAGCGCGGGATCGGTGTAGCTCAGTCGCAGTGGGCGTACATCGTCCACGGCACGATGACCTGCGAAGTGCGGATTCGCGGCGACGGCTCGGTGATTGCACTCACCAGCGCGCAGGATATCGGCACGGGCACGCGCACGGTCATGGCACAGACGGTGGCCGAAGAGCTCGGACTGCGCGCCGAGGACGTGGATACGCGCATCGGCGATTCACGCTACCCGGCCGGCCCTGCATCGGGCGGCAGCCGCGTCACGAGCTCGATCACGCCGGCGGCACGCAACGCTACCTACCTTGCCGCGCGCGATCTCGCCGCGCGAGTCGCACCATCGCTCGGCGCCAAGCCGGACGAGATCTTGTTCCAGGACGGGCGCGTGTTCGCGCGCGGCCGGCCGGACCGCGGGATGACTTTCGTCGAAGCCTGCAAGAAAGCGAGCTTCGACGAGATCGTGCAGCGCGCCGATCGGCGCGAAGACTACGACGGCTATCGCGCGAAGCTCGGCGACTTGCACATCAGCCGCCACGGCATCGGCGGCGTGCAGTTCGCGGAGGTCGCGGTCGACACCGAGACCGGCGTCGTCAAGGTGGAGCGCATCGTCGCAGTTCACGATTGCGGCCGGCCGATCAACCCGAAGCTGATCGAAAGCCAGATCTACGGCGGCGTGATCCAGGGCGTCAGCTACGCGCTGTACGAGGAACGCCATCTCGACCCCGGCACCGGTCTGCAGCTCAACGCCAACATCGATCAATACAAGATCGTCGGCTCGCGCGAAGTGCCGAAGATCGAAGTGCACGTCATCGAGCAGCTGGGTCGCCAGTCTTCGACCGACGCGCGCGGTGTTGCGGAACCAGCGAATGTCGCGACGGCCGCAGCAGTCGCCAACGCCTTCTTCAATGCGACCGGCAAACGCATCCGCACCTTGCCGATGAATCCCGCCAACGTGCTCGCAGCTCTGCGCGCCGACGGGGGCCGGTCATGAGCACCCTGCAATGGATCGACGCGAAGTCGGTGGATGAAGCCGTGGCGCTGCTGTCCGCGGATGCTCACGGCACGATTGCCAAGGCCGGCGGCATGGATCTGCTGGATCTCATCAAGGAAGGAATCGTCGCGCCGACGCGCATCGTCAACCTGCAACACATCGACGCGTTGCGCGGCGTGCAGTTCGCGCAGGCAACCGGCCTACGCCTGGGCGCCTTGACGACGCTCGCGGAGATTGCAGGCAATTCGTCGATTCGCGAGCGCTATCCAGCGCTCGCAGAAGCAGCAGCACACGCTGCCACTCCGCAGATTCGCAACGCTGCAACGATCGGCGGCAATCTGCTGCAGCGGCCGCGGTGCTGGTACTTCCGCAACGAGCTCTTCCACGCCGCACGCCAGGAAGTCGGCCGCGAGCAAGCGCAATACGGCGCGATTTTCGACAACTCGAAGACGACAATGGTGCATGCGTCGACGCCGGCGACTGCGCTGCTAGCGTATGGCGCCAGCGTTCACGTCGCGGGCAAGTCCGGCAAGGCACGCGCGATCGCGCTGAGCGACTTTCTGCTGCCGCCGGATTTCAATCGCCCCCGGGATACGGCGCTCGCCAACGACGAGGTGCTGACGCACGTCAGCCTGCCGGCAATTGGCGCCAACACGCGCGCCGCGTATCACAAGCAAACGGAGCGCGACAGCTACGACTGGCCGATCTGCGACGTCGCCGTCGTGCTGACGCTCGCGAATGGCAAAGTTGAAGCCGCGAAGATCGTGGCCGGCGCCGTGGCACCGGTGCCCCGGCGGTTGACGGCGAGTGAGAAGGCATTGGTTGGCCGTGAGATCGACGAGAGTGTCGCGGCCGAAGCGGCGCGCGCCGCAGTTCGCGGCGCGACGCCTACGGAGAAGAACAGCTACAAGGTTCCGATCCTGGAGACGGTGATCCGCCGAACGATATTAGCTGCGATGGCCTAGCAGCCGCGCAGGCAGGAACAGCAGCGCTTTCAGGAACGCCAGCACCGCGCCCAGCATGATCCCGAAGATGCGAAACGGGATCGACAGCAGCCACAGCAGCGGCAGCAGGAACACCAGCAGGATCGCGAGCGGCCACGCGATCACGAACAGCAGGCACCAGA
>CADEEJ010000243.1:4546-5730 GCA_902826315.1 uncultured Steroidobacter sp.
GCGTTGCGATGAACTTCGTCCGGGCCGTCGGCGATGCGCAGCGTGCGCTGGCCTGCCCACAACTGCGCCAGCGGGAAATCGGAAGTCACGCCGCCCGCACCGTGCGCCTGGATCGCCCAGTCGATCACCTGCAGCGTCATGTTCGGCACGATGACCTTGATCATCGCGATTTCCTTGCGCGCCACCTTGTTGCCGACCGTGTCCATCAGGTACGCCGCGTTCAGCACCATCAGGCGCGCTTGGTCGATCATGCAGCGCGACTCGGCGATGCGCTCGTGCCAGACCGACTGCGACGAGATCGGCTTGCCGAACGCGACGCGCGACGTGAGCCGCTGACACATGAGCTCGAGCGCGCGCTCCGCGACGCCGATCGACCGCATGCAGTGATGGATGCGTCCAGGCCCGAGCCGGCCCTGTGCGATCTCGAAGCCGCGGCCTTCGCCGAGCAGCAGGCTGCTCGCCGGTACGCGCACGTTCTCCAGCAACACCTCGGCATGGCCATGCGGCGCGTCGTCGTAGCCGAACACCGGCAAGTGCCGCAGCACCTTCACGCCCGGCGTGTCGGAGGGCACGAGGATCATCGACTGCTGGCGATGGCGGTCTTCGTCCGGGTTCGTCTTGCCCATCAGGATGAAGATCTTGCAGCGCGGATCGTTGGCGCCGCTCGACCACCACTTGCGGCCGTTGATCACGTAGTCGTTGCCGTCACGCTTGATGCTGCAGGAGATGTTGGTGGCGTCGGAGGATGCGACGGCGGGCTCGGTCATCAGGAACGCCGAGCGGATGTGGCCGGCGAGCAGCGGCTCCAGCCAGCGGTCCTTCTGCTCTTCGCTGCCGTAGCGCTCGATCGTTTCCATGTTGCCCGTGTCGGGCGCGGCGCAGTTGAACACTTCCGGCGCCCACGGCACGCGACCCATGATCTCGCACAGCGGCGCGTACTCCAGGTTCGACAGACCTTCCGGCGCACGCGGCGAGCGCGGCAGGAACAGGTTCCACAGCTGCGCGTCGCGCGCGCGCGGCTTGAGCTCCTCGATCAGCTTCAGCGTCTTGAATGCATTGCCGGCCTGGCGGTTCGCGGCAATCTCAGCCGTGTAGCGCGCTTCGTTCGGATAGATGTGCTCGTCGACGAACTTGAGCAGTTTCGCCTGGAGCGAGCGCACTCGCGGGCTGAATTCGAAGTCCAT
>CADEEJ010000243.1:5830-8509 GCA_902826315.1 uncultured Steroidobacter sp.
ACTTGAGCAGTTTCGCCTGGAGCGAGCGCACTCGCGGGCTGAATTCGAAGTCCATGGCAATCTCCCCGGATCGGTGCGGATAATTTGGAGTGGATAGAGTGCGTGCGCCGCCCCGCGAACGCCAATGCAGCGACTGCATCGCGCCGGATCGACCGCGTGCATACTGGGCGCCAAGAGTCCTGCAGGGGGGGCGCCAATGCAACTTTCCCGGGTCGACCTGAACCTATTCACGATCTTCGACGCGATCTATCGCGACGGCGGCATCACGCCGGCCAGCAAACGCCTGCACTTGTCGCAGCCGGCGGTGAGCCATGCGCTCGCCCGGCTGCGCGAGTTGCTGGACGATCCGTTGTTCGAGCGACGCGGTCACGACATGGTCCCTACTCCGCTCGCGCGCTCCATCGCCGCGAACGTGGCGAGCTCGCTCGGCGGACTGGAACAGCTCCTGCAGCGCACCGGCAGTTTCGATCCGGGCACGAGCCCGCGCTCCTTTACGATCGCGATGCGGGAGGTCAACGAGCTGCCGTTCCTGCCGGCGCTCGTCGAACGCTTGCAGCGCGACGCGCCGCACGTCGACATCGCCGTCGTGCGTATCGATCGGCGCGACCTGGAGGAAGATCTGCAAAGCGGCGAGATCGACTTCGCCTTCGACGTCGGTTTACCGCTCTCGCACGACGTGCGCCGCGAGCGCGTGACGTCCGAGCCGCTCGCGGTATTGGCGCGCAAGGATCATCCGTCGATCGAAGGCGCGCTGACCCTGGATGCTTATCTGGCGATGGAGCACATCCTGGTCACCGGGCGCCGTCGCGGCGGCGGCTACGAAGACATCGCTCTCGGCCGGCTCGGCATGTCACGCAGGATCCGCTTGCGCTGCCAGCACTACGCGGCCGCCTGCGAGATCATCGCGCGTTCCGACCTGATCGCAACGATGGCACGCAGTCAGGCGGAGCTGGGCAGCCGCCAGGGCGGCACCGAGGTGCTGCCGTTCCCGCTGGAGATTCCACCGCTGGAGATGTTCCTGTACTGGCACGCGAACGTCGACGCGGACCCGGGCTCGCAGTGGCTGCGCACCGCGCTGCTCGAGCTATTGCGGAAATGACAACGAGCGTCGCGGGTCGCGCTCACCACTCGCCGCTGTTCGGCATCGACGCCCAAGGTTCGCGCGGCGGCAGCGCCCCGCCCTTCTGCAACAGCTCGACCGAGATCCGGTCCGGCGAGCGCACGAACGCCATGTGGCCGTCGCGCGGCGGCCGGTTGATCGTCACGCCATGCTCGGTGAGACGCTGGCACGTCGCGTAGATGTCGTCGACCAGATAAGCCAGGTGCCCGAACGCGCGGCCGATGCCGTAGTTCTCCGGGTCCCAGTTATGGGTGAGCTCCACCTGCGCGTCGTCGTCGCCCGGCGCGGCGAGGAACACCAGCGTGAACCGCCCCTTCTCGTGCTCCTTGCGGCGGATTTCACGCAATCCCAGCGCGTCGCAGTAGAAGCGCAGGGAAGCCGCCAGGTCGGTGACGCGCACCATTGTATGCAGGTACTTCATCGCATTTACTCGACGCACTCCACTGAACGGGAGCCCCGGCGGCATGATAATGGAACCGGGTCGGAACGCTCGCCGTTCATGTCATATGAAGATACACAGGGGTCATGGCCGCGCTCGCACACAGGGTTGAGTGGAACGTCCGCACCGCAGCCGTCATCGCCGTGCTGCTGTTCGGGACGTTCGTCGCGTCCGCGCCTGTCCTCGCGCAAGAGGAAGAAGAGAAAAAAGAAGAGTCTGCGATCACGCCGATGACCGGCTGCGCGCAACGAGACCGGCCGGACGCATCGATGATCGAGCGCCTGCGGCGGCGTCTCACCGTCACCACCTGCGCTTCCTCGGCGTGGCTCGACGGCCTCGGCGGTGATGAATTCCGCTACGACCAATATCGCGCGACGTACGGCACCGTCTCGGCCGGCGGCCTGTGGAGCGACTACGACGGCTTCGATCCGCGCCTGCGCTTCCGCGTGCGGCTGCAGCTGCCCCAATGGGACGAGCGCATTTCCGCGTTCGCCGGCCGCGTCGGCGAAGACGACTACATCAGCGACACGGAAGGCGACTTCGAAGCGCTGCCGACACGCCAGTTCGGGAACCTGGAAGACGAAAGCGTGCTGGTCGGCCTCGGCTACTCCAGCCCCGAGCGCACCGGCAACGACTTCGACGTCGGCGTCGGCGTACGCGTCGACCTGCCGCTCGATCCGTATGCGCGCGCCCGTTACGAAATCGTGCGCGGCTTCGGCGAGCACTATGTGTTCACGGCGCGCGAGACTGTGTTCTGGCAGAACTCCGAAGGCTTCGGCACGACGACGCGCGTCTATCTCGATCGCGGGATCTCCGACACGCTGCTGTTGCGCTGGGCCAATCTTGGCAAGTACACGGAAGAGACGATCGGCCTGGAGTGGTACACGCAGCTCACGCTGTTCCAGAGCTTGAACGAGCGCACCGGTCTCGCCTGGCAGTGGCAGACCGAAGGCGAGACGGACAACGAAGTGCCGCTGACGCGCCACTCCGCGCGGCTGATCCTGCGCCGGCAGCTCACCTGGGACTGGCTGTTCCTGGAAGTACGCGGCGGTGTTTCCTGGCCGCGCCGCAAGCTCAGCGAGGACCGCGATGCGAGCCCCGAAGTCGGCGTCGCGCTGGA
>CADEEJ010000244.1 GCA_902826315.1 uncultured Steroidobacter sp.
CAACGCTGCGTCAGATCGGCCTCGAGCTGCGGCGGTGCGCCGTCGCCCTGTGCGACCTCGACGTCGAGGCGAGCCGTGTACGCGAGCTGCGCGACCGGCTTTGGTCGCTGCTGAAGCAAGCCATTCCCGAAGTCACGCTCAATGGCCATCCGGAGGAACGCCTGCCCAACACGCTCAACGCGCGCTTCCCGCGCGTCAGCGGAAGCCAGCTCCTCGCCGCAACACCGGAAGTGGCTGCCTCGACCGGGTCAGCCTGCCACGAGGGTGGTGAATCGGCTTCGGCCGTGTTGCTTGCGATGGGCATTCCAGCGGAAGAAGCGCTGGGATCGATTCGACTCAGCTTGGGGCGCACGACCACGGCGGACGAAGTGGACCGCGCCGCGACCGCACTGATTCGAACGTGGCGCGCACTTGCGCGTGCGGAGTCGACGTGAGGCCAGGCGAGCGCGCGCACACAAGATAGTCTTTCCAGGAAACCATCCATGTTCTTCAAGCAACGAACCAACAGCGATGCGTCGATCTCCTATTTCTTTGGCTGCGCGGGTCATGGCAAAGCGATCGCCGTTGACGTCGTCGCGGGCGATGAACGCTGGTTCATCGATGCGGCCAAGCAAGCCAACGTCACCATCACGCACGTGATCGACACGCACATCCACGCAGACCATTACTCGGGCGGCCGGGCGCTCGCAGAGGCCGTCGATGCGCCGTACTGCCTGCATGAATCCGACCGGTCGATCGTGAAGTACTCCATCGAGCCGCTGCGGGACGGCCAGGTGCTCGACGTGGGAAACGTCAAAGTGAAGGTACTGCACACGCCAGGACATACGCCGGACAGCATCTGTCTGCTGGTGACGGACCATCGACGCGGCGATGCGCCGTGGTTCGTCATCACCGGCGACACGCTGTTCGTCGGCGCGATCGGGCGCCCGGACCTGGCCGGGCAAGAACGCGAAATGGCCAGCGTGCTCTTCGACAGCCTGCACGCGAAGCTCCTCGGGCTGCCGGATGATCTCGAGATCTTCCCCGGCCATCAGGCTGGAAGTGCCTGCGGCGCAGGCTTATCTGGCAAACCGTCGTCGACGCTTGGCTTCGAGAAGCGGTGGAACCCCGCCTTGTCGCTAGATCGAGCGACCTTCATCGACTACTTGACTCGGAACATTCCGCCGCGGCCAGCCGACATGGACGCGATGGTAAGGGCCAACCTGGGACTCACGGGCTGAACGCATGGAGGCAACCACTGTTCGCCTTGGACTGCGCGAGAACCTCAGCCAGTTCTCGCTGCTGGTGCTGGTCAACGCGTTCGTCGGCGCGATGGTGGGCTTGGAGCGCAGCATCCTGCCGGCCATCGCCGAACAGGAGTTCCAGATTGCGGCGAGGACGGCGATCCTTTCGTTCATCGTCGTCTTTGGCATCGCCAAGGCGCTGACCAACTATCTCGCCGGGCGTCTGTCCGACCGCTTTGGCCGCAAGCATGTGCTGGTCGCGGGATGGCTCGTCGCGATCCCAGTGCCGTTCGTCCTGATGTGGGCGCCGCACTGGAATTGGATCGTGGCAGCGAACGCGCTGCTGGGTGCCAGCCAGGGACTCACCTGGTCGACAACGGTCATCATGAAGATCGACCTGGTCGGATCGAAGCAGCGCGGCTTGGCGATGGGGCTCAACGAATTTGCCGGATACGTTGCCGTGGCCGCCAGCGCGCTCGCGACCGGCTGGATGGCCGCGCAGTTCGGATTGCGCCCCGAGCCCTTCTACCTCGGCGTCGGCTACGTTGCGATCGGCTCACTGTTGTCCGCGCTCGCCGTCCGAGAGACTCGGCATCACGTCGCGCATGAGCTGCGTAATCATCCGCTCGCCGCGCACACGCGCGAGCTCTCCCAACGTGAAATCTTCCGTCGCACGTCGCTGACGGACCGCAACTTGTCCAGCGTCAGTCAGGCAGGGTTGGTCAACAATCTCAACGATGGCATGGCCTGGGGCTTGTTCCCGCTCGTGTTCGCGGCTGCGGGCATGAGTCTCGCGCAGATCGGCGTGTTGGCCGCGATCTATCCTGCAGTGTGGGGCTGCGCGCAAATCTTCACCGGTGCACTGTCCGACCGGATCGGCCGCAAGGGTTTGATCGTCTGGGGCATGTGGCTGCAAGCAGCGGGTATCGCCGTGACGGCCACGACGACAAACCATGTCGGCTTCGCATTGGGCGGCGTGCTGCTCGGGATCGGCACCGCGATGGTGTACCCCACTCTGCTCGCGGCGATTGGCGATGTCGCTCATCCAAGTTGGCGCGCTTCCGCGGTGGGTGTGTACCGCTTGTGGCGTGATCTGGGATACGCCGTCGGTGCGCTGCTCGCGGGCATCGTGGCCGATCGGTTTGGCACGACGACGGCCGTTTGGCTGGTAGCAACGCTGACATTCTTGTCTGGTGTGATTGCCGCCGCGCGCATGAAAGAGACGCTGGCGAGGGACAATTCGTGAACGACTCAACTCTGACTGTTACGTTGTGCAGCCTGCTTGCACTGATTGCGTCACCAGTGATCAGCGCTGCTGATCCCAATCGTCAGGCCGAAGTAGCGGAGCGCGGATCGCAAGTCATGCCGTTCAGCTTGAACGCAACCACGCATGTGTTTACCAAGACAGACGATGGTGGCATTCAGCAGGTGGTCGCGAAAGATCCGAAAGACACCGAACAGATCCGGCTGATTCGCGAACATCTGCGACAGATCACCGCCGAGTTTGGCAGCGGCAATTTCGCGGGGCCGATACAGATCCACAGCGCACAGATGCCGGGATTGGCGGAGATCAAGCAGGCCAAGCCCGGAGAGATCGCGATTCGATATCAAGACTTGGCAGGTGGCGGTGAAATTCGATATGCGACGACCAACGCGTCACTGGCCGCGGCGCTCCATCGTTGGTTCGACGCTCAACTATCGGACCACGGCGCCCATGCGCAGGAAGGACATGAACATCATGGCGCCGAGCACCATTGATCCGTGACCGAGAGCCATGACCCTGACCAACAGGACACGGCGAACAGAATGCGCGACAGCGCTCATACACTCTGGCGTGCTTCCGCGGGAATGAAGAAATGTTTGTAAGACGAAGGCTATGAACGATCAGACCCGAGCACACTCCTTTGTCGAGCCCGAGCAGCTTCGTGACTCTATCGAGAAGGGAGAGAACATCGTGATCATCGACGTGAGATCACCCGAGGAATTTTCGGCCGGACACGTTGAGGGAGCCATCAACGTTCCGGCAGATCAGCTGAACACGCAAGTCGCGGCGATCGCCAAGGACGCCGCCATCGTGACGGTTTGCAACTTTGGCGGCCAGCGCTCGTGCAACGCGGCCGAACAGCTCCGTGCAATGGGTTACGAGAACGCAGCTCCCCTGCGCGGCGGCACAAAGGGCTGGCGAGAAACCGCGGGACCGACGACGGAACGACAGCCATGACCGCCCTTGTTATCGGTGCGGCTGTTCGGCTGCCGCCACGAAGAATGAAAGCGTCAACCGATTCCACGGCGAGCGATCTCATAGAGCAGCGCTTCGAGTTGCTCGATGCCGTCACACCGCAAGCACTGGCCCGTCATTGCCCGACGGCAAAGGTGTGTACATTTCGGCACAGAGGCACGATTTACAGTCAGGGCACGCGTTGCAACCATCTGTTCTTCGTCATCAGCGGCCTGGTCAAGCTCGCGCGCATCAGCCGTGATGGCCGAGAAATGATGACTGCACTCATGGCGACTGGAGATTTTTTCGGTCCCGATCTCGGCAATCCCGGCGTGTCCGAGGCTCAGGAAGCGGCAACCGCCAAGGGGCCCGTCTCCGTCTGGCGGGTTCCGATGCAAGAGTTCCGCGACCTGTTGCTGCATCATCCAGCCCTCGGTTTGCGCATGCTCGAAACCCTCGCGCAGCGCCAACGACAAATGGAGCGAAGACTGGAGTGCTTTGCCTTCAAGCGAACGGAGGCACGCCTGGCAGAAACGCTCCGAGAACTATCCAAAGGGTTCGAGCCGCGGTGCGAGCACGGTTTTGGCACGCACATTCGCCTCTCCCAGCAGGAGTTGGCAGATCTTGTCGGTGCCACCCGCCCGGTTGTGAGCACCATCCTCAATCGCCTTCGCAGAAAGGGTGTCCTGGGGTACAGCCGCGAATACGTATGCGTGCGTGCGATTGAAACGATCGAACAAATGATCGGTGACTGAGGGCGGATCTCCGGGATCACTCCCGTCTGTTATCTGGAGAACAGATTTACTCCTGCAGCAACGCCACCATGTGCCCCGAGCTGCCGAGTTGGCTGCTCAGCGTGCGGTACACGTTGTTGCCGCTTCAACCAATGACGTAGGAGTAGATCAATGGCGAAGGCATTTCTTGAAATCACCCTGAAGATTGCACCGGAGAATCGCGCGAAGGCAGGCGGCGTGTACACGAAGTACCGCTCTCCGTTTCTGTCCAGCACGCCGGGCGCCGAATCGAAGGACTTGCTCGTTCGGACAGAGGACGTACAGGTCCTTCATGGCTTCGACTCGAAGGCGAATGCCGAGAGCTATCTCAGGAGCGCGCTCTTTCAGAAAGACGTGGTCCCGGCCCTGAAGCCGTGTCTCCTGGCCGATCCGGAAATCCGGATCTACGAACACGCGTAGCGCAACGCTGCAGGAGATGAAAGATGAGAGCACTGATCAAGGCCATTGCGGTCATCTCGCTGATAACAGGTACCCTCGTTGCCGCCGCGGCATCGGGGGAGCAGGCCGCGGCGAAAGCACCCCTTTATGATCGGCTGGGCGGGCTCAAAGGCATCGCGGTGGTCGTGGATGATTTCATCGACCGTCTCGTCGTCAACAAGACCTTGAACCAGAATCCCGCTATCAATGCGGGGCGAATGGCTTCGCCTGCGCCTTATCTCAAGTTCCAGGTCTCGCAGTTGGTGTGCGAAGCAACCGGTGGCCCCTGCAAATACACCGGAAAGGGAATGAAGGAGTCTCACGCCCACTTGAACATCTCCGAAAAGGAGTGGGGTGTGATGGCGGACGAATTCCAGAAATCCCTGGATAAATTCAAGGTCCCCGCCGCCGAACAGAGAGAGCTGTTCGAGATTGTCGGCAAGACACACCCCGATATCGTGACCAGGAAATAGGACTGAAACCTACGGCGACGGTCGAGATGTGTTCTGACAAGCGTATCGAGACGGACGCGGCGCCACGCGCCGCGGCCCTCGATCGGCTCGTCGGACGAACGACGGTAGTGAAAGGAGGAGGAGAATCTCATGGTTGGCAAGTCTGACAATCCGAATCAAGCCCTTTGGGAAAAGGGAGACTTCACGCGCATTGCGGCCACCATGCGCGAGAGCGGCGAGGCGCTCGTGCGCCGCATCGACATCGGCAGCGGCGTGCGGGTGTTGGATCTCGGCTGCGGTGACGGCACCACGGCGATTCCCGCCGCCAGGATGGGCGCGGATGTCCTCGGCGTAGACATTGCGCGCAATCTCGTGGCGGCCGGGAGCAAGCGGGCCGCCGAGCTAGGGCTGTCGAACTGCAGGTTCCAAGTGGGCGATGCCACCAATCTGCAGCCGATTCCTGACCGCGCATTCGACAGGTTGGTCAGCATCTTTGGTGCGATGTTCGCTCCCAAGCCGTTCGACGTGGCCAAGGAGATGGTGCGCGTCACTCGTCAGGGTGGCCGGATCGTCATGGGGAACTGGATTCCAAACGACCCCACGCTGGTGGCGCAGATTCTTCGGATCAGCTCCGCTTACACGCCGCCTCCTCCGGAAGGATTCGTGAGCCCCATGACATGGGGCGTCGAAGCCAACGTGGTCGAACGATTTGGCGGCGCGGGGATTCCGGCGGACAAGATCTCCTTCGCACGAGATACGTTCACATTCCGCTTTGCCGGCGTGCCCTCGCAGTTCGTCGATGAGTTCAGGAATTACTACGGGCCGACGATGAATGCGTTCGCTGGCGCCGCGAAGAACGGACGCGAAGCGAACCTGCAGAAGGAGCTCGAGGAGCTGTTCAGCGCCCAGAACGTCGGCACGGACGGCACGGTGATCCCGGCGACCTTTCTGCGCGTCGAGGTGACCTGCTGAGGCAAGCCGCCGCGGACGCGCCCCCCCCGCTGGTAGTGGTGGAGAGAACGGCGCCTATCGCCGCCCTCGTGGGCCGTGACCGTAGTCAAAATCAGCTACCGCTGTGTGACACGGCAGTAGTCTGTGAGCCTCCCTATGCAAGTCCTAGTTCATTTCATAGAATTGAAACTATGAAAGCAGAAGATGCCATTGTTGCGCTGGGCGCCCTGGCGCAGGGTTCCCGTCTTGCGACCTATCGGTTGCTGGTCAAGCGTGGACCGCAGGGATACACGCCGGGGGAGTTGATTCAGAAGCTCGACATCCCCGCCCCGACGCTGTCATTCCATTTGCGCGAGCTGGTGCGCGCGGAGTTGGTGGAATCGCGGCGGGAAGGCCGCTTTCTCTATTACAGCGCGGCGTTCGCGCGCATGCGGAGCCTGATCGACTTTCTGACGGACAAGTGTTGCAGCCTGTCGGAAGTAGAGTGCGACAGCACTTGCACACCGGTGGCGTCGGCCAAGCGACGACAAGCGTCTTAGCCACGGGTCCTCCATGAGGATCGAGGCCGCACGAGCATCCGACCTAGCCGGCATACGCTGGCTTCTGGAGTACGAGTACTTGCCGAGTGAGGACGTGACAGAGCAGCTGCTGGATCATTTTCTGGTGTGTCGGGACGAGAAGGGAGTGGTCGGGGCCGTCGCACTCGAGCCGTGTGGAAAACACGTGCTGCTGCGCTCGCTCGTGGTCACAGCGGAGCTTCGCGGCGAGAGGTTGGGCAGCCGCTTGGCGCAAGCAGCCGAAGTACTCGCTGAACGCCGAGGGTCGAAGGCCATCTACCTGTTAACGACAACGGCCGAGAAGTTCTTTGCAGCGCGGGGTTATCGCGCCGTGCCGCGAACGGAAGCTCCACTTCAAATCCAAGGCAGCAGTCAGTTCAGCCGCCTGTGTCCATCCACTGCAGTTCTAATGGTCAAGCCATGAGCCAACGTCCTTATCACGTTCTGTTCCTGTGCACCGGCAACTCCGCTCGTAGCATCATGGCGGAAGTGCTTCTCAAGCGATGGGGTGCGGGTAAGTTTGTCTCATACAGCGCAGGCAGCTATCCAAAGCCGGACGTGAATCCGCTGACGCTGCGGTTACTGGAGCGCCTGCAACTCCCGACCGATGGACTGCGCAGCAAGCGTTGGGACGAGTTCGCACGTCCCGGCGCACCGAACTTGGACTTTGTCTTTACAGTGTGTGACAAGGCTGCAGGCGAGGTCTGTCCTGTATGGCCGGGCCAGCCGATCACCGCTCATTGGGGAGTCGAGGACCCCGCCGCGGTCGAGGGGACGGAAGAGGTCAAGCTTGCCGCATTCCACAGAATATTCAGGGAGCTCGAGAGTCGCATCAAGATCTTCTGCAGCCTGCCGCTGCCTTCCCTGGATCGCGTGCGCATCAAGGAGCACGTCGATGAGATCGGCCGGGGAAACGCTTGAGTGCCATTGACCCAATACGAAGCATTTCCCACCGCCTCAATCGCGAGTGCTTCTGCATCACGGTGGACCACGCGGGTCTGCGACAGGCGCTTGAGAAGGAGATGGGGGATACGCCGCTCAGTGCTGCCTTCATCGAGGAACGGCCGCACCTCTTTTCCAATACCCCTGTCTTTCTATCCGCGGATGAGATTGGCGAGATGCTGCGAATCGTGCGAGCGATCGAAGCCGCCGTCGCGCTGCCGGCATATCGCAACGCCGTGCTTTCGTGGGCGCCGGCCATTGCCGGCTGCGACCATGGGCCCCTCGGGGCCTTCATGGGCTACGACTTCCATCTGACGGACGATGGGCCGAGGCTGATCGAGGTCAACACGAATGCGGGCGGCGCATTCTTGAATGCGCTTCTGGTTCGCGCGCAGCGCGCATGTTGCGCGGAAGTGGATACGGCGCTGGGCCGATCCGGCGTGGGCGAGTTCGCAACTGCCGTGATGCGGATGTTCGGAAACGAGTGGAGGCTGCAGCGCAAGTCCAGCGCGCTCCGGCGGATCGCGATCATCGATGACCGGCCCGAGGAGCAGTATCTCTATCCGGAATTTCTGCTCGCACAGCGCTTGTTCGTCCGGCACGGAATTGAAGCGTGTGTCGTGGGCGCCGAGCATCTGCGATACGAGAACGGTCAGCTCCTGGTGAATAGCGAGCCAGTGGATCTTATCTACAATCGGCTCGTGGATTTTGCGCTCGACAAACCAGAGCACGCCGCACTTCGAGCGGCCTATGTAAGCTCGGCGGTCGTGGTCACCCCAAATCCGCGCGTGCACGCGTTGTTCGCCGATAAGCGCAACATGACCGTGCTCTGCGATCAGGATTTGCTGCGCGCTTGGGGTTTGTCGTCTGATGCACTGGCCGCACTGCGTGGCATTCCGCGGACCGTGCTCGTGACAGCAGAGAATGCTGAGCAGCTTTGGGTTGCGCGCA